>JASEJA010000007.1 GCA_030017755.1 Candidatus Bathyarchaeota archaeon
TTTGAGAAGATTCCTTCCATTGCCTCATCTGGATTGCTGACTCCTGGGTCGGTGCTCCATTCTGTCCATATGCCATCTTCCTTGCCATAGTAAATGTTTGCGTCTTTTAATGTTAGTTTTCTTCCATAAAGTTTTAAACCGAAATTGCATGCGTGGTTTCCGTCAAGTTTCAAGCCCACAATTTCAACCTCTACAGCCGCGCCCGTGGAGTTTGTGCCAGCAAATTCATCAAAACCTTCGGATTTTATTGCAGCATCTATGTTGACGTTGTCTGCAACAGTTATTTTTCCCTGAAACTCGAGAATAGTGTATGACTTTACAATTATGGTGTTTGAAATTGTGAAGTTGCCTTTTAATATTATTTTTTCCTTCCATGTCCTATTTGTGGTTAAAGAGTCCATGGCTGATTGGATTACTTGGCTTGCGTTTTTCCCGCTAAACCCGATTCCCCCCAGCGTCAGCAGCGCAATAATTGTCTCCTTCCCGCCAAACTATAAAACTTGCCCCAATTGGATTGGTGGTTGGTTTTGAAAACATATAAACTAAAAGTGCCAAGAGCAAACCAATTATTAAAAATTGGGCTATGACTATTTTCTTCGAATTTTCCATAACATTTCCACCCTTTTAATTTTCGATTACCACAATAATCATTTAAAACTTCTCTAATTGCTTTCTCTTTATTTCGCTTTTGTCCACTCCAAAATAGAATAAACCACTAATATAATTACCGTCATTTCAACAATGATTGAGGCGGTTCCCAAATAGAATGGGTTTCCATAAGCTAATGGGTAAGTAACGTATGGTATATCCTTATGGGTGAACATGTCAAAAAAGACGTGAGTGAAGCCTCCGAGCAAACTGCAAAGGTATACTATTAAAATGGGATATCGCACTTGCTTTGGTTTAAGCCGTAAGGCATTATATGCAAACCACAACTTTTTCCCAAACAAACGCTCCACAAAATAAACTCCAATTGTGACGAGGATGGGGTAGGCGGTTAGTGCCAATGCGAAGCCATGCCAAATCCTATGGTCTAATGGTTCTCCAACCAACAGATAATAGAGGGGTTCCAAATCAATAAAGGTGGCTGAAACCGTCAAAGCCAAAGGGTCAACCCGCTTCTTATCCTTAAAATAAATGAACATGAGAGAAAGTGCATGAAGAGGCGTTAAGGGCATTTAAAACACAGCTTAAAGCGGTATCCTTTTTCCATCAAAATCTCGTTTGGAAATTCCCAACTCATCCTTAACCTCTCTCAACTGTTCATCATTGAAAACTGGACCATCTTTGCAAACGCGGTATTTTCCTATGACGCAGCTTCCACACAAGCCTATAGCGCAGCGCATTAGGCGTTCCAAGCTTGCTTCCATGCTTATTCTAGCTTTTTCAGCGGTTTCAAAGACTTTGCGTATCATCTGCTCTGGTCCACAAGCGTATACTGTATCATATTTTTCTTTGGTTAAAATTGTTTCTGAAACTTCTGAGGCTAAGCCTTTAACGCCATAACTTCCATCATCGGTTGTTGCCAACAAATTCTCTCCTTTGCACCAGCCTTTCAGTTTTTCCATGAAGAGCAATTCTTCCCTTGTTTTCGCACCAACCACAAGGGTTAATTTTGAAGCTTTAGGCGCCAACTTTTTCGCTAAAAAAAATAGTGGAGCCATTCCGATTCCGCCGCCAACCACCAAAATTTTCCCAACCTTCAAAGTGAAACTGTTTCCGAATGGTCCTCGCAAGCCTATAAAATCGCCAACCCCTTTGTTATGTAAGGCTCGGGTTGCCTCACCAACTTTTTTAACAGCCACAGAAACATTGCCTTCCTCATCCACATCTAATATGCTTAGGGGAATTTCGTCCACGTCTGGAATCCAAAGCATAAGAAATTGTCCTGGCTTAGCCCTTGCGCATATCTTATCTTTAAAAGTGAAGGTTTTAACTGTTGGGCTTTCCTTCTTTATGTCTAAAATTCTTGTTGCTCTGTGTTTGTTAGCTTTTATGCGATAACCCGACAATTTCATCCACGCTCCTAAAGCCTTTCCTTTTTAAATAAGCATCAATTCCCCTTGTAATCGCCTTGAATATGTTTGACCCTTTCGTGGCTATGGCTGTTCCAATTTGAATTGCTGAGGCTCCAGCTAAAAGAAATTCCACGGCATCGTGCCAGTTTGTTATTCCACCGCAACCTATTATGGGTACGTTAACATGCTGGTAAATTTCGTAGACGCATCTTAAGGCTATGGGCTTTATTGCTGGTCCGGATAACCCGCCTACCTTATTGCTTAGGATGGGCTTGGCTGTTTCCACATCGATTGCCATGGCTTTAACAGTGTTTATGGCTGTTATGACATCAGCCCCAGCGTCAACAGAAGCCTCTGCAATTTCCATTATGCTTGTGACGTTTGGAGAAAGCTTAACAAAGACTGGCTTGGGCACGGCGGCCTTAACTTTTTTTATAACCTCTTTTAGAATTTCGGCTTTTTGTCCAATTTCTGAGCCTGTCTCTTTAACGTGGGGGCATGAAACATTAAGCTCCACGGCATCGGCGCCTGCAGTCGCAGCCTTCTTTGCTACTGTGGCGTATTCTTCTGCTGTGAAACCATAAATGCTGACAATTAATGGGATATGTAAAACGTTTTTTGTTTCGCTTATTTCTTTGGCGAACTCTTCTATTCCTGGGTTTGGGAGTCCCATGGCGTTTATTAGGCCGCAATTGGTTTGTGTTACTGTTGGGTTTGCGTAGCCGCTTCTTGGTTTTAAGCCAACAGACTTGGTTACTATTGCACCTGCCCCGCCGTCGGCGATGTTTTTGAATGTTTCAGTTGTGTAGCCCAGAATTCCAGAAGCCAACATTGTTGGATTTTGGAGTTTTAAACCAGCCAGATTTATGCCTAAACGGTTTTCTTTCAAAGTTTTCACCGCGGGTGGTTTCTGTAATGTTGTTGTTTTGGTAAGATAAAGCTTAGTTTTGTAAGGCGGTATTATTGCTTATTTCTTCTTTTTCTTTTCCATTCCTGGTTCTTCTGCTCCAAGCAATATTCTTAAGGATTTTACTTCTTCCCTTAGCATGCTTATTTCGCTTTCTAAAGCTTTGGCTTTGGCGTCAGCCATTTTTCTAAGCTCTTCGATTTCCAGCATAAGATTTTTTCTTTCAGTTTCTAAATTTTTAATTTTCTCCACTAAACTTTTTAGGTTATTCATAAATTTGCTTTCTCTCCATTGTTTTGGAAAAGTATGCTTCTTTTTGCACTTAAGATTTGTGCAACAACTATTTATGGGATAAAGCTATGGAATAATTGTTAATGGGGAAGGAGGCATCAGCGTGAAGGCAACAATAGTTGAGTGTTCTTTTGGAGTTTTGGCTTTCAACGAGAATAACGAGCTAATAGCTAATATTTTGTTTCCTAAGGACCCTCAAAAGGCTGCTGAAGCCTTAATGAAAATTGCGAATGGAAAAGTTGTGAATGAAGTTAAAGAGTTGGTTGAGAGGCTTAAGGGGGGTGGTTATGAAATTTTCGTTTTTGAAAATTCAAGTCTTGCCAAAGAAATTGAGGAAACGTTTAAAGTCAAAGTGGAGGTTTCTAAGCCCTCTTCTGCTGGTGATGTCCTTAGGTCTAGTATGGAAAGTTTTGCTGTCAAAACTGGCTTTGCCAAGGATTCAGGGGAGTTTAGCCTTTGGGTGCATAAAGTGAGTATGGAGATGGCCAAGTTAAGGGTTAAGGGGGCTGTGGAGAAAAGAGACTTGATTGTTGCGCAGGCTATTCAAACTTTGGATGATTTGGATAGAACCATAAACTTGTTTATGGGACGCATTAGGGAATGGTATGGCATTCACTTTCCAGAGCTTGACCGTTTGGTGGATAAGCATGAAACTTACGCCCGCTTAGTATCGGAGCTTGGAAGCAAGGAGAATTTCATTGTTGAAAGGCTTGAGAAGGAGGATTTTCCTAAGGCTAAGGCGGAGCAAATAGCCAAAATGGCTGAATCCTCAATGGGTGCAGACATAACCGAAACAGACTTGGCTCAGATTCAAGATTTGTGCAGGAATGTGCTGGGTTTATACCAGTTAAGGCAAAATTTAGAGCAATATTTGGACATGGCTATGGAGGAGGTGGCTCCAAATACGAAAGCCTTGGTGGGTTCCCTTTTGGGGGCTCGTTTAATTGCGCTTTCTGGGGGTTTGGCGAATTTAGCTAAGATGCCCGCCAGCACAATTCAGGTTTTAGGCGCTGAAAAAGCCCTCTTTCGTTCTTTGAAGACTGGGACGAAGCCGCCGAAGCATGGAATAATCTTTCAGCACACGTTTTTGCATGAAGCCAAAAAGTGGCATAGGGGTAAAATTGCAAGGGCTTTGGCTGGGAAATTGGCTATTGCTGTTAGGGCTGATGCTTTTGGTGGGCGGCATTTGGGCGAAGAGTTGAAGGCTGGCTTGGAAAAGCGAATAGACGAAATTCATGAGAAGTATGCTGAGCCTCCGCCTATTCCAGAAAGGAAGCTTAAGCGTGAGAGGAGGAGAAAATGGAAACGTGCAGGTAAACGTTAAACCGCATCCGCGTTTTCCCGCAATTTTTGAGGTTACGCTTGAGGATGGAGCCCAAAGACTTGCCACAAAAAATCTTTCGCCTGGAAGAAATGTTTATGGTGAGAGGCTTATACGCTTTGAGGGTTTTGAGTATCGGGTTTGGGATGCTTTTAGGAGTAAGTTGGCAGCTGCTATATTAAAAGATTTGAGGACTGTTCCCATAAAGCCAAGGCATAGGGTTCTTTATCTTGGGGCTGCCTCTGGAACAACAGCAAGCCACGTTTCGGACATTGTTGGCGGGGATGGGCATGTTTATTGCGTGGAGTTTGCTGCAAGAGCCCTAAGGGAGCTTGTCAACAACGTTTGTGCTTATAGGGTTAACATGGTGCCAATTTTGGAGGATGCCCGTTTTCCAGAAAAGTATGCGGTTTTTATAAGTGGAAAGGTTGATGACATTTACTGTGACATAGCCCAGCCTGAACAAGCAAAAATTTTGGCTGATAATGCTGATTTATTTCTAAAGGATGGTGGGTGGATAATGCTTGCAGTTAAAGCCCAAAGCATAGACGTGACAAAAGAGCCATCCGAAATTTATGAGCGTGAGATTAGGGTTTTGGAGAACAGGGGCTTTCGCATAGAGGAAGTTGTGCATTTAGAACCCTACGATAAAGCTCATGCCATGATAGTAGCCCAAAAATAACGATTTACGTGAAATGTACTATTGTTATAGAAGATAAGTATAGTTTATATCAGACATTGCTTATGATTCTTTTGTGACGTTTCGATGACTTATAGGGAGAAGGAAAACTTTAAGGCTCCAGAAGAAGTGCTGAAAGAAGCAGGCTTTAGGGTTTCAGAAAAATGTTGTTGCAGACCAAGCTGCTTCGACTATGCAGCAAGAAAAAACGAAAAAGTGATTTTTATAAAATTTCAGCATGACATTGACAACTTCTCCCAAACGGATTCAGAAGAGCTTAAACTCATATCAAAATCTGTTTCAGCCACCTCAGTCTTGATAAGCGAAAAAACCCGAAAAAAAACCTTAGAAGATGACACAGTCTATTCCAGATACAACATTTTTGCTGTAACCCCAAAAACCTTCGAAAACATCATACTCAGAAACATCCACCCCTTAATTCAAGCTGCTCCAGGAGGCTACTATGTAGAGATTAATTGGGAAGCTGTTAAACGAAGGAGACAAGAATTGGGCATGTCTGTGGGTGAAATGGCGGAGATGATTGGCATTTCCAGAAGAACCCTTTACGGTTATGAGCGGGGCTTGGCTAAAGCCTCTGTCTCAGCAGCCTACAACCTAGTTTACACGCTTGGGATTCCAGTGGCAAAATCCATAAACATATTCGAAAAATCAAAAGAACAACGCAAATGTTTCCTATCACGGGCTGGACAAGCCATAACCAGAAACAAGCTTCTCCAAAAGATTTTCAGAAAATTCTCCCGCTACAACATTACAGCAGTAAAGAAGGCGCCCTTCGACTTTGTTGTAACCGTTCCAGAAGATAAAATGCGAATAATAGGCGGAATCGCAAACAACAACGAAAAGGAATTAAACAAGCGGGTTGACGAAATCATAAGCGTAAGCAAAATCGTAAAAGCCCACCCAATCCTCATAACAGAAGGAAGAAAACCAACAAACAAGGATATTGCATGCATTTACAAGGAAGAAATCGCAAAAATAAAAAATCCAGAAGACCTAATAAGGCTTTAAACAAGCCTTTTCTGGCGTGAATCGTTTTCGCTTTTTGCCCTTTTAGCCGGCTTCCAAGACTTCCTAACAAAGTCTGGATATTCCCCAAACCTTTCCAACCATCGCCTCAGAAAACCTAAAGTTTTCGGGTCTGTTGGGTATCCACAGCCCAAATCTCCATACTTTTCCGCTAATTCGGCAATCGCCTTATCCCTTTCCACCTTCGCAATTATCGACGCTGCAGAAACTATGGGATACTTCCTATCCGCCTTATGTTCAGAAACAATTTTCGGCTTGAAGGATAAGCATTCTAGAATGTGCTGCTTAAACCTTTCTTCCAAAACATCAGAAGCATCAACATAAGCTATGTCTGGCTTAAGCATTTCAATGATTTCAGCCATTTTCTGCGCCTCCAACCTGTTTAACCTATGAAGCTTTCTGCCCTTCTCCACAACCTTGTCAATTTCTTTCGGCGAAATTTTTACCACACTAAATTTTTGGGCAACCCGCTTAATTTCAACAGCAAGAATTTCCCGCCTATGTGCCGACAAAAGCTTCGAATCTCTAACCTTTAATTCAGCAAGTTTTGGCAATTCCTCCTCCTTCATGAGGATTCCAGCTATAACTAATGGACCAATCACGGAGCCCCTTCCAGCATCATCAACGCCCGCAACCAACATTAGAAAGCCTTCTAAATTTTATAACAATTTTAAAGTTATAACATTTTTTGGTTTACAGCACAACCAATACGGAGTCTACTCTCTATCTTTTCTGCAAAATCTTACTATGCGTTCTAAACGAAATATTGGGTCTAAATGGAGGTTTAGCCTTTTGGATTTGAAAGGTAGCAGAACCGAAAAGAATTTGTTGGCTGCCTTCGCCGGAGAATCCCAAGCGAGAACCCGCTACACTTTCTTCGCCAGCGTCGCCAAAAAAGAAGGTTATGAACAAATAAGCGCCATTTTCACAGAAACAGCCGAAAATGAGAAGGAGCATGCGCAACTATTCTTTAAACTCTTGAAAGGCGGAATGGTGGAGATTACGGCTGCCTATCCAGCCGGCGTTATTGGCTCAACAGCGGAAAATTTGAGGGCTGCAGCTGAAGGAGAAAAACACGAGTGGGGAACCCTCTATCCAAACTTTGCCGAAATTGCAGATGAAGAAGGCTTTGCAGAAGCCGCAAGAACTTTCCGAATGGTTGCTAAGGTGGAAGAATACCATGAAAGGCGATATAGAAAGTTGCTGGCAAACGTGGAACAGGACAAAGTGTTCAAAAAGGACTCGCCAGTCATGTGGAAGTGCAGAAACTGCGGATACGTTTTTGAGGGGAAGGAAACGCCAGAAAAATGTCCAGTTTGCGACCATCCAAGAAGCTACTTTGAATTATGGTGCGAAAACTACTAATCACTCTTTCTTTTTGATTCAAAATATTCAATGGCTTTAACCAAAATTGCCTCATGTATTCTATCCCTATTTTCATACGTAACAGCGTAAATTTCCGCATCTTCCCTCGCCTTCACCTCATCAATAAGCCTATGCTTCGCTTTCCAATGCACAACACCTATTATTGGCTTGGGGCTTTCAACAGCCCTTTTAACGGCTAATCTAAATTTTTCAGAAAACAACTCCATAGGACCAATCTCATCTATAGCTATGACATCGCATTCCGCAATAGCCTTCAAAATGGCTTCTGCTCCAATATTATCCAAATCCGCCAAGTTAACACGATACTTGCCAACCTGAGGACCAACCTTCTGGTTTACATGGGCAAGCCACCCACGCCTACTGCTGCCTAAATCTAAAATTTCAAAACCAACCCGCCTTCCGCATGAGCGAACCTCACGGCTTATCATACCACCCACACTATAATCCTTAGCCTTTAATGCTTCAACCGTCTTTAGCAGAACACTTGTCTTTCCTATTCCTGGACTGCCAGTTAAAAGCAAAACACGCTTTTCCAATTTTGCATCCCAAAACCAGAATTCTAATATTGCCTTAATTAATGATTTCTCATAATCCCTAAATGAGGAAAGCCTAAGCATGGATTTTCCAACAGAAATTGTGCATGAAGGCAAAGTTAAAATATTAGTTCCAAAGCTTAGGGCTTTCGTTAAAACGCCTTCTGAGTATGCACCTTCAAAGGCTCCAGTCTTCTACAACCCACTCATGGAATTAAACCGCGACATAGCCGTCCTAGCCCTCCAAACATACCAAAAAACAGTCAACCGCAAAATTGTTGTTTGCGAACCTTTAGCAGGCTGCGGCGTTAGGGGTATACGCTTTGCAAGCGAAGTTGAAGGCGTCAAAAAAGTCTTAATCAACGATATTAACGAAAAAGCGTTCCAGCTTGCAAAGGCTAACGTGCAAATGAATAAGCTAAATAAGCGTGTCATAGTGAAGAATGAGGATGCAAACCGCCTCTTAAGCCGTTATGGGGCGCCCCGAAAAAGGTTTGACGCCATAGACATAGACCCCTTTGGCTCACCAGTTCCATATCTGGATTCAGCCATAAGAGCCCTAAGAGACGGCGGCCTTATAGCCCTAACAGCAACGGACATGGCGCCCTTATGTGGAGTCTATCCGAAAGCGTGTATACGCAAATATGGTGGAAAACCACTGCGAACAGAATATTGCCATGAATTGGCTTTGAGGCTTCTGGCTGGATGCTTAGCCGCAACAGCTGCAAAATATGACATTGGCATAAATGTTGTCTTTAGTCATAGCACAAACCATTACATTCGCCTATATGCAGAAATAGCCTATGGCGCAAAAAAGGCTGATGAAAGCCTAAAAAACATGGGTTATATACTGCACTGTTTCAATTGTTTCCACAGAGAAACCCTAAAAACACCGTCTTTAATTGGGCATTCCGGGCGATGCAGCGAATGCAACTTAAAATTGGATTACGCTGGACCATTATGGCTTGGAAAAGTAACAGACAAAAAATTTTGTGAATTGATGAAAAACAAAGTTGAAAACATGGTGTTTAAGCAGAAAGAAAAAATCCATAAAATTTTGACCTTAATAAAAAATGAAGTTGACGCTCCAATAACTTACTATGTCATCGACAGGATATGTGACAAATTCGGCTTTCCAGTTCCATCAGTTAAAAAGGTTATTGAGACTTTGAAAACGAAAAGCCTCCGAGCCACTCAACCCCACTTCAATCCAAAAGGAATAAGAACCGATGCCTCAGCTAGGAGTATGAATAAAATTTTGCAAAAACTGTCACAAACTGATTATGACAAATTTTAAATAGAATCTAAAGCTAGAACAGACTCTAAGCAGGTGATTTAATGAAAGGTAAAATTATATTGATTCTTATAGCAGCAACAATATTGACCTCAGCGTTTATATTTGCACAAACAGCCAAGGCAGCAGCTCCGGATTTGGTGGTTTATGGCTATACGGACAAAACATACTACACACCTGGCGAAACGGTGACGTCGAAATTTTGGATATATAACAGAGGCGATGCCACTGCTATTCTGAAAAATGTCACAATTGAGTACCCTTGGTATAACGTAATTTGGGGAGGAAACAAGACAATCATAATCGACGCCAACCTTTCTCCTAATGGAAACTATAGCGGAACGGACACATTCGAAATACCAAAAGACGACAGGGCAAGCGGAGGAGATGTCAAGTTCAGGGTTTATTATGAGTTCGGAGGATCAACAACTTACCAAACAGGCAGTGTTTCTGTTGATGTTGTTACAGGTGAGACATATGCGTCGCTTAAAGCTATGGATAGTATAATAACGTTATTCACGATTCAAGTGGTGTTAATAATTGTTTGCACAGTTATAATCGCTGCCACTGTGTTTCTTTCAGCGCGTAGACCCCAAGTGATGTGGAAGGCAGAGGAAAAGGGAGAATAAAATAAATCTCCTTCATTTTTCTTTCTAAAGCAATATAAGCTATTAGGCTTTTCAGAATTGTAGAGGTAAAATTATGCCAAGGATAAGCTTAGATGGAATTTTTGTGCCGCATATAACGCCTTTCATAAGGGAAGGCGAATTGGACGAAGAGGCTTTGAGAAAATGCTTAAGGTTTCGGGTTGATGGTGGAGTTTCTGGGCTTGTGCCTTGTGGAAGCAATGGTGAAGCGCCTTACCTCAACAGAGAGGAGCGAAAGAAAGTTATTGAAATTGTGATGGAGGAGGCTGGCGGAGGGTCAGCGTCATTGCTGGAACGGGAAGCCTAAGCACAAGAGAAACCATCCAATTTACAAGGGATGCTAAAGAGTTGGGTGTTGACGCCGCTTTGGTGGTGACGCCGTTTTATTTTAAACTTCAAATAGGGAGTTGATAGCGCATTATAAAGCCGTCTTAGAAGCCGTTGACCTACCAATAGTGCTTTATAGCGTGCCAAAATTCACAGGCTTTTCCTTAGACCCGGCTGTGATTGCTCAGCTTGCTTCGGAATATGAAAATGTTGTGGGCGTAAAAGACAGCGGAGGCAACATTGGAAGCATAGCTGAAACTATCCGATTGGCTGGAGACAAAATTTCAGTGTTAGCTGGAACCGCTGATGTTACTCTTCCAACCCTAATGTTGGGAGGGAAGGGTGCCGTAATCGCTGTGGCAAATGTTTTCCCAAGAATTTACCGAAGTCTGTATGACGCTTTCAAGAGGGGCGATTATGAAAAAGCAAGCCTTTTGCAGCAGCGCTTAAACTACTTAAATGAAATTCTCGTGAAAAAGTACAATCAACTCTCAACAATAAAGGAGGCATTAAAACTGTTTGGCTTGCTAGCGGGTTACCCGCGAAGTCCAGCACTGCCATTGAGCGAGGAGGAGAGAAGGGAAATAGAAGAAGCGCTTAAAGCTGTAGAGGCAACATAAATAATTAAGTAATAGTACTCACATTTTCATATAGTTTGGAGGTGCGTGAAACTCGGAAAAGTTTTGGTCACTTCCGCATGGCCATACATAAACGTTACACCCCACATAGGCAATTTAGTTGGCTCTGTTTTGTCCGCGGATGTGGTTGCCCGCTATTACAGGCTGAAGGGCGAAGAAGTTGTAATGGTTAGCGGTTCGGATGAGCATGGAACACCAATAGAAGTTGAAGCCATAAGGCTTGGGGTTTCGCCCAAAAATTTAACAGATAAGAACCATGCAAGGGTTTCTGCGCTCTTTAAAGAGTGGGGAATATCCTTCGACAACTACACAAGAACAGAAAACCCCGTGCATAAAGAGTTCGTCCAAAACCATTTAATGAAAATATTCAATAACGGCTATATTTTTGTCCAAGAAACAACAATGCTCTACTGCGAAAACTGCCACCGCTTCCTACCCGACAGATTTGTGGAGGGAAAATGTCCCTACTGTGGAAATGAGTCAGCCCGCGGTGACCAATGCGACTCTTGCGGAAGACTTTTAGAACCCACAATTCTCTTAGAGCCTTACTGTGTTATTTGTAAAGGAAAACCCGTAACCAAAGCAACTAAGCATTGGTATTTTGACCTTTCAAAATTCTCTGAAAAACTAAGCAGTTATTTAGGCGGTAATGAGCAGTTGCCAACAACCACCAAAAACTTCAGCCTAAACTTGATAAAGGAAGGTTTAAAACCCAGAGCCGTCACAAGGGATGTGGGCTGGGGAATTCCAGCGCCCTTTCCTGGAGCAGAAGGCAAGACAATTTATGTTTGGGTTGAAGCCGTTTTGGGTTATGTTTCAGCCACAATTGAGTATTTTAGAAACCTTGGCGAACCAGAAAAATGGAAAGAATACTGGTTTGACAAAAATGCCAAAACATTATACTTCATAGGGAAGGACAACATTCCATTTCACACAATAATTCTTCCAGCATTACTTTTGGCTTCGGGTGAAGATTACAATTTGCCATGGAATGTTTCGGCAACGGAGTTCCTTCAGTTTGGTGGTGAAAAGGCTTCAAAAAGTCAAAGGAGAGGAATTTTCATTGATGAGGCTATAAAGCTTTTTCCAGTGGATTATTGGCGTTACTATTTGATGGCAACAAGACCAGAAACCAAAGACTCAAACTTTTCATGGGAACTCTTCATCGAAAAAGTTAACTCTGATTTAAACGACACTTTGGGCAATTTCATCCACAGAACATTAACGTTCATAAACACCCAGCTTAACGGCGAAGTTCCACAACCAAAAACTTTGGAAAAGGATGACGAAAAAATTCTGGAAGTGCTTAAAGAAAAAGTTGAAACAATAGCGAAAGAGTTAGAAAACTGCAAGTTGCAGTCTGCAGCAAACAATGTGATAAGCATAAGCCGCATGGGAAACCAGTACCTAAACGAGAAGGAACCATGGAAACTAATAAAAAAGGATAGGGAAAAAGCCTTAAACATAATTTATGTGGCAGCCCAAATCGTTAAAGCCCTAGCCATAATCTCAGCGCCGTTCATGCCCTTCGCAGCCGAGGAACTTTGGAAAACTCTAAACTTGCTTGGAAGCGTTCATGAGCAGAAATGGGATGAAGCTCTAAAGCCATTAACAGCCAAACATAAAATAGCTGAAGCCAAGCCCTTATTTAAGAAGATAGAGGTCAGCGAGAAACAGCTTGATGAATTGTTGACAAAGGTTAGGGAAAACTTGAAGAAAACTTAAAATGCGTTGGATAAGCCTTGCACCTCAAAATAGACCTTCACGTTCACACAAACTATTCCTATGACTCCGTAATAAAACCAGAAGAAGTTGTTTTCTACGCTCAAAAACATGGGTTAGATGGCGTTGCCATAACAGACCATGACAAAATAGATTGTGCATTAAAAATGGCTAAAGAAACAAATTTTCTAGTTATTCCCGGAATAGAAATTTCAAGCTTGGATGGACATGTGCTAGCCCTTAACATTCAAGAACCCATCCCAAAAGAATTAAGCGTGGATGAAACTGTAGACAAAATCCACAGCTTAGGCGGCATAGCAGTGGCTTGCCATCCCACATCACTTTTTAAAGGAAGTTTAGGAGAGCAAATAAGTTCAAAGTTTGACGCTGTAGAAGTTATAAACGCTTCAGCCTTCCCCTTCAATTATTCCGTAAAACATGGTCAAAAAATTGCTTCCCGCCTTGAGATAGCTCAAGTTGCTGGTAGTGATGCTCATTATGGTCCTGAAATAGGCTGCGCCTACACCTTAGTGAATGCTGAGTCAGAGGTTGAGGAAATAGTTAAATCCATAAGTAATGGGTTATGTCAACCATTTGGTAAAGCGATACCATTAACCGTAAGATTGAAAAGAGAACTTTTGGTTTTCAAACGGAAGCTTTCATAAAAAGAAGGTTTTATGGGCTTTTTTCCATCTGGTAAAGGTTTAATTCTATGTTTAATGGTTTTTCTGGCTCTGCATATGGTTCAAGGTTGAAAAGTTGAGGCGCAATTGTTCCGAACCCGCTTAAGACATGGAGGGAATTCACACCCGTCATAACTAATGTGACTTTTAATTTTCCATCCTGTTGTGGGTTTACCCTTGCGCCCCATATGACTAAAGCGTTATTATCCATCATTTCTGTTACTATTTCGCCTACGCGGTTTGCCTCTTCAATGGTCATTTGGCTGTCGCCAGTAACATGAATTAGGGCTCCAGTGGCGCCCATATAATCCACATCTAATAATGGACTTCTTAGTGCGTTTCGAACGGCTTCTTCTGCCCTGTTTGGTGCGTCTGATTCGCCTACGCCTACAACGGCAACTCCGCCCCGCTTAACAATAGTTTTGAAATCTGAGAAGTCAAGGTTGATTAGGCTTGGCGCCGAAATTGTTTCAACTATTCCCTTAATCATGTTCGCCAAAACCTGGTCCGCCATCCTAAAGGCTTCGTTTATTGGTAATTGAGGCATAAGATGCATAAGCTTATTATTGTCTATTACAACAACGGTGTCGCATTGTCTCCGCATCTCCGTTAGCGCTGCAGCTGCATACTCAATTCTTCCCTTTTCAATACGAAAAGGCGTTGTTACAACACCAACAGTTATCGCCCCTTTTCTTCTGGCAATTTCCGCAATGACTGGCGCAGCGCCAGTTCCTGTTCCTCCGCCCAAACCAGCCGTTATAAATGCTATGTCCACGTCGGAAAGCAAATCCTCTATTCGCTTTCTGGACTCTTCAATTGCTGCCCTTCCAAGCTTTGGGTCGCCACCCACACCCAACCCTTTTGTGAGTTTTTCCCCTATCAAAACTTTCTGATGAGCCCTTGAAACGCTCAAATGGAGCGCATCTGTATTTACTGCAATACATTCTGCGCCGACAATACCCATCTCCATCAGCCTACTAACAGTATTATTGCCAGCCCCGCCAACGCCTATCACAACTATGCGGCAGTGACCGAGAGGCAGAACTTCCCCGCTTACTTCGTTATGCCAAGTATACCTAAGCGCATGCTCCGCTGGGCTAGTTTTAGCCAACCCTCTTCCTCCGAACAACCTCATCATTTATCAAATCACGGATAGCCACCCGAATGGCCTCAGCCCTATTCGGATAAAATCTTTCATTCACAAGCTGATCTAACGCCTTAATGTAAGGCTCAGGAAGATAAAGCGTAATCAACTTCATACATTTCTTCCCTCCGTAGAGGATACAAAAAATTCTTCGCTGAGCTATAGTGCTATATATTATGTCTAAAATATGATTTAAATATGTTCGTTGCTGATTATTTAAGCATTATCTGGAAACATTTCAGATTTTTGTAAATTCTGGCTGTTGGCAACCCTTATGTTTTTATTCCTTTTTAAAGCATTTAATGTATTGCGATGGAATGCTATGAAAGTTTTCGTTAAGAGCTTCGGCTGTTCAACAAATTTGGCTGACGGCGAGGTTTTGGCTGGATGCTTAGCGGAGGCTGGATATCAAATTGTGAATTCTGATTCTGAGGCAGACATTTTGATTTACAACACTTGTGCGGTTAAGGGACCAACAGAAAATCGTATGATTGAAATTTTGAGGAGGGTCCCAACTCGTAAAAAGTTGATTGTGGCTGGATGCCTACCCCTCATCAATTTTGAAAGATTATGCAAAGAGGTGCGCTTTGATGGGGCTGTTGGTCCAGCGGCGGGCGACATTATTGTTAATGTGGTTGAGCGCGTTTTAAATGACGAAAAAATTGTTACTTTAAAAGGAGCAGTTAATTCCAAGCCAAATCTAAGTCTGCCTCGCATCCTTTCAAATCCTGTAGTAGGCATTATCCCAATAAATTATGGATGTCTAGGCTCATGCGCCTACTGTTGCGTAGTTTTCGCCAGAGGACATCTAAGAAGCTATGGCATTCAAGAAATTGTGGAGAGGATGAAAAAGGATTTAGCTATGGGCGTGAAGGAGTTTTGGCTTACTTCGCAGGATACGGCTTGTTATGGAAGGGATATTGGCACGAACTTGGGTGAACTGCTTTGGGCTTTATGCGCTATTGAAGGAGACTTCAGGATTCGTGTAGGAATGATGACTCCAAACGTGGCATTAGACATTCTTGAAAATTTAACTCACGCCTTCAAAAGTGATAAAATTTTCAAGTTTGTTCACCTACCAGTTCAAAGCGGAGACAACAAAATTCTAAAAAACATGCGAAGATTTTACTCGGTCGCTGATTTCAAAAAAATAGTGGACACTTTTAGGAAAAACTTTCCAGAATTAACCCTTGCCACAGATGTCATTTGCGGTTTTCCAGGCGAAGATGAAGAAGCCTTTGAAAAAACTCTGCAATTAATCCGAGAGGTTAAACCAGATATAGTAAACGTTTCAAAGTTTTTTGCGAGACCAGGAACGGTTGCGGCTAAAATGTCAGACACCGTGCCAGCATCGGAAATTAAATGCAGAAGCGCTATGGCAAGTGAACTGGCTAAGGCAATAGCTCTAGAAAGAAACAAGCGTTGGGTTGGCTGGGTTGGCGAAGTCCTAATCGATGAGATTGGAAAGGCTTTTGGGTCTTGGGTTGGACGCAACTTCGCATATAAGCCAATTGTTGTTAAGAGTGAGGATAATCTTTTTGGTAAGGCTGTAAAAGCCAAAGTGGTTAATGCTTTTTCTACTCATCTGGAAGCCGAAAAACTCGGATAAATTATTTATTTGGATGCAACCTATTTGTTTTTGGAGATGAAAAGTTTGAGTGAAGAAAACGTTGTTGAGGTTGGACGAATAACCCACTTCTTCTCAAAAATAAGCGTAGCCGTTATAGAGCTTAAAGCGCCTTTGGCGGTTGGCGACAAAATAGCCATCAAGGGTCCAACAACAGATTTTGAACAAATTGTGGATTCCATGCAGATTGAGCATAAAAATGTTCAGAGGGCTGAACCTGGACAAAGCATAGGCTTAAAAGTTGCTCAACGCGTAAGAGAAAAAGACATAGTATACAAGAAAATCTAATATCTCTTTTTATCCTCTAAAGAACTGGTTCTTCCCAGTCCGTTTGACAACCATCCTCAGGAATCAAAATAATAGTTGTTCCGTTTGGCAGTGGCATTAAAGGATTTTCTCTCAGGTTTAAAAATTCTGATTCAACATGGGCGTGAACAGCCACCTGATTGTAAAATCTATTTTTGTATGGGTGATAAACCATTTGAAAGAGGCTCTTATACTTCTCAACTGGAAATCTTCCCATTTTCTTGATTATTTCTTCGTCGACTGCTTTTATTGCATCAATTATGGAAGCCGCATCTTCTAAAGTAAGCTGAAAGCCGTATGGGAAGATTTTGCTAATTTCCCGCTGACGAATAAACAATAAGACCTTTTTCATATCTATCATATTTTATGTGAATGCTGTATTTTTGCATATTGCATTAACTTAACCGCTTTGTTAAAGTTTTTTCATGTAATTTTATCGCTGCCAAAGAGAGTACAAAAGCAAAAACTATTATCATTAGAAGGTTTAATGCCAATGGATAATAGCCCTTTTCTAATATTAGCTGTCTTATTAGGTCTGTGAAATATGTTAATGGCGAAAAAGACGCTATTATTCTTCCCCACTCTGGCAGCTGCTCAACTGGTATGAAAACTCCGCTGATGAAAACCAATGGGAATTTGACTAGGGAAGATAACATCTGGGATGTGGCTGGAATATCAGTTGGCGGATAAGCTGACAAAAGAATGCTTAAGGCAGAAAAACAAAAGTTTGCGATAATTAGGCTGAAAAGCAAAACTATGAAGTTTAACAACCCTATATTTAGAGTCAAAGCGTAAAGAAGCGAACTACAGATATGACAAGTCCGAAAAGGAAAGCATATCTCCGAAAATAATTGTCCAAAGAGCAACTGGACAGCATAAAAGTCTTTCAAGGGTTTTTGAGCGGGTTTCCCAAGGAACGATGGTAGGGCCTACTGATGTGGCTGTGAAAAACGTTGTCATTCCAATTAAACCCGGTAATACCTCTTTTAATGGTATATTTCTTCCTATAACATAAGCCAGAGCCAAAAAAGCGGGAATACTAATCCGAAAATAATAACTGGTCCTTTTGAATAGTAAATTTTTATGTTCTTTTTGGCTATGACAAAAGAGCGCCTAAATTGTTCTGTAAAATGACTCAAACTGTTGCCTCCTTTTCTTTTATGAGTTTTATGAAAACGTCCTCCAATGAGGGCATCATCGTGTTTAAACTTAAAATGCGTAGGCGTTTCTGTTTGGCAAATTCCACTAAAAATTCTATTACGGCTGATGGGTTAGCTGTATAAACTCGCACCTTATTTCCAGCAAAGGAAGCCTTGCTGATGTTTGGGCTTTTTGAAATTTCTTCAATATTCACTTGTTTGTCAAAGAGTGCTTCTATGTATTGTAGTTCCACGCTTTGAGCTCTTAGGTTTTCAGGCGTGTCTATGGCGGCTATTTTCCCTTGGTTTATGATTGCTGTTCTGTGGCCTATAGCTGGTTTGCTTCTTCCATGTGTGGGTTGAAAGGAAAACAGTCTTTCCATCCTTATTGTATTGGGTTATTTTCTCTCGCAGAAGTCTGGCACTTTCAACATCAAGCCCAGAAGTCGGTTCATCAAGAAAAAGCACTTCTGGATGGTTCACTAAAGCCATACATAATAGAAGTTTTTGCTTCATTCCTTTCGAAAAGCCTCTAACAAGTTTATCCTTAACTTCGTATAATCCGAATTCCTTCAAAAGTTTGGTGGCGTTTTCCCTAAGTCTATGGCTTGGAACTCCATAGCGTGGAACATGGAGTTCACTTGTTTGGACGATGTTAATAACGTGTATTTATCCTTCGATGTTGACGTTTTAGATCCAGCATTTGCCCCAGGAGTTCGCAATCCAGAAGGTGGAGGAATAACATTAAGAAACCTTATAAACGTAATCCATAACTTGAAAAGTTTAAACATGATGGCCTTAGACGTTGTGGAAGCAAATCCAGATTATGACTGCATGGGCATAACTTTTTGCAGCACATTAAAATTCATCAGAGAATTTTTAGGAGTTGCTGCTGCAAAACTCTAATTTGTTTCTGAAAATCCAAAAATCATGTTGCCCGCAAACTAAAGACTAAGGAATTATTTCGCAGCCGTTGTACTTCATGAATTTAAAGTCTTCCAACCGAATTTTCTCTTGTCTAATAAGCTTTTGTATCCTTGGCATTTCAGCGTGTATGGCTTCTATTAGATTTCTCACAGTTTTACAAACTAATCTATAGGCAGAGGCATTCCAACGTTTAGTAACATTAGCGTATAGGCATCTTCCTCCACACGCGGTGAAAATTTCACATTTTGTACATGGTTCTCCGACGAAAATTTTCCTAAGCCTTAAAGGGTTAACATTGCGTATGTGCCCTAAATAGTAGTTTTTCATTCCCCACATGCTTGGACATGGAATTATGTGGCCATCAGTCTGTATGGCATAATTTATCCAGCCCCCTCCACAACGCAAAAGGCTTTCCTCTTCATTGAAAATAATTGAGTTTGCTATTCCAAGAAAAGGATAAAGCCGCAAGACCGCGCAGTTCCTTTCCATAAAGTCAACCCAAAAACCCACAAGCTTACGAATTCTTGGATTATAGTTTTCTTCACTCCATTTTTTGAAGTTTCTCCGCTCGAAATCCTTCCAAAAACCAGCGTTCAACTGCCAATGTATAGAAGAGAATGGAAACTCTTTGTTCTCCACAAGCCACCTAACCTGCGTGTAAATGTCCGTCTGCTCCATAACAGTCATACGCGCAATAATTTCACCTTTAAAGCCGTTCCGCCTAATTAACTTCAAATTATCAATGACTTTTCTGAAAGTGCCACGCCCCCTATAAAAGTCTGTTAGGGCTTCGTCGCCGTCTATGGAGACCAAAATTGTATGGAAACGATTAACATATTCTGGCTCCAACCTGTCCAGAAGCAAACCATTCGTTTGAACAATAAAATACTTAGCCCTAACATTATCCATAAACCGCTTAATCTCATCCAAACAAAGCAATGGTTCGCCACCATAAAAAATCAAAACGCAGTCTGCATCATGCCTACAAAACCCATCCAACAAACCAACACTATAACTTACCCTTTTAGGCAAGGAATAATCAACATCAAAACCACCAAAACCCACATCAAAATCTTCTAAGGCTTCACCAAAACAGTATCGACACTGCAAATTACACTCCGTAGTCAACATAACATGAAAGAACACGCTTACGTCCTCCCCTAAAACAGGAAGCCTAACCAATTTTTAAGCATATTTTTCCTTAATCTTCTTAGCCTTCTCAATATACGCTCTAAGCTCCCGCTCACGAATCTTTTTCTCAGGCAAAGTCTCAGGAGCATACATAAGCGGAACAACAGCCAAAAACAGAAAGAGTGCGGCAAAGGAGAAAATTGCATATTCCGACACCATATTCATTATAAAGGGACCTAGTGTTACTCGCAGAAAGCCAGAAAGCGCATAAGGCAACAGTCCAAGTGCATAATATTTCTCGCTTGATTTTTCATGTGCAAGGTCTCCCCATATTGTGAACCAAAAAATCACGCCTATTATTCCCCAAGCAATTCCGTCAATAATTGTGTACAAGTACCATGCGTAAATATTAAAGGGATAGATTCCAAGCACAGCATACCCGATACCAAAGATTATAAATCCACTTACGAGAGTTGGCTTCCGTCCAATGTTATCTGCAAGGAAACCAGCCACAAGAGCAAAAATCCCTGCAATAATGTTGGTTACAAGAACCGAAGATTCTATAAATTCCTCTTCATAGACCCTGCTGCATATAGACCAACTCAAATAGTTAATTAACGAGAACATGGTCCATGGAACAAAGTAAAGAAGCACTGAGCGATCTTTAAAAAGTGAAATTATGGAATAGTTTTTCTTATGTTCTCCATTTTCAAAAAGACTTCCCAATAGGAGAAAGCCTACTAAGCCAGAGAGTCTCCAAGCTGCTAATACCAGCGCATATAAAGACAGGTTTGCTGGAACTATAAATCCAAAAGCGAACACTCCAAAGAACATCGAAAGAATTACTATTGATCCGAACCGCGCTCGGTTCTCTTCCTTCGTTACATCTGAAAAACTAGCTAGGCAGATAGGCAACCCAAGTCCAAACGACACACTTACTAAAGGTAGGAGGAATGACACATTGGCTATCGTTGCGTTTTCTAATATCACCAGTGATAAAGAAGAAAGTACTCCTATCAAATTCCATGTTAAAAGAAAATATTTTCGGCTAGTCAGTTTGTTTACGAGAGAAGCACCAGCCAATATGGAGACAATCGCACCTAAAAACAGTATAATGTAAAAAATCAGTTTCTCACAATAAACAAAGCATATTTCGTCAATAGCATCTCTTAGAATTGCAGAAGCGTAAAAGTACCAAACAAACACATTGGCAATCATAAGCATATTTCCTAATGCGACCTTTAGGGGAATACCCATTTTTGTAAAAGGCAAATGCATTTGCATTGAGCGCTCAGAATTTTGTATAACCCGATTTCAGATAAAGATTTAGTATTTAGAATATGGAGTTCCAATACATAAAGCGCAAAGCTTTTAAGTCTTAATGTTCAACAATAATACAGTTGGCGGGAGGAAGATGAAGGCTCGAAAAAAGCCAATACGGCTATTTGGCGGACGTCTCTGGTTGTAGACTAGCTTTTATAGGTTAGCTAGAGCTAGTCTTAATAGGTCCCTTAATAAATTGATGCTTTTACATCTTTTATATTTGCTTAATATATTTTTTCCCTCTTCTATCAAACTCCGCATTTCAGCCCTAAAAATTTGAACCTCTTTTGTTTCTAACACGACATCTGCTACTTCCATTGCGTCATCATCTGTTAACTCCTTTTTCTTGAGCAAATGCGTTATTTTTTCCTTTGCTTTTGGATTACACATGGCATACAACATTGGTAATGGCAAACATTCGTTGTCTCTTCTGTTCCTAAGTTCTTCTGCCTCGAAAATATCTACAAACTCGTCTCTAATATTCATTAGCATACCAAATATTCTGCCGATCTTCCCCCACTCTTCAACTTCCTCTTGTGTTGCGCCTCCAACCACGGCGCCAATGCGCGCCGTGGCTTCTGCGACGGCTGCTTTCCTTCTGATTATGTCTAGATACTCTTCCGGAGTCAAGTTCCAGTTGCCTTTAAGGCTAGCTTCTTTCGCTTCTGCTGTTCCAAGTTCAAAAAAGCCTCGTTTTAAGAGTTCTTGCACAGTCTTTTCATGTTCTTTTGGTAGTGTTTCACATGCAGCATTCAGAAGTGTAAGTCCTTCAAACAATAACGCATCGCCCGCGAGAAGCGAAATGTCTTGTCCAAACTTGCCGAATGCTGTTGCCTTTGAGCCTTTCGTTTTAGATTTGTCTATAATATCATCATGTATATCCGCTGCCCCTGTAAGAAGCACCAATGCAGCGCCTATTGACGCTGTCTTTTCTGGATTGCCGCCAACAGCTTCACATGCAATCGCAAGCAGCGCAGGATGTTGAAAATTACGCCATTCTTGAATAAAATAACTTACGGCTTCGTGGAGGGTTTTGTGTTCAAACTTTTCCTTCGTTGTGATTTCTTTTGCAATTTCGTAAGCTTTTCTTCCTAGCCGCTCAATTTCTTTTTGTATTTTCTCAACTGCTTCTTTGCTGCTCATATTAATCGGTTTTATTTTATATTTTGTTTTGATATTTGTTCTTTTAGTATGCTGTTATACGCGTCAATATATTCCATTCCTTTTTCTGTTATTGTGTATATTTTTCTTGTTCTTCCGCCTTGTTGTTGTTTTTGGCTTTTTAGGAAGCCTTTTTGTTCTAACGCATTTAACAGTGGGTATAGGGCTCCGTGGCGTAGTTTTACGCCTGTTGTGGCTTCTATTTGTTTTTTTATTTTGTAACCCCACATTGGTTCTGCAGTTAGCAGCCTTAGTGTTTGGATGTCTAGTAGGTTTCTGGTTATGCGTTGAACAATTTCTTTTCTGAACTGTTCAGTCATTTATTTTCACGTTTTATGTGTTCTGTTTCTGACTTATTTCATGTTTCGCCTTATTTGTTTTATGTATGGTGTGGAATATTTCTGTTATGTGCTTGTATGCTTTTTTATGTTTGTGTTAAGCATGAACCTTTATATTGTCGTTTAGGCTTTATAGAGTCTTGAGATATGTCTAAAAAGAGACATATTGTACACGTGTAGAACAAAAAAACACATTAAAGGAAGGATAAAATAATGGTTAACAACTCAAAAGAAGTTCAAGTCAAATTGATGAAAGGCTTACTAGACCTAATAGTGCTCCAGTTTCTAAGCTCGCAGCCAATGCACGGCTACCAGATAATCACAAAAGTACGCAAGACTTTTGGGGTCTATTTTGGACCAAGCACAATTTATCCGCTCCTAAACGCCTTAGAAAAGAAGGGATACGTGAAAAGTGAATGGAATATGAACAGCGAAAGACCGAGGAAAGTTTACAAGTTAACATCTGAGGGACAAAGCCTACTGAACTTCACAGAGGACTCGCTTAACTTCATCTGCCGAAAAATTGGAACGCAAAGACTACCGAAAGGCGGTTTGGGAGAGGAAAACGCTCCTCAGCCAGCTTTGCGTCCTTTCCTAAAGAAAATTGAAGAAAAGCCAGTGCTCAAACTGTAAAGTGCCCCAAACATTTTAAACTCAGATTACAAAAGCCAGCTAAACGTATTCTTTTTATGTTAATTTTTCATCATAAACTAAATGGGGTGCTTTTGGAAAAGGCGGATACTCTGATTTATGGATGCACCGTTTTGCCCATGAATGGTAAATATTTCATAGAAGATGGCGCCATAGCCATAAAGGATGGAAAAATAGTTTTCGTTGGCAAAGCTTCACTTGTAACCAGCATTAAAGCTGAGAACAGAATAAATGCTAAGGGAAAAGTTGCCATGCCAGGCTTAATTAACTGTCACACTCATGCGCCAATGACATTATTTCGCGGATTCGCCGAAGACAAGCCATTAACTGTTTGGTTAAGGGAAGCCATTTGGCCTTTAGAAGCTAAGCTTAGAGCTGAAGACGTTTATGTTGGAGCCCTTTTAGGCTGTTTGGAGATGATTAAAAGCGGAACAACATGTTTCGCTGACATGTATTTTCACGAGGAAATAGTTGCAAGGGCTGTGGAGCAAAGCCGAATAAGGGCAGCTTTAGCCCAAGGCATAATCGAGGCTGGAAATAAAGAGTTAGGAAGGAAAATGTTCAGGGAAAGCGTGGGTTTCGCTAAAAAATTTAATGGGCACGCTGATGGCAGAATAACAGTCTTGCTTGGTCCTCATGCGGTTTACAGTTGCAGTCAAGACTTGCTTAGAGAAGTAAGCGAAAAGGCTTCTGAACTTGGAGTTGGCGTGCATATGCATTTGGCTGAATCAAAAGAAATTTTGCAGGGTGTTAGCGAAGTGGAATTTCTTGAGGAAATAGGTTTTTTTAAGAGTTGTGTTTTAGCTGCTCACTGCATAAACCTAACAGAGAACGATATGCACATACTTTCTAAGAGAGGCGTCAATGTAGTTCATGTTCCAGTGGCTAACATGAAACTCGGCTTGGGAGCAGCTAGAATAAAAGACTTAATCAGTTTAGGCGTTAATGTGTGTTTGGGGACGGATGGACCAGCAAGCAATAATACCCTTGATATGTTTGAAACTGTGAAATTTGCGGCGTTGCTTCAAAAACTTACGTATATGAACCCGACGGTTTTGTCTGCTTATGAAGTTTTGAAGATGGCAACTATGAATGGCGCAAAAGCTTTAGGGCTTGCGGACAAAGTTGGTTCGCTTGAAATTGGAAAAAGGGCTGATTTAATATTAATTGACTTTTCAAAGTCGCATTTGAAACCCTTACATGACGTGTTTGCGAGTCTTGTTTATTCCGCTCGTGGAAGTGATGTTGACACTGTTATTGTTGATGGAAAAATCATAATGGAAAATCGGCATGTGAAGTCGTTGGATGAGATAAGCATAATCGAAGAAGCCGAGAAGACAGCCGCAGATTTGCTTGCAAGATAGTTAATCTTATTTATTTACTTAATTATTGTATTTGCTTCAACGTCTGGGTCCAGAAATGCCACCGATAATTCGAATGGTCAACTTAACAAAAAAGTTTGGAGAGTTCACGGCAGTTGACCATCTGAACCTGGAAGTTGAGGAAGGCGAAATCCTCGGGCTTCTCGGTCCAAATGGAGCTGGAAAAACTACAACCTTGCTTATGTTAACAACCGTTATAAAACCTACTGAAGGAACAGCATTTGTTGGTCCTTATGATGTTGGTCAAGAGCCTGACAAGGCTAGAACGCTTATTGGCATGGCTTTTCAAGAGCCCAAACTTTTATGGGTTGATTCGCCTTGGGACATTCTTAATTGGCATGCTAAAGTTTGTGGTTTATCAGCTGAGGAGCGTAAAAAGAAGGTTCGCTGGGTTTTAGAGCAGGTTGAATTGTGGAATGACCGACTTAAGAGTGTTCATGCTTTTTCTGGTGGGATGCGTAAAAGGGTTGAAATAGCTAAAATTCTAATTCAGAGACCAAAAATAGCTATTGTTGATGAACCAACAGCCCAGATTGATATTGTTGGAAAACATAGAATATGGAATATGCTCCGCGAATTGAGGGATGAAGGTTCAACCATACTGTTGGCGACCAATGAGCTTTACGAGGCTGACGTGCTCTCAGACCGTGTTGCCATAATGCACAAAGGCAAGCTTCTTGTCTGCGACGAACCCAAAAAGCTGAAGGATAGCATTCCAGGCGGGGATGTTGTAGAAATAGCTTTAGAAAAGGATATTACTACGGCGGCGCTTGCGAAGTTGAAGGAAATCCCTCGTGTGGTGAATGTTTTAACCATAAAGCAGAACCAATTGAAAATCTACCTAAATCAGGCGGAGGAGGTGCTTCCAAAAATAACAGAATTTTTCATGAAAGAGCGGTTGCAAGTAAAATCCATACGCATGAGTGAGCCATCGCTTGATGATGTTTTTGCACATTATACAGGTTTGACAATTGAAGAGGCTCAGAGGGAATGATAAGCCTAAAAAAGGTTTGGACTGTAGCTGAAAGAGACATTCGGATGTTTCTTCGTTACAAGTTTCTTTTGATAATGCGTGCCATATGGTTTGTTTCTCAAATAGCCCTCTTTGGTTTGGTTGTTAACAGAATGTTTCGTCCAGACGTTCAAAGCGCTGTTGGTGGGAACTATTTCAATTATTATGCTGCTGGAATAATAATAACAATGTTGTATTCAACAACAGTTTTCATTGGATACGACATTTATGAGGAGGCTGACCATGGCGTCATAGAATATCTCCTAAGCGTTCCAGTTTCCCGTAAGGAACTGGTTCTTGGAAGGTCTATTGGTGGAGGCTTAAGAAGTTTCTTGTATGTTGGTCCAATGATGCTATTCGTCTTATATTTAATTGGAGTTTCAAATGTTCTGCAGCTTTTTGCGGCTTTGTTATCGCTTTTTCTTTTCACTTTTGGTGTGGCTGGTTTCAGCATAACATTGGCTGTTAGCATAAAATCCTCAGACAGATTTGATATTTTAATGGGCGTCATCGACGCTTTAATAGTTAGATTAAGCACGACACTTTATCCAATAGCTTATATGCCTTCACCTTATCAGGGAATTGCGTCAATTAATCCTCTAACTTTTGCTGCTGACCTCTTCAGATGGGGTGCTGGATTGGAATCAGCAGCACTTGTGCCGCCGATGCTAGCGGTTCTTAGCATAGTTGTTTTCTTTTCAATGTTCACTTTTTTTGGCATATTCTTGCATGAGCGGAAACTGGAGGGTGGGGGTTGGCAATAAAACCAGTGCTGCATATTGTTCAGAGAGATTTCAAGTATTTCTTCCGTTATAAATGGTGGGTTGCGGGAATGATAAGCATGAACCTTGCCGACCTTTTTATAATGGCAATAGTTTACACAAGAATGGTTAATCCAGATATCATAACAGATTACTTTGTTTTCTTTGCTCCAGGCTTGACTATAACTGCTCTTTTTGCTGCAGCTTTTATGATTGGAAGGGAAATCAACATGGAAGTTAGGCGGGAGATTTCCCATTACATGTTAAGTTTGCCTATAAAAAGATGGGAGTTGGCTATTGGGAGGGTTTTGGCTGGCGGGCTTAGGGGAATCATTTACATGGCTCCGCTTCTCGTTACAACTCTGATAATAACTTACATTTACACAAGCGTCTTTCCTCATCCACTGCAGTTTTTAACGATAGTTTTGGCTTTATTTTTGATATCTATTGGGACTTCTGGTTTAAGCATAGCCCTTGCCGTGTCAACAACAAGCTTTGAGAAGTACATAACAGCCAGAGGCGTTGTCTACTATGTGCTTTTCTTCTGTAGCACAGTATTTTATCCCATGAACCTTATACAAACTGCGTTGCCTCAGCTAGTGTTATTAGCGCAATATAATCCTTTAAGCTGCGGCGCAGACCTTTCAAGGGCTTTTCTCTTGGGAAATCCGCCCTTCTCGCCTTTTATGCTGGTTGACATAGCTTTGTTTGCGTTAATTTTTGCTTCCCTTGCAACATTTGCTTATATGAAAGTAACTCAAAAGTGACCATGGTTAAATTTATGAATATGAACAGCGTATTTTCTTTCCTTCAACATTAAAATTTGATTGGAAGGTTTAACTAATGGATGAAGTGAAGGCTATCTTTGAGCCAAAATCCGCCATTCTCATAGGCTCAAGCACTCTTCGGGAAAAGGTTGGCATGACCTCCCCGCAGCTTTTTAAAGACGTCATTTATAACATGAAAAAGTTCTTTCATGGAAAGACCTACATTTTTGATGTGGATGCGAGCGATAGAAGTTTAAATGAGTTGCCAGAGGTTTCGGAACTTGCTGTGGTTATGCTTCCTCCTGAACAATCAATTTTTATGGTAGAAAAATGCGCACAAATTGGCGTAAAAGCCATTGTCATAATCACTGGCGGATACAAAGACTTTCAACGTGAAAAACTTGTCAAAATTAGAGAAAGATTTGGCGTTCGAATTTTGGGACCAAACACCATTATGGGCGTCATAAATACTGCCAACGGGTTAAACACAACCTTTGAGAAGGGCGTTATGCCAAAAAAAGGAAACATTGCAGTGATATCTCAAAGCGGCGGGGTTGGCGCTTGCATCCTTGACTGGGCTTGCTACTACAATGTTGGGATAAGCAAATTCGCTTTTATGGGTGATAAGATAGACGTGGATGACGTTGAATTGCTGCAGTATTTCGGCAAAGACAAGCAAACGAAAGTTATATGCTTATACATGGAAGGCATAAAAAACGGAAGAGCTTTCATAGAAACAGCTAGAAAAATCGTCAAAGAAAAGCCAATCATAGCTTTAAAAGGCGGGATAACAAAAGAATCAGCACACAGAGCCAAATCCCACACAGCTTCAATGGCTGGAACAGACGAAATTTTTGACGCAGCCCTCAGAAAGGCTGGCATAATTCGTGTTGAAAATGTAGAAGAGTTAATGGACGCAGCCGTAGCCCTTTCCAAGCAGCCTCCAATGCGTGGAGACAACATAGCTATAGTGAGCAACGTTGGCGGACCAGCAATTTTGGCTGGCGATGCGGTTGCAAGAAGCAATCTTAAACTTGCAGCTTTAACAGAAGAGACAAAGAGGAAAATTGAAAGTTCTTATCCAGGCGTAGATGCAACAAACCCCATAGACATGATAGCTGATGCAAGGGCTGACAGATATGCGAAGGTTTTGGAGCTTGTGCTTTCAGACAAGAATGTGGATGGCGTTGTGATAATAAATATGCTTAAGTCATGCTTTTTTGAACCCAAAGACGCAAAAATAATTCCAAAAATAGCCAAAAAATATCCAAATAAGCCCGTCGTGGATGTTCCAGCCGGCGGAGAAGATTTCGCCCTAGTTTACAAGGTTTTGGGCAACACGAATATTCCGTTGTATAATTTGCCTGAAAAAGCTGTTAAAGCCCTAAAAGTTTTGAGGGCTTATGGCAAAATAGTCGAAAAGCATTAACTATATTTTGTAGGCTATAGATTCTATTTTTGGTTACTCTTACTCATTAAGGTGGAAAGTTGGTTCAAAACTTAAAGCTGTTTGATGAAATTCTTGATTTTTGTAGACATATTGCTGATGCTAATCAGATAATTGCTGCTTGCGTTTGCAGTGATTATGCTTTAGGATTGTCTAATGAAAAGAGTTTGGCGGAAGTTTTGCTTATAGTTCACGGTTTTCAGCCTAAGCTTATGAATTATTTGAAAGTTTTTAGAGAAAGAAGCGCTATTGTTTTAGTCGTAGACCAAGGAGTTTATGAAATGGATGTAGAACGAGGGTTTTTAGGTGAAGCCATAGCAAGTGGGCTTCTTTTTCCTTACATACCCTTAGTTAATGGAGATTACCTTCGTTTTCAAGAAATTAAATTGAAGAAGCGCTTAATCCTTGAACTTTTGGAGAATCTTGTTTTAGCTTTTCCAGAACTTTCCTACGAGTTTCACATAAAACCAGAATACTTCCTCTATGAAACTATTTTGAGTAGAGCCCGCCTTTTCCCACCCATGCTCTATAATGTTTTCAATTTTATGCGAAAAGATGTTAAAAAGAAAAATGTGGAGAATTCTTTGAAAGGGTATTTGGAGGCGTTAAAAGATTTAGAAAGTGAAAATGTTATTGAATTTTCAGATGATTACGTAAGAATTTCCAAAGAGTTTGCAGATAAAGCCAAAACCCGAAAAGTTCGTTTCACAAGCCTTTTTAAGACCGCCCAAAGGGCTTTGTTCACATCTTTGCTCGGATTTTTCCCAAAAACCTTAAGTTTCATTTCACAAAGCAGAGAAGCACTTTTCAGACTTCAGAGATTTCCCAAAGAAAATTCTGAAATTGTTCACCAAATTGAAGACCCTCAAAAATACTTGTATGTTCCTACGGCAAGCGGGCTTATTCCCTTAGCAAGCAAGGTTGATGTTGAAACCTTTGCTAAGAAAGTGCTTTGTGCTGGTGAGGATGCGAAGGTGGAGGTTGAGGAAGTCGGCGGGGTTTTGAACGATGTTTATTTGGTTAGGGGTTTAGTGAATGGTGTGGAGAAAAAGGTTGTTGTAAAAAGTTTCAGGGATTGGTCAAGTTTTAAGTGGTTCCCTCTTACGTTGTGGACTTTTGGAACAAGAACTTTTGCGGTTTTGGGACTGTCAAGGCTGGAGAGGGAATGCGCAATAAACCAGCTTTTGCGCTCTAAAGGCTTTAGGGTTCCAAAAATTTTCCACGTAAGTCACAGCCAACGCCTAATTTTCATAGAATACATAGAAGGCGAAAACCTTAGCAACATAATAAAAAGGATTTTGGCTTCAAAAACTGCTGACAATGTGAGTAAGGAATTAGAAGTTGTAAGGAGAGTTGGAGAGGAATTTGCCAAAATTCATGCTTTAGGCATTGCTTTAGGTGACACAAAACCTGAAAATATCATAGTTGGAAAAAATGGGGAAATTTACATTTTAGATTTTGAACAAGCTTCGCGAAATGGCGACATGGTTTGGGATGTTGCTGAATTTTTGTATTATGCTGGGCATTACGTTTCGCCTTTCGTTGGCGTTCGCTCAGCAGAGCTTATCACAAAAGTTTTTATTGAAGGTTATTTGGGAGTTGGCGGAGACGTTAAAATTGTTAAGGAGGCTGGAAAGCCAAAATACACAAAAGTTTTCAGTGTTTTCACCCTTCCACACATAATGCTTACAATTTCAAATGCTTGTAGGAAAGCGGATAAGCCAAAAGGGATAAGCCATGGTTAAGGATGAAACAACCTTAACCTTTTACGGCGGAGTAAACGAGGTTGGCGGAAACAAAATCCTATTGCAAGATAGGGATACAAGGGTTTTCTTTGATTTCGGCATGTCTTTCGCAATGAAACGCCAATTTTATTCTCCGCCTTTTCTCTCGCCTAAAAGCGAAAAAAGTCTTCAAGCCCTAGGAATTTTGCCAAAAATTGACGGCATATACAAGTTTGATGATAAGGCGTCTGAAGTAGATGCCGTTTTCATTTCTCATGGGCATATGGACCATTCAGCCTACTTATCCTTTATAAAACGTGAAATTCCCGTTTATTGCGGCGAAACGACGCAGATTATTTTGCAGGCTATGGGTGAAATACGTAGAGCTGATTTGGAGTTTGATGTTGAAGGCATAAATTTTGAGACTTTTAGGACCGGACGTAAAATATGTGTTGGCTGTTTGGAAATTTTGCCAGTTCACGTTGACCACTCTGTTCCTGGAGCTTATGGCTTTATTATTCAAACTTCTAGTGGCGTTGTTGTTTACACTGGAGACTTTAGGGTTCACGGTGCCAAGAAGGAAATGACAGAGGATTTCGTTGAGAAAGCGAAAGAGACTGAGCCAACAGCCGTTATCACAGAAGCCACAAACATGACTGGCGCATCCGTTTCCTTTGAAAGTGAAGTTGAAAACAAATTAAATGAAATTGTCCAGCAAACAGATGGCATCGTGCTGACTGATTTTGCCTCAACAGATGTTGATAGGTTTAACTCTTTCTATCGAGTCGCCAAGAAAAATGGGCGGTGCCTAACTGTTTCACTGAGGCAAGCCTTCCTAATTGATGCACTACGCAAAGACAGGAGTTTAAAGCTTCCAGACCTAAACGACGAGAACATTCTGGTTTTTCGAAAGTCGAAGAAACGCTATGAGAAATGGGAATGCAGCATAATTGAAAAGTATAAGGACAAAGTTGTTGACGTCTTCGAAGTTTCGAAGCAAGAACGCCAATGCAAATCCATATTAGCCATGTCCCTCTACGATTTTGAAGAACTCGTGGAAATCCAACCAGAAGCTGGAAGCTGCTATGTTCTTTCTGCTTCTGAACCCTTCAATGAAGAGATGGAAATCGACTTTGAAAGACTCCTTAATTGGCTGAGGCATTATGGACTGCCACAGTATCATGTGCATGTTTCCGGACACATAATGCCCCTCCAACTCAAAAAAGCGCTTAAAGAAATGAACGCATCAAAAATTTTTCCAGTGCATACGGAAAGTGCAGAATTGTTCGCCAAGTTCATGCGAGACTTGAAAAGCAAAACCATACTCGCCGAAAAAGGCAGGGAATACAAAATTTAACCATCCAAAACAGAAAACCTAGAGGATAGGGGCGATATTGGAAAAGAAACACTTCATTAAAAGGCTAAAGATGGCATGGTTTTAGTAAACGGAATTGGAAAGCTAATTTTTAATTCGAAAGTTGAATCTTAAGGTTTTGTTGTGTGTTTGGATTCATAACGTATAAGTTAACGTAGCAACTCTTGATATTCACGATAAAGATGAAGCTCAACCGCCAAATACTAATGCTCATCCACACTTTAGGCTTAAGCTGCCTAGGAGGAGCCATATTCCTCCAAATCCTAGTCTTCACAGATATTCTCCAACACGGCTATTTCATGGCGGTTGAAAATAACCCAGCAATACTATTCCTCGAAATAATTTTAACAGCATTCGCCTTCATCTACTTCATATAC
>JASEJA010000067.1 GCA_030017755.1 Candidatus Bathyarchaeota archaeon
TTAATCTTTTATGGCTTCTAGTAGGCTCATTACGTTCCACAATTTCACTCGCGTATAAGGCGGCATATTCGGATCTTGTAAAATCTCATCCAAAATCGAAATAGCATTCGAAGCCCTAACCGCCGGCGTAAACTCAGTTGTCTGCAAAGCATCCATAGAATCTTTTGCAGCCCTCCTAATGTTTCTTGGCGTAGTATTATCCTCAGAAACAGCGCCTAACACAGCCAGCGCCTGCTTAATTCTCTCCTCATACTCCTCAAGCTTTTTCTTTCTAACCATGCTGCCACCTCTCGTAATTTTCAATAATAAGTTATTATAGGCTTTTATACTATTCTATTGAGGCTTAAACCTTGCCACAAGAAAGAGACGAAGAAAAACATGTTAAAAGAATGGCTGACCTACTACGCCAAGGCTCAACCCTCACAGACCTTGCCTGCCCCGCTTGTGCTTCTCCACTTTTCAAGTTAAAAAGTGGCGACTTATGGTGTGCAAAATGCGAAAAGAAAGTTATAGTGGTAAAAGAAGGAGAAGAGCCGAAAATAACGAGTTTCATGGTTTTGGAAACGATGGAGGCTACGCTCTTAATGAAAATACAAGAGATACAAAACAAAATGCAAAGCGAACAAAATATAGAAGAACTCCAAAAGCTTGGCAAGGCGCTTTCTGACTTATTGGAAAACCTTGAAAAGCTAAGAAAGGTTAAAAGGTTCTAGGGCGAAAAGGCAGATGCTTGGATTTTACGAAAATTTTCCCCAAAACATTCACAAAACAGCCCATTTCACCATTTCAGTCTCAAACAAAAGATTACAACAAACCCTAATACGCATACTCCAACAAATAAACGCCAAACCCTTCAAATTAGAAGAAATAGCAGACCCATCAATCCCTCAATGCACAGTACTTTTCGAGTTCGGCATAGCCGAAGCCAACACCTTCAACTTCCTAAGTAACGAAGAAACAAACAAAGTGCTAAAAGCCATAAACAAAAAACCATTTCAGCTCACGGATTTCTTCTGCGCCATCCGCTACTACAAAACAGAAAACGAACAGAAAAAGCCCTTAAAATTCGACTACTACATGATACGCTTCATATTCAACAAAAACTATGTGGAAACACAAGTCTTCCATGAAAGAGGACCAAGATACATATCCCCAGACGATGTGGTCAACCTTGTTTCTAACAAGATCAATGAAGCCTTTTCAAGGAAAATACTAAAACCCCTTCAGCCCTCTTAGGTTACTTTTCTCCAAAAAGTTCGTAACAAAATTTAGGATGGCTTCGGCAACTTCTGCCTTTGATTTGTTCCCATCTATCATGACAAGCTCTCCTTTCTTAACAAAGTCTAAATATACGGAGCGCACTTTTTTCTGAGTTCCCAAATTTTCCATAACAGACTTTTTAGACTTTAACCGTTTAATTGCAATCTCAGGCTCCACGTCAATAAAAATCGCCAAGTCTGGACGTAACGCATGCGTATTTATGGCTTCAATCCACTTCAAATCAAGTCCCGCAGCCCCTTGATAAGCCAAAGAAGAATAAACATAACGGTCAGAAACCACAATTTTTCCCGTATTTAAGGCTGGAATAATTTCATTCTTAACGTGCTCAAAACGGTCTGCGGCGAAAAGTAAGGCCTCCACAATAGCTGAAACCCTTTTTCCACCATGCAAACAATACCTTCTTATGAGTTGCCCAATTTTTCCAGAACTTGGTTCCGCCGTGTAAACTGCAGCATAACCCAGCTTTTTCAACTTTTTAACAAGGAGTTTAGTTTGTGTTGTCTTTCCACAACCGTCTAATCCTTCAAGACAGATGAAACAGCCTTTCTTCATTTTATCAATCCTTATAGCTTACAGTATTAGGCATTATAAGAGTGAAGATGCATTAATAATTATTTCAAAACTATGGAGAAAAGAAAATGCCAGCAAACCATTGGGGAGAAATAAAAGACCCAGTGCACGGATACGTATACATAACAGAAGAAGAAAAGGAAATAATAGACTCCTATCCCGTACAAAGACTGCGAAGGCTACGCCAATTAGCTGGAGCAGAATATGTTTATCCAGGAGCCAACCACACACGCTTTGAGCACTCAGTTGGCGTCATGTATCTAGCTGGGAAAGTCGCCGAAAACCCAAACATCTCCCAATATACAAACCAAGAAGAAAAGGAAATGATTAAAATCGCAGCCTTACTTCATGATGTTGGTCACGGACCTTTCTCTCACGTTTTTGAACATTTACTTGACAAAGAGTTGGGTAAGACTCATGAGGATATGACTTGTTGGCTAATTACAAACAGTGAATTAAAAGATATCATCAAAAAATTTGGTTATAACCCAGAAGAGATTGGAAAATTGGCTGTTGGAAGACTTCACAAACCCCAAAAAGCCTTTCTAGACCAAATAATAAGCAGCTCCGTAGACGTAGACAAACTAGACTTTGTTATAAGAGATACGTATCACACAGGTGCAGAATACGGCTTTGTTGACATTTTCAGGTTAATCCACGCATTAGATGTGTTGGGAGAAAATTTGGCAGTGGATTTAGGAGCTCTATCAGCGCTTGAATCTTTCATAATAGCCAGAATAGAATCCTTCAAAAGCATATACTTCCACCGTGTTGGAAGAGCCGCACAAATAATGCTTGCTATGGCGATGGAAAAGGCAAACCAAGAACTTGGATTAACCCAATTTAAATCTCCCGAAGAATACTTATCAATGGACGATTATACAGTTTGGACACAGCTTAAAAACTGCAGAAAATCAAGCGAAATCATAAAAAACCTTAAGAGACGAAAAATGCTCAAATGCGCCTATGAATGGACCTTTTACGAAAAAGACGTAAAAATCTCAAACATTTTCAGCAAAGAAGCCCACAGAAGACAACTTCAAATTGACATTGCGAAAAAGGCGGGAGTAGAAACAGAAGCCGTAATAATAGATGTGCCCACAGTTCCATCAGTTCCCTACCACCATTCAGTCCTAATGGAACCAATGGAAATTCCAGCCTTCTACAAAACAAGAGAAGGCGAAAAAGTTCCACAACACCTAAGCGACATCTCAAAAATTTTCGAAGTCCTAAAAGGATTCATAAACATATTGCGTGTTTACACCAACGCGGAAAACCGTGAAAAAGTTAGCGCTGCAGCGGCAAAGATTTTAGGCGGAACCCCCACAACAGCAAGAATATCCTATTAAAGTGCGTAAAATGCAGCCAATAACACTAAAAGGAAGAAAAATAGTTGAGGGACACTGCAAAGCAGAAGCCCTCGTGTCCACTAAACCAATAAGTTTTTTGGGAGGAGTCGACCCAGCCGACGGAAAAATAATTGAACGCGACCATGATTTATATGGAGCGTGTATAAAGGATAAAGTCTTATGCTTTCCACATGGACATGGCTCCACAGTCGGCAGCTACGTGTTATATTCTCTTGCTAAGAAAAATTGTGCGCCAAAAGCCATAATCAACCAGACTGCTGACCCCGTCGTGGTGGTTGGAGCCATAATAGCGAACATCCCAATGATTGACCAAATAGAAATCAAAAAGATAACAACAGGCGACATAGCAGAAGTTGATGCTCACAAAGGCATTATCAAAATTTGGAAAGAGAAAGGAGCAAAACAAGCATGCATTTGACAAAGGAAGAAGAACGCATCTACGATGGCGAATTTTGCTGGGCAAACCAAGTATGCATGAAAATCCTCGTCCGTCTAGGCGAACTCTTCAAAGCCAAAAAACTCATACCAATAAGCTCCTCTCATGTTTCAGGAGTTTCATATAAAACATTAGGAGACGCACCAACAGAATTCCTAGAAGCCTTGGCAAAGGCTAATGCAAAAGTAAAAGTAAAATCAACACTAAACCCCCAAAGTCTTGACTGCAATTTTCTCTGCAAAAGACTTCCATCCGATTTGTATGAAAAGCAAATGAACGTTCTAAATTGTTTCGAGAAAATGGGGTTTACGTCCTCATTAACATGCACGCCATACTATTTAGAAAAACCTAAAAAAGACGTTCATTTGGCTTGGGCTGAATCTTCAGCCGTGGTTTATGCAAACTCTGTGCTTGGAGCATGGACAAACCGGGAAGGAGGACCAAGCGCCCTTGCTGCAGCAATTATAGGGAAAACACCAGATTATGGAATGCATCAAGCTGAAAATCGCCAACCGAAGGTTTTAGTGAAATTAGAAAAACCATTATTAGACGATGTGGAGTTTGGCGCTTTAGGAATTTTTCTTGGCAAAATTTTGAAGGACGAAATTCCAATAATCCAAGGCTTAGAAAAAGCTTCAAAGGATAATTTAAAACAGTTGGGAGCAGCCCTTGCAACCGCTGGAATGACAAATATGTTCTACCACAAGCTCCCACGCATAAAAACAGAAAAAATTGAAAAAATAAGTGTGCAAACTAGCGATTTAAAAAGAACAATTGAAAAATTAACAACAACATCAACAAAAACGCCAGACTTGATTTTTGTAGGATGCCCTCACTGTTCTCTAAACGAAATAAGGCAAATTGCAAAGTTAATAGGCAGCAGAAAAATCAGAAAGGAAACAGAATTCTGGGTTTGCACATCACGCCACATAAAAGAAAAAGCCATAAAACATGTGAAAAAAATAGAGAGAAACGGAGGTCACGTGCTTACAGACACATGTGCCGTCGTAACATGGACAGAAAAACTCGGAATAAAAACAATAATGACGAACTCTGCAAAAACAGCCCATTATGTGCCGACACTAAACAAAGCACAAACAATACTTGCACCACTAAAAGAGTGCATAAAAAAGGCTTGCGAAGGATAAGATTTATTCGAGGGAAAAAGTATCTTGCATGATGCCACAGAAAGCTCCGGTAGTATAGCCCGGTCAAGTATTCCGGCCTTTCGAGCCGGAGACGCGGGTCCGAATCCCGCCCGGAGCAC
>JASEJA010000068.1 GCA_030017755.1 Candidatus Bathyarchaeota archaeon
TATGTGAAAAGAGTAATCTGATGATTTGAGGACCAGCATTGAAAAAGAAGAAAGTGCAAATCTCCATAGAAGAGTTGGAAAAGGAAGAGTACGCAACGTTAATTTGTTATCCCAAACCAACAAAGGCGGAATTTAAGAAACGCCTAAAAGAATTGCAGAAATTGGGCGTCAAAGCCATAGAGCTCAGCGGGGAAAAAGAAGTTTTTAACATGCCAGTTTTGGGTAAAGGCTGTGTTTGCATAGTGGTTATCGCCTATATAAACGGCAAAAGAGTGGCTTTAAAAATTCGCAGAGTGGATGCAGACCGCATGGGAATGCCGCGGGAGGCGGAAATGCTTAGAATGGCAAATTCCATTAATGTTGGACCAAAAATTTTGGCTGTGAGCAAAAACTTTCTTTTAATGCAATTTGTTGATGGCAAACTGCTTCCAGAATGGCTTGACAGTTGTAGAGCGAAGGCATTGGCAAAGCGGGTTTTGCGTGACATTTTGGAGCAGTGCTGGCGTTTAGACAGAGCGGGTTTGGACCATGGAGAACTTAGTCATGCTCCAAAACACATTATAGTTGATGGAAAGGCTAAGCCGTGTATTGTGGATTTTGAAACTGCAAGCCTAAAACGAAAATCTTCGAATGTAACTTCAATTTGCCAATTTCTCTTTATCAGCGGCTTAATAGCCAAAAAATTTTCAGAGAGGATTGGCAAAAGGGATAAGACGGCAATTATTGAAGCCTTAAGACGTTATAAGGCGAATAGGACTCGTAAAAATTTTGAAAAAGTGCTTGAGGCTTGCGGACTCTAAATTATGTAATTGGTTGCTTGACATCCTTCATTTTTGGCTTCGTTTAGCTTTTCGATTCCTAACTCTTTTGCGAGTTGGGAAAGGTCAAGCCAACCGCAAGCCTCAACCAATTCTCCCTTCTCTCCTTCTCCTCAAAATTGAAACTTGTTTTTTCCTTTATAACCATGCATGGAAAAATAAAATAGAAGAAAATTCTAGGGCAATTTATCTTTGCGTGTAAAAAAGGTTTAAAACATTGATTTTCCAACTTCCTAACCAAAACGGTGAGTATAAATGGTTATTCGTAGGGAGGAAATGCAGGAAATTGTCAAAGGATACCAAGAGCCGATTGGACTAAATTTGGGTTCACATTCAGCCTTAGACGCTTGGCAGGGGCAACGCAACTATGGCATAAGAAGCATAATATACACCACTCCTGGCAGAGCAAGGATTTACCTTCAAAACCCTATGGTTGGCAAACCAGACGAGGTTGTGGAAAATCTTCCGATTTTGGTTAAGAGAGACTTGCGAGTTGTAAATGATCCTAAAGACATAAAAAAAGATGGCGACTGGAAAAGCGTTATCCTAATTTTGGACAAGTATTCTGACATAGTGAAATACGTGGATGAACTTGTGGATTTAGAGTGCATCCAAATAACTAACAGAGCCTTCGCAGTTTATGTTGGCGGAGACGAACATTGCAGTGTAATCGAAAATGAGTATGCGGTTCCGCTTATGGGTTCAAGGACGCTTTTAAAAATCGAAAACAGAGGCGAAATAGAAAAAGACTATTACTGGTTTGCAGAGCAAGCGGGCATCCCATACCCGAAATCTTATCGCTATGAAGTTTATGAAGGTGGCATAAGATTTAAAGAGCCAGTTGATGAGCCGATGCTTTTGAAGGCTGAACATCCCCACAGAGTTTTTGAAAGAGAATTCATTTTCGCCGCTGATTCGCAAGATTTAGAAGAAAAGGTGGCAAGGGAAGTGGAAGCTGGAAACCTTAACAGAGAAGCCATAGAAAAAGCCCGCGTTGAACAAATTGTTCTTGGTCCTCATGCAAACTTTAACTTCTTCTTCTCGCCTCTGGATGCGAAAAGCGAATGGGGTGATGCCGAGGAATGTTTTGCAAAACTTTACAACGTTAGCCTAGAAGAAGCGCGCATATGCCTAGCAAACCAGTTCCTATCAATCGACGAGCGGAGAGAAACAATCCTCGACGGTGTTAAGAGGCTTCCAGCTGATGTGCAGCAAAAAATAAAGAAGGTGCCCTCCTTCGAGGTTACAGCCCACGCCATTTTAAGCCTAAGAGAATCCCTACTGAAAGATGTGCATCGCTATGCAGACCGCTTTTTGCTTGCATGCAGAGAACACGACTATCCGGGAATTATCGGCGCATGGTGCCTGCAGACGCTAATCACATGGGACCGCATCAGCAAGTACGAGCTTAAACCCGCAATTAAGTTGGACTTCACAAGCGGAACAGAAGCGAAAACAGCAAAGGATTATGGCTTATATGATGTTCCAGAAGAACGCGACCCATACATGCATATTCCAGTAACGCAAGACGTAGCCCTACGCCACGGCGGAGGAACAAACGTTCACATGGGATTAGGCGCCCAATACGCAAACGCAAAATATAAAAAGCGAATGAGCACAGGAGACCGCATAGCCCTAGAAATCAGACGCGCATGGAAAACAAACCAACTACACGAACTAGTAACATAGCTTTACTATACCATGTATTTCTGATATTCCTTAACGCACTCTGCAAGTCTTGGAACATTAAATATTTTCTTTCCAGCTATTTCGTTTGTTGTTGCCATGTACATTTGGCTTATTAACAGTTTTAGTATTGGTTCTAGTTTTGGCGGTTCTGTTTTAACAAGCCCCTTCCAGTCTTCTACGCCTTCTTCTTTTGCTTTTCTTTTTGCTTCTTCCACTTCCCTCGCCCATTCCGTTCGCCTATAGTATATGCGGGCTATTTCTTTGCTCACGTGTAAGCCTTGGTATGTGAATCTGCACTCGTCCAATGTGCCAACCACATCCGCCACCATAAGCCTTCTTTGCGGGTCAAAAGCCAACTCGATTTTGCCATCTTCGTTGACAAGTCCAGCTTTTGAGGCTAGTTCTGTAATTGTTTCGTCCACTTTTAAGAGCACACTTTTAACCTCCGTGAGTTCGTTGTCGGTTAAGCCAGCAATTTGTTGGGCTTCTTTCCAGCTTACATATCGGTCGCTTTGCTCCAATTTCGTGCTTACGTCAAAAGTTGGTTTCGCAAGTCTTTCGCCAGCCTTTGGATAATGGTCTAAGCCAAGCTCCTCAAGCGTAACCAAGCCAGCTTCAAGCCTTTTAAAAACTGATGAGCCTTCTGGCAAGCCATTACGGTAAATGATCTCCAGCGGAATCAAGTAATTAGTAAGCTTCGGCGTGAAAACGCTATAATCATATTTCAGCTTGCCACCTTCCACGTAGGCTTTCGGCTTATAAACGTTAACTAAATTGAACTCCATAACGTTTGTAGGTTCTTCCAACTCGTCAAAGCGCACAGCCCGTCCGCTTTTGTTGACTAAACCGCGATAATGCGTTTTTACGCCTTTTTCTTCAAGCCTTTCGAAACAGTAGGCGCCCATGAGGCATAGGGCTGCGCCCTTACCCTCCATGTGGTCTGGCATCTCACCCCAATCAAAAACCGAATAGCGATCTGAAAAGTGAAAGCGTCCAACACCCATTCGCGCCTTTGTTGGTTTTTTTATAATTTCTAAATCTTTTACGCTTCCCATAGGCATTGCACACTATTTCATTTTTCTAATAGACTCATCAGCCTTCTCTATTTCATGCTTTTTCAGCTGTTGATAATCCTTTAAACGCTTCGCCAACGCGTTATCTTCCAAGGCGAAAATTTTTGCAGCGGCAATAGCTGCGCCTTCAGGCTCTATGGTGACGACTGAGCCTATTCCGCTTGGAACCCTAAGGGAAGAATAGATGTCTGCGCCGCCGAACTTTTCAGAATATGGCGGGCAAGCAATAACAGGCTTAACGGTGTTTGCATCAACAAAGGCGCTTAGAGCATTTGACCTTCCAGCAACGGTAACAAAAACAACATTTTCCTTCTCGTATTGCCGTAAAATCTCCAAAACCTTTTCAGGAGTTTTATGAGCTGAGGCAACGCGAAACGTGTAATCTAAGCCTAAAGCCTTCAGGTGCTTGGCTATTTCACGAGAAAACTCCATATCACGTTCCGAACCCATTAGTATGACAACTTTGCCATCCATTTTTCCACCATTACAACTGCTAAAAGCCCAACCAACTAATTAAATTTTTAAGCATGAAATTTCCCTTTTTCAATTTGAAAGGTGAAAAGCCAATGGCTTCGCAGAAAAAACGCAGAAAAAGCATAATTGATGAATTATTCGGAAACTCACTGTTTGAAGATACGGAAAGATTCTTTGAAGAATTTCCAGAAGAATTGGAAGGCGGATACTCCATAAACGTAGTTCAAACGCCTGAAGGAACAAAAGTTCATGCAAAAGTTGGAAAAAACGTAGACGCAGAAGCCCTCAAAAAGCAACTTCAAAGGGAATACCCAAACGCAAAAATAGAAATCGAAGGCGGCAAAAAAGAACCACTAATAAAAGAAATATCAACAAAAAACATAGAAGAAGAAAAACCTAGAGGATAGGGTCCGTATTGGTTGCACTGCAACCCAAAAACAGATAAAACCAACAATTTCTTAGAAAAAGAAAATAATCTCAAGTAACATTTCTATGCACATGACGGAGGGGTAGTCGTCTAGCTAGTATCTCACTAGCGGGTATCTTGGGTGTGGGATACCTAGAATGGTCAAGGATACCAGCCTGGGGCGCTGGCGGTCCTGGGTTCAAATCCCAGCTACCCCACCACTAATTTTAGCCTAATTAAGCATTTTTTGGGTTATTTTTGAGAAATAAGTTCTCTAAACCTTCTTTTGATTTTCTCCGCAAAATGGATTTTGGATTTTCGTTCAAACTATGAATATTTA
>JASEJA010000069.1 GCA_030017755.1 Candidatus Bathyarchaeota archaeon
ATAGGAAGGCTGGAACATGGTGCACTTGTAAAGATTGCAGTAAAAGCTTTGACATTCCAGTCACCGCCCATTTCTGCAGAGACTGCCACTCGAATTTCACTTTTGAAGAAGCCGTAATTAAGGATGTTTATGCCTACAGCCTAAACGAAGAGGTGAAGGAAGAGGCAGCTTTAGGTTGGGTTATAATTTCGCCCATAAGAGATTTTCTTGTGGAAAAGAGGTTCGAAGTTGAAAGTCCAGCCTTTGTTAAGGGTAAATCTGGAGCAAACCACATGTTTGACATAGCAGCCTATATGAAAGGTGAAGAGCACAAAATAACGGTAATTGACATAGCCACATCCACCGAAAACGCCGTTTCAGAACAACCAATAATTGCGCTTTTTGCCAAAGTTTTCGATGTTTCCCCAGAAAGCGCCTACCTAATCGCAATTCCAAAAGCGAGCGAAAACGGAAAGAAAATGGCAAAACTATACAACATTAAAGTAATAGAGGCGAAAAACCAAAAGGAAGCAATAAACGCCTTAAAAGAAAAAATGCTTTAAAAGTTATTCTGTAAAAACAGCTATATTGCCTCTCTCTGTGACAACTTTTGCTATGAACTTTTCTGGTAAGCTGATGTCTGCACGAATGTAGTTTGCTTCTTCTCCAACGTTTATGAATAAATTAGCATTGTAACGTTGATGATTTGCTACATTAATTATCCATATAGACACTATGTGCACAGTTGTTGAACCGTTATTTTTAAAGTTGAAATATGCACCTTCTATAACTGCTCTTACCCCGAAAAAGTCGATGTTGATCGTTGTCGGGTTAGCATCGGGATCTGCATCGCAAAACTTTATCTTTATTGTACCATTGTCATTGACGTAGCTTTGCCAAGCGTCTGTAAGATTTACCGTATAATATTCAAAATCTGTTGTTGTTAGTGTGACTTGACCTATGACGCTGTATTGTCCGCTTGTCCAGTTATACGCATTTAACAACCAATTTTCAAGCGTGTCGTTTGCTCTTAAGCGAACCTGAATTTCGAGCGAGTCTATATATGCGAGAGGATATGCGGATATGTCTAAAGTAAATTCTCCAATAATGCTGAGAGCGTAAGCGTATGGAATTTCAGTTTTAAACTCAACAAAATCCACTTTCAAATCGAATGGCGCATTCGTCGCTTTAACTCCAGTAATCTTAAGTTTCCAATTGCCCGAGGCATCTCTAAAGTATGTTGGGTTGGTTGTTATATTTTGTGTTTTAGTAACATCCGTTGTTCCTATAGTATCTGTCATGTATCCATCTCCGCTTGTGGGATATTGACTAGAATTATAGTTGTAAAGTTGGAATGTGGCTGTTACGTCTGTTGTTGTAAAGCAACTATCTATTGTCCAAACTATTTTTGTCCAATTTTCAGTGTTTGAAGTTCCAGTGAATTCAACTTCAACAGTTTCTTCAATGACAGGTTTGTATGTGCAATAAATGCAATAACTCCTTGCCTCATACCTGGGAGAAGGCAATGGGTCTGGAAAATTTGTTCCATATGGTTGAAACCGGTAGCAGCCTTTGTTGGTGGTTCCAGTTGTATAGTATAAATATGCGTATCCTCCTCCAGAAGATGACCATGCTACAAGTAAATATTGCGTATTTGCAGTTAAAATTGGTTTATTGATAAAATTGAATGTCACCCATGTAGTTGCGACGGCAGGTGCTTTTTCTTCTGTTTGCGCTATCAAACTTAAGTCGCTATATCTATAAATTGCACACTTCATCTTTTTAGATGACACTGTCATTCCGATATATGCTGTTATACTTTGTGCTTCGCCATTTTCAGTCAAAGTGAAAATTGAGCCGACAATGGTGTTTTCAGTATTTCTACGAGCAGTTCCAGTTGCTGTGTTTCCAAATGTTGCTGTGCTATTAGAAAATGCTGAAGGGTATGAACGGAATATCATGTAACTGTTGTCATTAAATTGTAAATCACTTAATGAGCCAGAAACAAATAATGTTGAATTTAGAAGGTTGTATCCTGACGGGTTATAGTAGGCTTCTACACTATAGTCATAGTAGGCTTCTTCCCTAAAAGTTTCGTTAACATCGTCTGTTGCCCACGTATCCATATATGTTCCGCTTATGTTGCTGCCTCTTTCTATCAAGTATTCGGTTTTAGTTGTAAACCATGGAGAACGTGTGACTCGTGTAACATTTGCGATCTTTATGTTTTCTTGCATTCTTTCTAAGTCAAACTGGCTCATTTGGTAGCTCCAAAGCACCACGTTACTAACTATGAGAACTATTAGGATTAGGCTTAGCATCACAACTATTACATTGCTAACGCCCCTCTTTGCTTGTCTGAATTTTTTAAGGAGCCTTATAATAGTCTGCAAGGTGAGTCCCCCTTGTCGTTACAATATCTATGTAGTATAGGCTGTTTGGCGTCCAAGCACATGGAATGTTAAGCCATCCGTGCTCGCCTATTTCCAAACTGAAGGGCGAAGAGAACGACTGAGATGTACGGTTAACGTAAACAGCGGAAATGTGAATTGCAACTTTTCCAACGTTGCGGAGATAAACTTGAATGTTGCCTGTTGAATTGTTAAACCAAACATCCTCAACAACGATGCGTTCGCTCATTATTTCCCGCAGGTTGGTTGTTATGACATAGGTTGCTGTTGTGGCGATTGCCATGGCGCCTACAGCTACGACCATGAGCAAAAGGTTGCTTAAAACTGGAGTTATAGCCCGTGAATCCGAGAAAAATCTCTTAAATTCCTTCCTCATCTTTCCATCACCTAAAGGAAAAGTTTTAGGGCTATGTAGCCGAAAAACATCATGACGATGCTGTGTTTTAAGCCTGCGTTTATTGTTCCTTCTCCCATCTTTCCAGCGACTAATCCGCCGAAAAAGGCTTGGATTGCGGTTAGGTGGAAGAACATGCGTTGCATTTCTTCGGGTGATGTTACTGTTGCCCCGAGAGTTGGTAAGCCTTCTATGCTTAGGAAAAACGACTTAAAAAGTAGTATTATTGTGAATAAGAATACGAAGAATGCCACATAAATTATTGCAATGTACGGTCTTGTTTGGTTTCTTCTCTCCTTATCCAGCAAAAGCGTTGTCTGAATAAACTTTCCTGTTGGGTCGAAAACTTTCTCCACGTGTCCTCCAGAGCGGCTTGCTTCGATTATTAATGGCATTGTTCTCCGAACAAGAATTGTGTTGACACGGTTTCCCAAAGCCAGCAAAGCCTCCTCAAAAGTCATTCCCCAAGAGATTTGAGTATTCATCTTTCGCAATTCTGCCGTGAGAGGACCATAATTTCTTTTCGAGGCTTCTTCTAAGGCTTGAGGAAGCGTCATACCCGTTTCTTGGGCTTGGACTATGCTTCTGAAAAGGTCTGGTAAATGCTCGTCTATTGCCCTTCTCCATTTATAATCGATATAGTTTAGGATTGTTGGAGGCGAAACAGCAATCATCACGGCGAAAAATACGAATTCATCGAAAGTTCTGCTTCCTCCAAACAGAATATAAGCAAAAATAATTAGGGCGATGGCTACAGAAACGGAGGCAATCCACGCAATTTTTTTGATACGCCCTTCTATTTTTGGCATTTTTAACTACCACTTTGGCGAGACAGCATCCAAAATTATGAGGAACATTATGGAGCCCAACGGTATCCCAATATAAGTCAGCAAACTCAGCAGCAGGTTTGAGCTTAACATGCCTAGAAAGCCTCCTCCCATCATCTCCATCACCGCAAGCATAATTATGAGCAGTAATGGACCAGTCACAATCAAAGCCACATAAAATTCTGATAATATGGATAGGGTATCCGAAAACTTGCGAAGGCTTATCCTCTTAAGTTTCATGTATTGCCTAGACTTTTCACGAAGGTGGGCGGATAAGTTTCCGCCTGAATGGATTGTTGAAATTAATCCTTGAAGCATTTCACGAAACCTTTCAGACGAAGTTCGCTTAGATGATTCCTCTAAAGCGGAGATTATGTCCAAACCAAAAAGTCTCACATCCCTAACAATGTTTTTTGCTTCTATAGAAACGGTTAATATTTCGCTGAGATTTGAAAGGGAATAGAAAATTTTTTCTGGAGAAACGCCTGCTGTTGTAAGAATCGCCATGTAACCCGTGGTGAAGGGCAACTCGTCTTCCAACCCTCTTTTTAGCTTGTCTGCACGGTAGACTGGGTATGCATAAAATCCCATAATTGAGAAGGCGCTTATGAATAGGCTTCCGCCTAAGCCAAAGAGGATTGCTGGTAAGGGTGGGATTTTTAAAAAGAAAAATAGCATTGTTGGAATAAGGGCTAAAGTGAAGAGTGAAGTCAAAATCGTGACGAAAATTGTTAGGCTAACATATGCCCTAAAATTAACCTTCAACCCTGACCTTTGCAAATTCAAGTCTAAATCTCTGAAAAGCGGGAGGAGGCGTCCTATCTTTCCGCCAATTAATTGATAAGCTATAGTATGCGTCTCCTTCAACTCAAATTTGTGCCTTTTTGATGGTTTTTCTGTTTCTGAGGGCTTTATTGATGGCAGCTTAAACATTAATTTGAAACGATTAAAAAACTGTATGATTTTTTGGTAAGCCTTGGTGCTTTTCATTTTAGCCCCACTCTCGCCTTTTGGAAAACCCTGTTTGGATTAGCGTAATATTCTCGAAT
>JASEJA010000008.1:0-8897 GCA_030017755.1 Candidatus Bathyarchaeota archaeon
AGCACATTAACATGTCTAACCAGTTCGCCAACAACCGCTTTCAAAACCTTCTTCCCCTTTTTCGCCGAGGCTGTTTTTGACTTGCCAAAAACTCCAGAACTTGTGCAGTCTATAGTGTCTAATGGAAGGGTTATGCCTTCTGATTGGGCCACGTGTTTGCGTGGTTCTTCATTCACCGTCTTATTCATATTTACAAGTTTTGGGTGTAAAGCCAAGTTTACAGAAGTTTCCTCTGCGCCAGCATGCCCCCTTTCTTCAGGTTTGAAAAGTTCTAGCAAAAGCTTGCCTGCGGCTGACCACCATTGGAAGATGGATATGAAAATTCCTTTTTCTCTAAGTTCTCTGGAAGCTTCTGCTAAGGCGTTCAAGTTTCCGCCATGCCCATTAACTATAACGATTTTCTTTACGCCATAATAATTAAGGGCTAGGCATACGTCTCTCACATAATATTTAAGGGTTTTTGGTGATACATGGATGGTCCCCCAAAACTGCTTATGATGCGGCTTACGCCAAAAGGAATCACTGGCAAACAAACAACACAAGTCCGTTTTGCAGTTTCCTCAGCCAAAGCCTTAGCAATCAAATGGTCTGTTCCGAGGGGGGTTTTGCGGTCCATGCTGTTCAGTTGAACCAACCGGAAGAAGGGCAATATCGTTTTTTGCAAAATATTTTTTGGCTTCAGTCCAGCTCATTTCATAAAGAAAAACTTTCATAGGCTTCACCTTTTTAAATCGCTTATATTACAAGAAAAATGAATATAAGTTTACGGCTTAAGAAGGGTGGAAAATTTGAAGGCAGTGATTTTGGCAGGCGACTTTGCCACAAGACTGAGACCCCTAAGCTGCACAAGACCAAAAATTCTCTTTCCAATAGTTAACAAACCATTACTGGAATGGACTCTGGAAAGACTTGTCAAAAACAACATTAGAGAAGTAATAATGGCTGTTAACTATCAAACAGAAATTGCAATGAAACAACATAAGGTCAAAAAATATGGAACGCACATTTCCTACTCACACGACCCATTAAGAAAGCCTCTAGGAACAGGTGGACCAATAAAAAAGGCTGAAAAGCAGATTGGACGCGACGCCACTTTCTTAGTTTTGAACGGAGACATATACGCCGACGCAAATTACACGGAAATCTTAAAGCTACATGAGGAAAAGGGCGCTGTGGCAACAATAGCGCTTCATAAAGTTAAAGACCCAAGCAGATATGGAGTTGCAGAACTAACAGAAGATAACCGCATAAAAAGATTCATAGAAAAACCACCCCAGAAAGAAACCCCAACCAATTTAATAAATGCTGGCGTCTATGCCTTCAGCCCAGAAATATTTGAACACATCCCAGAAGGTAGAGCAGTTTCCATGGAACGTGAAGTTTTTCCAAAACTTGCAGATAAAGGCATGCTTTATGGTTATGTTCATGAAGGTTTATGGATGGATATAGGAAAGCCAGAGGACTATCTGGAAATAAACAAAATCCTATTAAATTCATTTTTCACACAACAAAAATTAAAAGTTAAAAATGGAGTTGAAATTAAAAAGCCAGTGTTTTTCGACAAAGTTTCGTTGGAAGAAAAATCAGTTATAGGTCCATACACAGTTTTAGGACAAAATGTTACTGTTGGAAGAAATGTTTGCATACAAAACTCCGTGATTCTTCCAAACACGAAAATATCCGATTTCGCCTCCATAAAAGGGGCAATAGTTGGCGAAAGTGTCTTCATCGGAAAAGGAGCAAAAATTAGTGAAGGATGCATTCTTGGAGACCATACAAGAATAGGAGATAAAGTCTCGCTTGCCAAGGGAATCCTAATTTGTCCCGCAAAAGAAGTTTTTGAAAGCATACAAGAAAACCGATGCATTATTTAAAACTTAAAAAGGCTGATGACAGCTTAAAGAGTTAAAATAGTTTCTCACAGCCACTCTGCGGAGAACATTAACATGTCATCAGCATTAAACATTAGAAAAGAGGATATTGACACATTAGAGAAACATGCAAAATATATAGCCGCCATTATAGACTGTGGAAAAAATGGCATTTTTCATGCTTGCAGTTTTCTCCACATTGGATTCAAGGTTGTATGCGTGGACGCTGACCAAACCATTGTAAATAATCTCTTACGAGGAAAAGCGCCCTTTTTGAAACGTGAAACTGAGCTAAAATTAAAAAATTACGTAAAAACTGGACTTTTAAGCGTCACAACCGACATCAAAGCAGCCGTTTCTCAAAGCGATTTTGTCATTTTAACAACTTCAGTTAAAATTAACGAAAAGAAAAAGCCTGATTATTCAAACATTGAAAATACTTGCAAAAAAGTTGGGTCAAACCTTCGCAAAGGTTCTTTAGTTATTATTGCAAGCACGATGGGGGTTGGTGCCACAGAAGGTTTGATTAAAGAAATTTTAGAAAACACTTCAGGATTTAAGGTTGGAATTGATTTTGGACTAGCCTACAGTCCCACTCCAATTTTAAACGGACAAGTATCTGAAACCTTACCGTGTCAAAATAGAATCGTGGCAGCATTGGACAAAAAAAGCTTGGATGCAGCCTCCACAATTTTAGAAACGATTACAAAAAATGTTGTTAAAAAACTTGGAAACATAAAAATAGCAGAGGCAACAGTACTTTTCGAAGCCGTGCAACATGACGTCAACGTCGCCCTTGCTAATGAATTTGCCCTCTTCTGCGAAAAAGCGAACGTAGATTACCTTGAAATTGTTCAGCTTGCAAAAGCTTGTGGTTATTCAGAACTTCCATTACCCACATTCATTGTTGAAAAAATAGAAGAGAAACCCTATCTATTTTTAGAAACCATCGAAAATTTTGACTTAAAACTCCGATTGCCAGCAATTGCCAGAGAAATAAATGAAGAAATAGTTAAACACACAATTAATTTAACCAAAGATGCCTTAAGAAGTTGCGGAAAAACATTAAGAAGAGCAAAAGTTTCTTTATTGGGAATTTCACAAATAACAAACGTAAAAAGTCCTCCAAAAAAGATTGTGAGAGAACTTGTTAAAATGTTGGAAGCTAGGGGTGCCAAAGTTAACATTTACGAGCCTTACCTTTCCAGTGAAGAGTTAACAGGAATGCAACATTATCTTAAGAAAAATTTAACCGAAACCTTGGAAAAAACAGACTGCACAATAATACTTACAGGACACGACCAATTTAAACATTTAAATCTGAAGAAAATGAAACTTGTGATGAAAATGCCCGCCGCCATTATTGACTTTGAAGGAATGTTTGAGCCATATAAGGTTGAAAAGGAAGGTTTCATATATCGTGGGTTAGGCAGAGGAGTTTGGACAAAATGAAAAAGTTAGGCGTCGCAGTTATTGGAACAGGTTTCTGGGGAAGAAACCACGCAAGAATCTACAAAGAACTAAAGGAAACAGAGCTTTTGGCTGTCTGCGACATAGATGCTGAAAAAGCCAAAACAGTAGCTAAGCAATTTGATGTAACACCATACACAAGCATTGGGAAAATGCTGAAAAGAAAAGACATAGAAGCCGTTAGCATCTGCACATGGTCAACAAGCCTCGCAAAAGAAGCAATAAAGGCACTAAAAGCTGGAAAACATGTTTTAGTTGAAAAGCCCATGGCGGCAAACGTGAATCAAGCAGAAAAACTACTGAAAACAACCGACAAAGAAGGATTACACATAATGGTTGGTTTCTTAATGCGATTTATTCCAGGGTTGCAACACATTAAAAAGGCAATTGAAACTAAAACCCTTGGCGAAATTGTGTGCGCCACATCAAAAAGAGTTTCCCAATGGCCAGAGAGAATAGGCGACGTAGGAGTTGTTAAGGACACGGCAATTCATGACATAGACATAATGCGACACCTCTTCAGCGAAGACCCAATTGCCGTTTACGCAAAAGCTGGAAGTATGAGGCATAAAAAATTTGAGGATTACGCTCAAATAATGCTAACTTTTGAAGGGGGAAAATGTGCTTTTATTGAATCTAACTGGTTAACTCCGTATAAGACTAGGATATTGACAGTTACTGGAAGCAGTAGCATAATGAAACTTGATTATATAACACAAGAATTAACTATTGAAAGTATGAAGGAAACTGTGCAGCCCAGATATCCGTGGCAGGAACCATTAAAACTTGAACTTCAACATTTTGCAAACTGTGTATTAGGGAAGGAAAAGCCGTTGATAACTGGATTGGATGGGTTAAAAGCATTAATGATAGCTGAAGCAGCACTGAAGTCTTCTGCAACAGGAAAAGTTGTAAAACTTAAAAACTAAACATTCTGAAATGTCAATTTAGCAGTATAACGCCAGCTAAATTGTATATTCCTCTCTAGAAAGTTATTGCTTTTCGCTAAAAGTGATTTTAACATATTTAGAATTCAGTGAATTTTTGGAGGTTTTCGGTTGCAATAGGGACCCTATCCTTTAGGTTTTTGGAATTCCACCCACTATTCTTGTTCGCCGTCTTGGTTTGGGTTTGGGGATTAAAATTTATGTTAACTAACCTTTTACTTTTTGAGGTTGAATGGCTTTCCTTCATGCAATATTTTTTCTGGGATTTTTTCTTTCCATTTTTTGAAGAAAGGCAAGTCTTCATTTTCCTTTCGCAGTTCGTCTGGAAGCATTTCTGGAATCTCGTCCCGTATAGGATACCATCTTAAGCATTTAGGGCAAATAATCAATCCTTCAACTATCTCTTCTTTTTCATCAAAGACAAGTAGTTCTAAAGGATAGTGTTTGTCGATTGGGCATGCCAATATTTCCATCAGTTTCCTTTTCATTCCAATAGTCTCCTCCAAAGAAGGTAGATGACAGACATTTATTAAATTTACCAGTTCAATGTTTAACAGCAATGTCTAATGCTACTTGATACCAGTTAGGACCAGTTGAGCGAACAATTCGCCCAAAAGGAAAATCAAACGTCACGCTTAAATTCTCAAGTTTTTCAGCCACTTTTAACTTGACCTTTTCAATTGGGTTTTCGCCTTTTCGCGCATGCTCAAAATCGTAATAGTGTATGAACCCAGTCTTTTTAAGGGTTAACAAGGCATATGGCAAATACTTAAGCGCTTTTTCAGGCAAAGGCATCAAAACCCTATCCGCCACATGGCATACCCTTTCCTCAATAACATTTTTTGCATCGCCAAAAACGGGTATAACTTTTCCATAAACCCTGTTCAGCCTAACATTTTCTTGCATATACTGAAAAGCTGCGGGGTTAACATCAATTGAATACACTTTTCCAATATTAGAGTGCTTAGCCATAACTATGGAAAAGCAGCCCACGCCTGCAAACATATTTATAACAACTTCTCCATCTCTGACTTGTTTTGCTATTCGCATCCTTTCATAGGAAAGTCTCGGCGAAAAATAGCATTTCTCAACATCCACACGGAATAAACATCCAGATTCCCTATGCAACGTTACTGTTTTATTTTCACCAGCAATATACTCTAACTTACGAATTCTAAAATCACCGCAAACAGGACCCGTTTGAGCTAAAACAGTTTTAACATTTCTGTGAACCCCCATAAGCGCTTCAGCAATAATCTGACCATATCTCATTAACTTGTCAGTTAAGCGTAAAATTGCTATGTCCCCAACAATATCGTAAGAATTGTAAACGTAAAGTAGCTCATCCTCTGGAAGAAACTCTGAAAGGATTTTTCTTAAACGCTTTCTCAATTTCTTTTTCCTTCATAAACAAAATATTGTCTGGAAACGTTTAAAAGCAAATGGATTTCCGTTATAGAGGGAGGATCTAATTTGGAGAAATCCTCTGCTGGAATAGTTTACGAATGCGTAAGATGTGGAGCAAAAGTTCCTTCTGAAGAGTTGGAACTTCGCGGCGGAGAAATAAAGTGTATAGTGTGTGGCTATAGGATTTTGAAGAAAATTAAACCGCCAGTCGTCAAACGTGTCAAAGCAAGATAAAATAAACTACAATCCCTGCGAAGCCACTATCTCTATTAATGTATTATCGAGTTTACCGTACATGCTAGAAAACTTCTTTTTCTCCGATTTTGCGAAGCGCCCTTCCACGAAGTTTTATTGTTGGACCAATCACTTCTTCTGGTTGTTTCTCAACAGTTTTCCTCTTTATAGTTTCTCCACAAACTCCTCTTGGCAGTAGCCGTCTTTTTACGCAAATAGCGTATGTACAGTTTGCGACATTGCACATTTCTTCTGTCCATCTGCACCATATGCCGTCTCGACGATATACTGCAGCATTTTTTGCACACTTAAAGGATTGACATGTTGGAGAACAAGTTTTCACTTGGGCCAAGGCACGCACAACCTTTGATTTTCATTAATAAAATTTTACATTGCTCAACTATTTCTTCTACAAGAGTGGATATAAACTTTTTTCCCACAAACTCTATTCTAACTCTCACTTTTGCTCGTTTTTGGCTTTAAGCGTCTCCTTCTATAAACTTCCAATAAAAGAAGCACAATTAGGCTAACAACAATTATTATCGACATAACTAAGTGACTTGTTTCCACAAGAAAGCCAGCAAGCATTGTATACCTTTCAATCCTAATCTGAATTGTCTTTGAACTACCTACATAGAATGGCGACACCGTATAAGGCTCCAACTGTCCAGGCAAATAAATCGCCACTGTCAAGTTTCCGCCGATAAGGCCGAGAAATTCTGCTCTTCCATCAGGCAAGGTAAAAGTTGAATTCTCTAAACCATTTCGCAATAACGTTACGTTTGCTTTTGGAATCGGCTGCCCAAAATAGTCAACAACTTGAATTCCAATATTTAAACCGTAAAATTTGCAGCTTATAGGTAATTTAATTAAGCTTTCGTTCAATAGCACAATTGTTTCGTTAAGCTTTATCCCATTACCATAGACTTCCACAATGTATTTGCCGAGAGGACTGTTAAAAACTGCAGTTCCATCAGTGGTGGTGGAGTCTTCAAAATGCAGTCCACTCATAACTTCCCGAATTTTCACTAAAGCGTTATTTATTGGTTGGTTATTTGCGTTAGGATTGGTTACGTTAACTTGTAACGTATAGATGGGACAATAAATTGTTAAGTTAAACCATGCTACTGGGTTTCCATTTTGAAGCAGTCCATAAATCGTTGTTGTGTTAAACTGTGTTTCATACCTTGAAGCGTTTAAAGTGTAGGTTACGTCGAGGAATAAATTATGGAAAACAGCTAATCCAGTAATGTTCGTGTTCAAGTTTGGGGTTGAAGTCAAATTTTCTGGCGATAGGCTTAATCTTACTTCAGGCATAGAAAATTCCTTCCCGTCCACAACTGTCAAAACTAAAACCTTCAGGTTAGTGAGATTGCAGGTAACATTAAAGGATAAAGAGGATTCAGTAACATTTATCCAATGTTCACCAACCTTTTTCTCTTTGAAATAAACGTTAGCAGTATAATTTCCAATTTCAAGTTTTACACTTGCCAAACCATCTGAACCGCTCGTAGCATTAACAACAGAAGTCTCATTCTCAAAAATTTGAATAGTCACGTCTGGCACAGGTTCTTCTGCAAGGTTCAGTGCGGCAATGTTAACATCAAAGCCTGGAACTGTGAAATTTTGAATGTCGGGGGGATTTTTTGTTGTTATTCCGTCTATGGAAGTGATGTTAACTGTGTAAGTGTCATTAACTGTAGCGTTTGCGGGGACAGCCCAGTTTGTGTAATAGATTACTCCGTTTTCATCAGCAATCAAGTTTTTTGAGTAATAATAATCTCCTTTCGTTATTGTAAGCGTTACATTTTCAGATGGTGCATAAAGCGCTTTTATGTCTACTACTTGGAATCTGTGGTATTCTGTAGCGTTTGTTAACCCTATCGTGAAGCTTGTAGTTGCGAGTGTTCCATTAAAGAAAACTTTGTATTCGCCAACATAACTCGTATTCGGATATTCTATGGTTGCGCTAGCGCTTCCATCATCTGACGTTGGAAGGTCAAGCAGTTTTGGGTGGGATGCGTTGTTTGGAGCTTGAACCGTAATATTTGCGACATAGAGCGTCTTTGATGTTCCACCAGTTATATTAACAAAGATTTCCACAAAATCACCTTCTTGTCTTTGCTGCATTGGCAATTCAAGGGGACTTATTTCAAGAAGATATTTTGTTAGAATCTCAAATGTCGCCGTGTCATTTTCTCCTGAACCTACGTCAACTATTGTTAAATTATGGCTTCCAGAGGGTGCTGGAGGAATTATAATCGATGTAGTAACGCTGTTTCCTACGGCGTTGCCGCTGACTAATTGGTTTCCGTTAAACAAAATTTTATATTCTCCATCAGAAGTTGTTATGTTAGCGGTTAATGTGACGTTCGTGCCAACATATCCTGAAGCTGGTGTTATGGAAATGATTTTCACTTCAGCCTTGGCTTTTTGCGTAAATAAGAAAGTGGCTAACACTGATGTTAATATCAAAATCAAAAGTGTTATGCATCTAGTTTTTTTAGGCAAGAGGTTCATCAAACGTTTTTCCCTCGTAATTATCTGAGATTTGTGAACACTTCTAATACTCAGAACATTTTAAACTTTACCTTTATTTAGCCAGTAATAGGTAAATTCCCAAAATGATAGAATGAGTTAAATGTTTAAAAAGAGGATTATTGCCTAAAATTGCGAGGATTTGGTATGATTAATGAAATTTTGAATTTAGTTGAGAAGCACGAGGAGTGATGTGGAAAACAGTGCTTAAACCTTATACCTTCAGAGAACGTTATGAGCCCCGCTGTCAGAGCACTTTTATCATCAGATTTTGGAAACCGTTACACGGCAAGAGACCGTTTCTACATGGGAACCCGCTTCACAGACGCTATAGAACAGTTCGGCGAAGACTAGCAAAAAATGTTTTTAAGGCTGAAGCTGCGGATTTGCGTCCCCTTTCTGGACATATAGCGGACATGATTTTCTTAGC
>JASEJA010000008.1:8997-24446 GCA_030017755.1 Candidatus Bathyarchaeota archaeon
CTTTAGCCAAAGCCTTACATGATTATGGTTTTCCAGTCATCTGCAAACATTTAGGGTTTACAAAATCTCATCAGATAATATTGGATTATGGAAATTATGAGAAAGGCAGAGCATTCGCAGAAAAACTTCAAAGGGCAAATATCATTGTTGACTGCGCCGTGCGAATAGGCACATGCGAAATCACGAGGCGTGAAATGAAGGAAAACGAAATGGCTAAAATAGCCGAATTAGTTTGAAGAGCTGCAAGTAATAAGGAAAAACCAGAAAATGTTAAAAGGGATGTTGTCAAATTCTGCGCCGAGTTCCAAAAAATCCAATATTGTTTTGAGAAATAAGCACTTTTATTAAACCATTTTTAGTTTTATTTTTAAAGGAAACTTCGCCAAGAAAGTGAAATATTTGGAGCCCTCAGTTCCACCTTCACTCATCCAAGCATTAAAAAAACAGAAATATCATTTAGTTGGCAGACATTCAGCTGTCAAAAGGTGCAGATGGCTTTACGAAACCTTAATTCACAACAGACCATGCTACAAACAAAAATTTTACGGAATAAAAACACACCAGTGCATACAAATGACACCCGCACTTTTTTACTGCACTCAACGGTGCCTTTTCTGTTGGAGAGCCCAAAGTGGAGACCTCCAAATAAAATGGGATGAAATGAAGTTTCCTTCATGGGATTCGCCCGAAAAAATTGTCGATGAAAGCGTAGAAGCACAAATTAAAATCTTAAGTGGATATAAGGGTAATCCGAAAACTGACATGCAGAAATTCAAGGAAGCCCTAACGCCAAAGCATGCAGCCATAAGCCTAACTGGGGAACCCACACTTTACGAGCCGATAGGAGCGTTAATTCAAACATTTCACAAAAGAGGGTTCACAACTTTTCTGGTTTCAAATGGAACCGTATCTTCAAGCCTAAAAAAATTAAGCCAGGAACCAACTCAGCTATACATTTCTGTTTGCGCTCCAGACGAAGAAACTTTTAAGCGTGTTTGCCGTCCCCAAATTCCGAAGGCATGGGAGAAACTGAATGAAACTTTATCTTTATTGCCAAGTTTTAAATGCCCAACAGTAATTCGAATAACCCTTGTACGCGGCTTAAACATGGCAAATATAGAGGGCTACGCCAAACTTATCGAAAAAACAGAGCCAACCTATGTGGAACCTAAGGCTTACATGCATGTGGGTTTCTCCAGACTTCGTTTGGGCTATGAGCACATGCCAACCCACAAGGAAATTCGAGGGTTTGCAGAGAAATTGGCGGAGGCTACAGGCTATAAAATCCTTGATGAATCTGTTGACAGCCATGTTGTGTTGTTAAGTAAACTTGAAAAGCCGATAAAGTTTGGTGATGGATAACTTTTTCAAATGATTCAATTATCTCGATATTTAAACGAACTTTGGTGATTTACATAGAATTAAATGATAATAAAGCTTAAATGTTTGCTGACGTTTTCCTTTTAGTCTAAAATAAACTAAAGGTTTAATTGAAGTGTCAACAAATGGTTAGCGAAGGAAGAGGACGCTTATTTAGAAGGAAAGACGGAAAATTCCTAATTTATTTGCCAAAAGACCTAGCCGAAGACAGCATGTTCCATTTAAAGGCTCAGACTCCATATTCGTAAAAATAAGCTTTAAACTCGGAGACAACAAACTGCTAGTAGAGAAATGGAAAGAACCCACACAAACATAGCCACAGACATCCATAAATAAACCAAGCACAACTCCCTCATTTTCTACATTTTAAGTGTTAACATCACCAACAATAATAAAGCCCTTCTACAATATTTTAAAAGGGTTAGGTGCACCCTTCATGTCATCTTTAAGAAGTATTCTGAAAGATATAGGCAAAGAATTAAGGGAAAAGGAAAAGGTTCGAGAAAACCTTCAAAAGAAAATGCGGAAAGCAACAAGCCTCTCAAAACAAGCGATACTCATGATTCATCAAAAAAGGTTAAAGGAAGCAAAAAAGCTCATAGAAGAAGCAAAAGAAATCATTTCAAAACTTAACGAAGCCTCAACCACACACCCAGACATTATCTATAGCGGATTATTCAGCGCCGCCCTTCAAGAATATTCAGAAGCATGCATATTCCTAAAACTAATTGAGGAATACAAGTTTGCGACACCAAACGAAGTTAACGTACCCTCAGTTGATTATGTATTAGGCTTGGTGGATGTCATAGGAGAATATAGACGATTTGTATTAGATGCCTTGCGAGAAGGAAACATAAGAAAAAGCGAAAAATGTTTGCGAATAATGGATGAAATCTATGTAGAACTAATGGCTATGGATGAAGCCTACATGCTGGTTCCAGGTTTAAGAAGAAAATGCGACATTGCAAGAAAAATTATTGAAACGACAAGGGGAGACATAACGCAAGAAGTGCGAAGAAGCGAACTAGAGAAACAGTTGAAACACTTAGAAAAACTTACGAGAACGAGAAGAAAATCATGAATAAAACAGAAACACGGTCAAAATTTTCTGTTGAAAAAGCTCATAAGGCACAACTGCTGCTATCCAAAAAAATTGTTTTTAAAGATAGGTTACCCAAAAAAATTCGGTTCGTGGCTGGAGTCGACGTTGCTTATGGGAAAGGCTTGTCTGTGGGTGCTGTTGCAGTTTTAGATTATGAGTCGCTTAAGCTAGTTGAAGCGCAAACCGCCACATGCAAAACCCGCTTTCCCTATATTCCAACCCTGCTTTCCTTCAGAGAAATTCCGCCATCGACCTTATGCATTAAAAAGTTGCAGACAAAGCCGGATGTTTTTCTGGTTGACGGCCACGGTTTTGCCCATCCTTATGGATGCGGATTTGCAAGCCATTTAGGTTTGGCTATAGGAAAACCAACGCTAGGTGTTGCAAAGGATAGGTTATTTGGAGAGTTAGAGAACATAAAGGCAGAAAATGGTTTCGCATTTTTGAAGCATAATGATAAAGTCATAGGCGCAGTAGTTACAACAAAAAGCGGATGCAAACCCGTTTACGTTAGTGTTGGACACATGATTTCATTAGAAACAGCCATAAAAATAGTTAAACACTGCACACGCAACAATCGCATACCAGAGCCAATTTTGAAAGCTCATGAAATGGCAAATTTAGTAAAAAGAAAATCAATAATACTTTAACAACTATAAGATAAGAGGAACCAAGATTGCTTAACCCAAAAATTAAGGCATTAACCCAAAAAATACAAGACAAAAAGCTTCGAAAAAAGGTTATTGAACTACTGGAAAACCCAACATTCGAAATTGATGGAAAAAAATATTCGGGTCTGCCCCTTGACGTTTCGCCGGCAGGCTTATCGCATCATCATTGTTATCCAGGCGGCCATATAGAGCATATCATTTCAACAGCAAACCTTGCTGAGGCAATATGCGATTCTGTTGAGAAAGTTTACCATGGAAAAGTGAACCGTGACTTGGTTATGGCTGGGGTTTTGTTGCATGACATTTTCAAGCCCATAACTTACACCATAAATGAGAATGGAAGTTATGGTTCAACAAACTTAGCTGAATACTTAGACCATCTATCACTTGTAATCGCGGAGCTTGTTAGAAGAGGCTTTCCATTAGAGCTGGTTCATGTTGTTTCAGCCCATCATGGACATTATGGTCCAATAAGCCCTCACACCATAGAAGCCCTAATCTGCCATCTAGCAGATTTAATGGATTCACGATTAAATGGTGAAGTTTTAAACGCAGCCGCATACCTCACAAGAAAAGCTATCGGCGAAGAACTGCCCGTGTTAACTTCAAAAGAAGCCTTTGAAATAGTCCATTCAAAAACTGTGAAAGGTTGGGAAGGCGTGGTAAAAACAGTTGAAAAGATAAAACAGAAAAGGAAAACACATAAAGCTTAAAAATGCTTACCGCTTGAGAATTGAAGAGCATCAAGGTGCAAAGAAAATGGAAATATCATTTGAAGAATTCCAAAAATTAGACATGCGAATAGGAAAAATTGTAGAGGCAAATCAAATTCCAAGTTCACGCAACCTCATCAGAATGATTGTAGATTTTGGAACAGAGAAAAGACAAGCGGTGGCTGGACTCTTACAATGGTATAAACCAGAACAACTTGTCGGCAGAAAATGCGCTTTTATTCTAAACTTGCAGAGAAGAAAATTTATGGGCGTGGAATCTCAATGCATGATTTTAGCCGCAGAAGATGAAAAAGGAAATGTCGTAATATTACAACCAGAAAAGGATATTGCTGAAGGAAGTAAAGTACATTAACTAGTGTATAATCAGATTCCGAACTGAAAATTGTTAAATACCCTTAATTATCAATAATTTTGTTGTTATTTATGGATGGAAAAATAATAGAATATTAAGAAAAGGATTCGTTGGATTGTCGATTGCTGCAATCCTTTTGATGGCTTTCATGCCATTTTTGGCATACGCAGAAAATGGGCTTACATTAGAAAAAGGTCACGAATGGGTAACAGATGCTCAGAGTCACGTCAACGATGTTGCCGCTTGGGACATTGACGGAGATAATGCCATAGAAATCATTACAGTGGGAGATTATTATAATTCCACAACAGATAGAAGTGAAGGAGAAGGGATATATGGAATTGGAATGGAACAGAGCTTATTTTGGAACATGCCGAACACTTATTACTTTCATTTTAGGAAACTCAATTAAATGCGGTAGCGATTGGTAACGTCGATAATGAGTCAGATATAGAAATAGTCATGGCAGGCTCGGGAGTTTCATATTTCCATTAGGAGGATGGCCTCCCAGATTCGCCATTCAAAAGCAAGGACTTTTACTTGCTTGTAGTTGGAATGGTTCTACACTTAAACAAAAGGCGTTCACTTTTTGGCCAAACGATCACATGCTTGAGTCCAATGCTTTTGATGTGGCCATAGGCGATGTGGATAAAGACGGTGTCGTTGAAATAGTCACAGCTGGCTATCAGAACACCACATCTCCAGAAATAGGTTTGAAAGGTCAATTGTGCATTTGGAACATAACAGAGTCCAATTTTGTGCTTGAGCAGAGTATGGAATGGGCTTCAGGTGTGCCTACAGAGTGGCATGGAGTCTCAATAGTCGACGTTGATAATGACGATAAAATAGAGATTATCGCTGCGGGATACACCAACGACACCCGCCTCAATCAATACGACGCCATGCTCACAATATTCTCATGGAATGGAAGCGTTCTTGAATGGGAAAAAGTCATCTTTGGTACACCTTCGGCGGAACTTACGTTAACGCGGTAATAACTGGAGACATAGATGATGATGGAGTATTAGAGATAATTACGGGCGGGCAGCATTCGGATAGCACAAGTTCCACGAACGCCCAATTACGAATATGGTCATGGGACGGGGACAATCTTTCCTTGGAAGCAAGCCGCGAATGGGGTACTGGCAGCATCTTCTCCTATAGTTCAATCAATACAATAGCCATTGGCGATGTTGACAATGACGGTTCTGCAGAAATAGTGACTGGAGGATACGCTGGAGCATTCTTATCATCTTCAGGCCAGTTTCGTGTTTGGTCTTGGGATAGCACCACAATGCTCTTAGAAGGTTCTGAAACATGGAGTAATGCCAGCATAATAAGAGGATTAGCTATTAATGATGTTGAGTGGGATTCTGTGCCTGAAATAGTTACAGGTGGATATCACAGTACGTGGTTTTCTCCGCCAAAATCTGAACGGGAATCTGGAGCATCATCAAAGTTGGAAGCTCGATTACCGTGAACCTGAGTTCATCCAGCATGGTCATCGGCAATCAAGTGACTATAAGTGGACACGTGACAGAGGAAACAGGTGACATACCCGTAACAAATGCCAAAGTCAAAATAGAATATTCCCGTGAACCCCTTCCAGTTTTAATATATCTGACAACAGTTAAAACTAATGAAAATGGAGAATACTCTTTTACATGGACACCGCCGGCTGCTGGCAACTACACTATTACAGTTAGTTGGAATGGTGATTTTGAACATGATGGCGCAACTGCCACAACAACACTCTTTATAGAGAAGGCATCCAGCCTAATAGCGTTAACAATGTCAAATTATGTAGCAAAGATAGATGATGATATAACTGTTAACGGCATTTTATACCCAGCAAAAACAGCAGCCATCACTATACAATACACTATGCCAAACGGCACAATAATTACAAAAACCGTTGACTCCACAACAGCGGGAGTGTTTAGCGACGCTTTCAAAGCAAATCAGATAGGAGAATGGGTTGTTAAAGCAAGTTGGGATGGAGACGACCAATATAAGGAAGCAGCAAGTGCTCCGCTGACTCTTACAGTTCAAGCAGAAGATCAAACAACGCCTTTGTTCGCAATTGTCGGGCTTGGATTAGGAATAATAGCTCTCATAATTGCTTTTGCTGGAGTTACCCTAACATTAAGAAAGAAAAAAAGCACTCCAACTGCAACACCGTCACCTACACCTTAAATTTCACTTCCTTTTTCTTTTAACGTTCTTTGTTTCCAGTTAAATATTCAACCATTTCAAGGTCTAAATCCAACCATTTAGCAAGTCCCGCAGCCGTTTCAGCATTGTTTCTGAAAATAATTTTTAAGTAGGGGAGTATTTCTTTTGAGGCTCTGTTTGCTGAAATGTGACACTTTTGCTTAATTTTATAGCCTATTTTAAGTTGCATTGCACGTTCAGCCTTAGACCTTGACAACGCTTGAATGCGAGTGGGAAACTTGAAGGGTATCCACCCGCCTGGCTTAGTGTTTTTTCTAGCCATGGCAACACCAGCCGTCATATAATCAATAACGTAGCGTGTGAAACTCCAGTCTTGGGTTGAGCGGATTCTTCCGCGGTAAACGTCAGCCATTGCCAGAGCGTTCATGGCTCTTACCAAGTCATGTGGATCGGTTAGATGGGCTGGAACGTTTTCGTATATCCATTCAAAAAGCATGTCAATGTCAACATCAGCCATGTCCACAGCTTGTTTTGCACCCATGCATGTTCTTCCATAAATTATCATTCTCAACACATTAAAAATAGTGTCCTGCCTATCACGGTAGCCAAGCCAAGAAACATCCTCATAGGTTAGCTTTTCCTTGCCTTGAGCTAAAGCTTGAAGATCATTCACCGCTGAGCGAACATCACCTTCAGAGCGTTGAGCAATAAATTTAAGCGCATTTTCTTCAGCTTGGATTCCCTCTCTTTCACATATTCGTTTAAGATGCTTCATAACCTCGCCTGCTGGTGGCTTCTTAAACTCTATTAGGAGGCAATAATTGCGAAGTTCTGAAAAACGTGGATCATAGGCGTTATTTGCAATCAAAACTATTGGACACTGCGCAGACTTTATAACATCAGTTATTGCTTTCACTCCACCCTTATCGGCTGTTCCCGTTAACCCATCCAACTCATCAAGCAAAACAATTCTTCGCCCGCCAAAAAGGGAACCATACTGTGAAGCTAAACCGGCAAAGTGATGAACGGCATCCTCTGTTCGATAATCACTTGCATTTTTCTCCACAAACTCCATCCTTAAATCGTTAGCCAAAGCCTCAACAGAAACAGTTTTTCCAATGCCTGGTGGACCGTAGAGGAAGACAGCTTTCTTTTTTGGAATTCCTTTCTCCCAAGATTTGACCCAATCAACAAATTTCTGAATAGCGTCTTTGTTTCCAACAACTTCTGTTAGGGATTTTGGCTTATGCTTTAAAGTCCAAGCGGCATACAAGCCCATATACACCTAACTTGACTTTTTTAATTCATATCCAGCCTCAACAAGCCTAGCCAATAAAGCGCTCAATTGAACCTCTTCATCTGCGCCTTCAACAAGTCTATAATCTATCTCGCCAACAATATCAGCTAATTTTATTTTCCACTCTTCTGGAATGCCTCCGCGAAAGATTTCTGTGTGAATTTGTCGGATTATGTCGCTTCCAGCCACTCCATACTTCTGAATCATATCGCGCAACTGTTTTCTCGCTTCTAAGAAGTCTCCTTTCATGGCGGTTTCTATCATTTTCTGCACATCTGCGGGATTGGCTCTTCCAGCAATTGAGTAAACAACCTTTGAATCCACCGGCTTGTTTAATGACGCCGCTGCCTGCAGAGTGTTAATTGCCTTTCTGAGGTCTCCGCCGCAAACTTCAAAAATTGCTTCTAACCCATCTTTTAACAGTTTTACGCCTTCATTTTCGGCGATGTGCTTCAAATATTTGTCTTGTTCTTCTCTTGGCAAGAAAGTGAAACGGAACGGCGCACATCTGGACTGGATTGGCTCTATTATTTTTCCACTATAATTGGCACAAAGAATGAAACGGCACGTTTCGGTATAACGCTCCATAGTCCGCCTTAACGCTTGCTGCGCATCAGAAGTCATGTTATCCGCCTCGTCCAAAATCATTATTTTGAAGGGAATCTCGCCAATAGACCTAACCCTGGCAAAAGTTTTCACAGTTTCCCGAACAACATCAATTCCCCTTTCATCACTAGCATTCAACTCCATAATATGCTCTTTATAGGCGTCACCATAAAGGTCCCTTGCCAAACAAAGAGCAGCCGTAGTTTTTCCAGTCCCCGGCGGTCCAGCAAAAATGCAGTGAGGCACATTTCTTGATTTTACGAAACTTTTTAGACGTTCAACTATTTCCTTTTGGTTGACCATGTCGTCTAATGTTTTTGGTCGGTATTTTTCAGCCCACATTTCAAAACTCAAAGGGTTCACTCCTCTTCAAAACATATTTACAGAATTGCTAATAAATGCTATCAAAGAAAAAGCGATTATGTGGAAACCACAATTTTGTCTAAGATGAGGATGGCAGATGGAGTTTTCAAAGCTTTTAGAATCATTTCCAATTGCAATGACGTGATTTAATGCGTCATAGAGGTTTCCAGCAACAGTGCAAGCTTTGAGTGGGAACGCGACCTCGCCATTTTCTATTTTGAAGACGTTATCCGCAGTTACGGAAAAGTCGCCAGTTACAACGTTTGAATGCAATGCCCCTATCAGAGAACCTTTCACTAACACACCATCTTTTAACTCACTCATCAAATCTTCAAGGCTTCCTTTATTTGGTTGTAATATAAGATTTGAAGGACTAATCATGGGCTGGTTGGCATAAGCAGCCGTTACACGCCCTAATCTGCTTGCGTTTCCGGTACTTTCGCGTTTTTCACGTTTTGCAGTATAATTACTATACAAGATGTTAGTAAGTGTACCTTTCTCGATTATGGAAGTCTTCTGTTTAGGTACCCCTTCATCATCAAATTTGCTAGTGCCAATGCCTTCGGGCAGTGTTCCATCATCAACAATGGAGACGCTTTCCTTTGCCACTTGAGTTCCTAATTTTCCTTTATAGACGGAACGATTTTCTTGAACGTTAAGAGCTGAAATGCCAGAAGTGAAAATTACCGAGAAAAGTTGATTCCAACTTTGGTTTTCAAAAATAACAGGACCAACATGTTTTTGTGGAAACATTTTCTTGCCTAAACTTTCAATAGTCCTTTTAAAAGCATTAAGAGTAATGGGTTGCAAATTTTCTGTGTAGCTTCTGGATATAAGAAAATCCCAGCTTGACACTTCTTCTGTGCCAGATTTTGCCGGCTGGACAAGGCGAACTCATATTCAGCGACTTCTATGACAAGGCTCCACCATGGATTAGAAAAGTTCCAAGCTCAAAAGACCTAGACCGTTTCCACCACTTTTTTGGAAGAATTGAGAGAGAATTTGTAACGCTTGGAACGAGATTTGTTTTTAACAGCTTGTCTATTATGGAACATAACTGGGGAAGAGACGCAGTTAAAACTTTCTTTGGACACGTTTGTCCCGCATTGTATGCTTATCAAACCCTCGCTTATTGGACCATGGCAAAAAATGCCCATCCAAAAAAGTTTTGCGCCATAATTGAACATATGACGCAAGTGGTTATAGACCTTTCAAAGCAGGACGATAAGAACTTTTTAAGAGTTAAGAAGGCTGGGGGAAGATACGGCTCTCAAACGTACCAAAGGCGAGAGTATGCAGTTAAGGGATTGCAGATAGATATCCCTTAAATGCTTATGTAGAGTCAGAGCCTCAAAGAATTATTGTACATAAATGTTCATTTCAGCATTCTTTTAAAGTAATGTTTAAATGTGCATGCAAATTACCCTTCATATCTAAAAGTTTGCAAATGTAAAGGTGAATAAAATGACTGAACGTGTTCAAAGAAATAGTGCCTATTTGAACGGAAAATCAACAACTGGAACAATGACACGCGTTAAAGATACAAGCCCAACAAGTGGAATGTGCCCCATATGCATCCGCGACTGCCCAATAATGTGTGAAATAAGCTTGTCAGCCTTCAGAGGAAGAGAAGCCCTATACCCAGAACCAGTCCAATTCGGATACAGTACAGCCGGAGCCCTCAAAGATTTTGGATTAGACTGGTCCCACTTTAACATTCAAGCTGGCTTGTTCGAAGCTTTAGGAATTGAGGAAAACTCAGATGTTGCCATCTTCCCAAATGTTAACATAGAAACAAAAGTTGCAGGCATACCCATCAAAGTCCCAATATTAAATGGCGCTTTCGGCTCAACAGACGTTGCAAGACTAAACTGGGAAGGATTAGCAATAGGCTCAGCCCTTTCAGGAGCCATAATAGTTGTTGGAGAAAACGTTTGCGGCATGGACCCAGAAGCCCAATTCACAAAAGGCAAAGTAACATACTCGAAAGAACTGAAACGCAGAGTAGACCTCTTCCGAAAGTTTTGGGATGAAAAATACGGCGACATAGCAGTACAAACAAATGTTGAAGACCAAAGACTCGGCGTAGACGTATACGCCATATCAAAACTGGAAGTAAACATAATCGAAAGAAAATGGGGACAAGGCGCAAAAGCCATAGGAGGCGAAGTTCGCGTAAGAGACTTAGAAAAAGCCATAATGCTGAAGAAAAGAGGCTACATAGTAATTCCAGACCCAGAAGATCCAACAGTGCAGCAAGCCTTCAAAGATGGAGTCTTCAAATCCTTCGAGAGACACAGCAGGGTTGGCATACCTAAAGAAAAGAACATGATAGAAGATATAGAATGGTTACGGGAACAAGGAGCAAAGCATGTCACATTAAAAACTGGCGCATACAGACCCTCAGCAGTGGCATACACGATGAAAATAGCGTCAGAAGCAAAAATCGACGCAGTATACTTCGACGGGGCAGGCGGCGGAACAGGCATGAGTCCGGTTCCAATGATGGATGAAATGAGCATTCCAACAGTTTACTTAGAAGCCATAGTCCTCAAATGCGCCCAAATATTGAAAAAGAAAGGGCGTTATGTGCCAGACCTAATTATGGCTGGAGGCTTCATAAACGAAACACAAATTTTCAAAGCAATAGCCATGAGCAACTTCGGAGAAGGGCCATTCGTAAAAGCAGTTCTAATGGGACGCTCACCCTTAACAGCCGTGATGAAAGCAAGCTACTTCAAACAATTAGCCCAAGAAGGCAAACTGCCAAAAACCTTCGCCGACAGATACGGCAACACTCCTGAAAAGTTTTTCATTGCAGCCCCAGAATTAAAAGAAAAGTTTGGCGAACGCTTTAAAGAGATACCTTGGGAAGCCGTTGCACTGTATACATATCTTACGGATCGCATAGGCGTTGGACTAAAACAGCTTCTTGCTGGCAGCAGAAAATGGAAACTTGAGCTTATTAACAGAAATGACTTGATGAGCTTAAGCGAAACAGCAGCAAAAGTTACAGGCATACCAATGCCTCAAGAAGCAGAAAAAGAAGCAATCGAAAAAATCCTAGACTAAACATCCCACCTCTCTTTTTCTATATAAGTGCATTTTAGGAAACAAAAACCAAACTTCTTATGCTTAAAACTTTAAATAACCTTTAGACAAACGTGCTGAAGAAGAGTGGTTTTATGAAAGAACAGTCAGCATTAGACATGGCATTAGAACAATTAAGAATAGCCGCAGAAAAATTGAACCTTGACCCTGGAATACACGAAATGCTAAAACATCCAAAACGTTCACTCATTGTTTCCATTTCAATAAAAATGGACAACGGCGAAATCAGCACCTTCACTGGTTGCCGAGTCCAACATAACGATGCAAGAGGACCCTTCAAAGGAGGAATACGTTATCACCCGAATGTTACATTAGATGAAGTCACTGCTTTGGCGATGTGGATGACTTGGAAATGCGCTGTTGTTGATATACCATATGAAGGCGCAAAAGGCGGAGTATGCTGCAACCCTAAAAAATGAATTTAAACGAAATTGAACGCCTAACAAGACGATACACAAGCTTAATCTTGGATGTTATTGGACCCTACCGCGACGTGCCAGCGCCAGACGTTTACACAGATGCCCAAACAATGGCTTGGATAATGGACACCTACAGCCAATTTAAAGGCTACAGCGTTCCAGAATGCGTCACTGGAAAACCAATAAGCATAGGTGTTCAGAAGGAAGAGCTGAAGCTACATCATTAGGCGTGGTGGTTTGCGCAAGAGAAGCCGCAAAGGTTAGGGACTTAAAGTTTAATGGCGCAACTGTTGCTGTTCAAGGTTATGGAAATGTGGGTTGGAATGCTGCCAAAATAGCCTATGACATGGGCTGTAAAGTTGTGGCGTAAGCGATTCTGTAGGAGGAATCTATTGCCAGAAGGGTTTAAACCCATACGATGTTTATGAACACAAATCCAAAACAGGCTCTGTGATCAATTATAAAGGATGCAAAAACATAAAAAACGAAGAACTCCTTGAAACAAAATGCGACATACTTATACCAGCAGCCTTAGAAAACCAAATAACAAAAGCCAACGCAGACAAAATAAAAGCAAAAATAGTTGTTGAAGGCGCAAACGGACCAACAACTCCAGAAGCCGATAAAATACTTGATGAAAAAGGGATAATGCTTGTTCCAGACATTTTAGCTAACTCCGGAGGCGTAACAGCAAGCTACTATGAATGGGTTCCAAATCTCACAAGAGAACATTGGACATTAGAAGAGGTAAACCAGAAATTGGAAAACAAGATGGTTAAGGCTTTCAGCGATGTCTATAACATAATGAGAAAGGAAGAAAGTGACATGCGAACAGCAGCTTTAATGCTTGGTGTTGGAAGAGTAGCCGAAGCAATAAAAACACTTGGCTTATGGCCATAAAACATTTTAGCGTCAACATTTCACATTTTCTTAAACTCTTTAATCTAAGTTTTTAAACTGCTGCCCTTATATTCACTCTATGTCAGAACTAAAAGTCCTGAGAAGAAGGGGCGAAAGGATGCCAAAAACAATAATGAACATTAGAGATTTAGATTTCATTTTTGAACATACACCTACAAAAATTATTGCAAACAGAAACTGCCCCGAAATTAAGCTTGCTGGATTAAATGTAGGTCCTTTTGACGAAGGAAACGAGTATGAAATTCAATTTTGGATAGCCCAAGAGCTAGTTAAGGCTGGAATAGCCCGTTTTCGAGAAGATGAACGTTTAGACGCCGCAAAACTTTACAAGATACAATGGACAGAAAGAGTGCAAACGGCTGGACAAATACCAAAGCTGCCAGAAAATTTCTATCCAAAACTTCGCAGATACCTTATTGAACTTAAGGAGGAAGCCTCCAAAAATACAGAGAAAATACGAGAATACGAGAAAATTAAACATTTAACCCAAGATGTGCTAAACGCAAGATTGAAGAAAATAGTTTCCCTAGCCTCAGCTCCAGCCCAAATTGAACAAACATTAAAAAACTTAACCGTTGAAGAGAGAATTCTCTATGACCAACTTTACAATATTATTCAAAAATGGAGAACACAAATAATGAATTATGAGAAGGTGGAAGAATGACGGAAAAACTGGAAACATTAGACCCTCAGGCACTCTTTCAAGAATTTTTTAAATCGGAAAAATATCGCCAGAGAATCTCGCAAATGGCGGTAGCGGGGAAAACATCGTTAATCGTTGATTTCGAAGACATTTGGGCTTTCGAACAAAAGCTTGCTGAAGGACTTTTAGAAAAACCAGACGAATTCTTAAATCACGCCAACAATGCAGCTTATGCGCAGCTTCAAAGTGAAGACCCAGAATATGCTGAAAAAATAGAAACTGTAAACGTTAGAGTTGTTAGGCTTTTTGAAGCCACACAACTGCGGAAACTCGGCTCGCTTCATATAGGAAAACTTGTAATGGTAGAAGGCATAGTTGTCCGTTCAACACCAGTCCGCCCAATGGTAATGCAAGCAGCATTCAAATGCAAAAGATGCGGCGAAATAACTCAAGTAAACCAAACAGGTCAATTTCTTAAGGCGCCATTCGCTTGCACTAATCCCTCTTGCAGAGCAAAAGGACCATTCGACTTCGTCCAAGAAGAATCCACCTTCATAGACTCTCAAGACTTACGCTTACAGGAAAGACCAGAAGATTTACCCCCCGGACAATTACCTAGAACGTTACACGTTAAGCTTGTTGGAGGCGAAATAGTTGATGTGGCGAGACCAGGCGACCACGTTTCAATAGTTGGAATGGTCCGCGCCGTATCGCCCACACTCCCAAGGGTTGGAAAACTTCGCACCTTCGTTTTGCATTTAGATGCTAATTCAATTGAAGTTTTGGGAAAAGAGCCAGAAATAGCGCTTCCATCACCAGAGGATGAAGAAAAAATCCTCGAACTGGCAAAAGACCCATGGATACACCGAAAAATAATCAACTCAATAGCGCCATCAATTTATGGATACGACCACATAAAAGAAGCAATAATGTACCTCCTTTTCGGAGGCGTACCCAAAATCCTCCCAGACATAACAATTAGGGGAGAAATGAATGCTCTTTTGATAGGAGACCCTGGAACAGCAAAATCCCAACTTCTACAATACGTAGCCCGAATCGCACCCCGCGGACTTTACACTTCTGGACGCGGCACAACAGCAGCTGGCTTAACAGCCGCCGTCATCCGCGAAAGAGGGGGAGGAATGAGCCTCGAAGCTGGCGCTCTTGTATTAGCCGATAAGGGAATAGCCTGCATAGACGAAATTGATAAGATGCGACCAGAGGACAGAGTTGCCATCCACGAAGCCATGGAACAGCATACGGTTTCAGTCGCAAAAGGAGGAATCGTCGCAACCCTAAATGCGAGAACAGCCATACTTGCAGCTGCAAACCCAGCCTTAGGAAGATATGAACCCCGCCGCACGGTTGCCGAAAACATTTCCTTACCCGTAACAATACTTTCAAGATTCGACCTAATCTTCGTCCTGAGGGATGTGCCAAGCAAAGAAACAGACAGCAAAATGTCGGAACACATACTTGAAATTCATAGAAAAGGTTTAACCCCTGTAGAACCGCCAATACCTCTGGAACTGTTGAGAAAATATGTAAGCTATGCTAAAGGAATCAAACCCGTTTTAACTCAAGAAGCACTAAAACGCCTCAACGACTTCTACTTAGCCATGCGCTCAGTAAGCGAAACAGAAGGCTCCCCAGTGGCAATAACAGCACGCCAACT
>JASEJA010000008.1:24546-27837 GCA_030017755.1 Candidatus Bathyarchaeota archaeon
TTGTTCTCCAGTAATAAACGCTTGACCATGGACATTCTTGTCCTCTCACTTGAATTTTATCAAGCACTACGTCTCTTCCGCCAGTGTTCAGAATAACTAATGCAGCTTCAGCCCATCCTTCGGTAGTGTTATACCATATGTGTTGTTTAGTTAGGTGCAATGATTCCTCTTGAACCCTTGTAGTTGTCACGTTTATGGCGTAAAATGTCACAACAGTTGCCAAAAGCACGGAAACAACCAGTATTATTAGCGTTGTAACCACTACGCTTAATCCTCTTTCATTTTTTAATAGACGCATAGATTTTATCACCAAATCCCATTTTGTTACAACATTAATTGAAGAAGAAAAGTAAGACGTTTTGTATGTCACAGAAACTAACGCAATCTAAAGATTATTATTCAAAGCGTTGATTAAAACTTAGAACCTTTCGAAAATATTAGAATTAAGGTTTAACAGTTAGTTTGGACTTTTGAATAAACGTTAAAACTTGTTTATAATATCTAATGAATAAACGGGAAGCCGATGAAAACAGTGATGATCGTTGTTGGTACACGCCCAGAAATCATAAAAATGGCGCCCATAATTAGGGCCTTCCAAAAGAACAGGATTTCGCTCACGTTTGTAAATTGCGGTCAACACCACAGTCATAACATGTCCCAACAATTCATCGAAGAACTTGAACTTCCAACACCAGACTATGAATACAAGGTTAAAGCGTATTCTCAAGGGCTTCAAACTGCGTCTATTATCGCCAGAATGGAACGCTTGTTAAAGAAAACTTCACCTTCCCTTGTTTTGGTGGAAGGAGACACAAATGGAGTTTTAGCAACCGCTTTAGCAGCAGTTAAGCTTGGAATACCTGTAGGACATGTTGAGGCTGGATTAAGAAGTTTCGACTTGCGCATGCCAGAAGAACATAACAGACGCCTAACAGATCACATATCCACCTATTTATTCGCGCCAACCAAAACATCTGAAAACAACTTAAAAAGAGAAAATGTCTGGAGGAAAGTTTATGTAACAGGAAACACCGTCATAGACGCTGTAATCCAGCAACTGCCAATTGCAGAAAAGAAATCAAAAATTTTGGATTCTATCCGCTTCGAAAAGTTCATTTTAGCAACAGCCCACAGAGCAGAAAATGTAGATGACTTTACAGTTCTTAAAAATTTCATGGAAGCCTTTGCAGAAGCCCCCTTACCAGTTGTTTATCCAATGCACCCACGCACAAAAAAGCGCATGCTTCAGAACAAAATTTACGCAAAAATTAAAAACTCCAGAAACATACAAATTTTGCCGCCTCTTGGATATTTAGACTTTCTAGTTTTGATGAAAAAGTGTGAGATTATAGTGACGGATTCGGGAGGCATACAAGAAGAGGCAACAGCACCATGCATTAGAAAACCAGTTTTGGTTACTCGCCTATCTACTGAAAGACCGGAAACTGTGGAGGCTGGTTTTGCAGAAGTTATCGGTGTTGAAAAACGAGGCATAATAAAAGCCATCCACAAAGTTTTGGATAACAGAAAGGAGTTGCCAGAAAAATCGCCTTATGGAGATGGAAAAGCAGCAGAAAGGATTGCTAGAATAATCCAAAAAGAGTTAGCATTTTAGGAAATATAGGTGATTTTCTTATCTTCCTCTTTCCTTAACTCTTCTGTTTGCAAAACCCTCTTTTCCTCAATCTTCTGCAACCGACTAACCATTTTTTCCGCTTTAGAAATCTCCTCATCCAAACCAGCTAAATCCACATCAATACCCAATAATGCCCTTAACACTTCCAAAACACTTTTAGCGGCTTTTGGATCTGGCAAATATCCGCGGGTTTCGCCCAAAAGACAAAGGGCATCAATTTTTTTGAAACGCGCTAAACCCAATATTAATCCAGCAGTTCCAACAATAGGACTTCCCATCGGACTCACAACAGCACCAGCTTTTAAAGCAGTATTCAGAAGCCCCATGTTTGTGGCTGCTGCTATGACTTTCGGCTTTTCCTTCGCCTCCATCCTGTAACCACCGGTGGTGACAATCAATTTTACGTTGCACTTATTAGCAAAATCCAATATACAATCTGAAATTTCGTATTGCCCTTCAATCGTTTGCGCTTGGCTATCTCCCGTAAAGAAAATAACGTCGTTCTTTCCGCCTTTGTTTTTCCAAAGATAAAAAGTTCCACGCAAAAGCCTTACGCCTCCCTTTTTATTGACAAGCACAAAATATGGAAAATGTGGAGAATAAAGATACGCAAACCTTTCAGCCTTTAATCTTTTAACCAAATAACACGTGGCAATTTTGCCAACAAGCCCCAAACCAGGAAGACCCTCAATCAAAATTGGAGCGTTCAAATCAACTTTTACAAGTTCCTTAATGAATGTTTCCTTCAACAGATTTTTCCCTCCTCTTTAAAGCCATTCTATAAACAAGATATTTATCATCAGGCGAAAACTTCGGCGGATGAGGCACCAGAACCTTTCCACCACAGTAGGGACACGCCTCTTTATTTAATGTGTATTTTCCACATTTTTCACATTTCCTTAAAAGCCAAACCATCATTTTTCCCTTCTAAAAACTCCATGTCCACCTGCCTTAACAACATTTGCCACAACGTTTTCGGCAATTTTCTGCAAAACCGCTTCTGCACGCTTATAATTTTCAGCCATAACCTCAATGCAATATTTTGGCGCTGCAACAACGTAAAAACGAACTTTTGCGTCCCGTGACTTCTCAGCCTTTTTTGCATTCAAAAATGCTTCTTTGATAATGTTAACTCCATTCGGCTTTATACAGCGCAGCTCAACTGAACCTTTCACTTTAACCATGGAAACACGCATTCTCTCTTTTGCAATTTCAGTAATAACTGTTGCAAGTTCATCCGGCACACCTATCTTTGTTAGCGCGCCAACACCTTCTTTTACAACTTTTTCAAAGCCTTCATATAACCCATATTCTTTTTCCATGACAGCTCCCGCTTTTTCATAAACTTCTTCTAATGAGATGCCAGCCTTTTCAGCAACATTACGAAGTAAGGTTTCAGCTTTCCGCTCCCTTTTCCAAGACATAATTTTCTCAATTTTCTCCCTTTTCGTAACCCTTCGTAGAGACAAATCTATGTGTCCCTTTTCAATATCCACCCTTAAAACTTTCAAAACCACCTTTTGCCCTTCGCGAACAAAATCGCGGATGTTTCGAATCCAAGAAGAAGAAACTTCAGAAACGTGAAGCAGACCCTTCTTGTCATATTCGTCCAGATTTACGTAAGCACCATAATCAGCAACAGACTGCACAGTAGC
>JASEJA010000008.1:27937-29747 GCA_030017755.1 Candidatus Bathyarchaeota archaeon
TCCCACTCAGCCATAACATCCGCCCTCCAACTTTATTCAATAGTCAATTTTCTCAAACGTACCCCATCTTTATGCCGTGTATAACCACAAACTTTACACTTTAACTTTAAAGTTTGCTTTTTAGTAGTTTTTGAAAACTCCCTCTGAAGAGGATACTTCTGCCCACCATAACCCTTCTTCTCCCGCTCATGATGACGCTCACCCTTAGCTAAAGCCCTACGCTTCCCAGCCTTGTAAAGCGTAACCGCATGAGGCTGATGCACTTTACATTTAGGACAGTAAGTTCTAATTTCCTTCGGCACATTCACTTCAAACACGACCAGCTCTGCATACAAACAACATACACGCACTTATACTTTTTCACCATCTCTCAGAACACTTAAATGATGACATGCTTAAATCTTTGCTAAACGATTATAATCGCAAACTAAAAAGCAATGGAAGGAATTCAATGCCAAACCCGATACAAACGCTAAAAACCAAAGCCCTAAATGCAGCACAAACAATAAAGAAAAATCCAAGCATCTTAATAAAAATCTTGCCCATTTTCTCATTCATCATACCATTTCTTATTCTCTATTACCTTTATCCAGCATCATATGAGGCAACATGGAAAGGCAGAACATACTACATCTTCTTTTTATGGCTAATCCTTTTAGAACTCATATTGAACTGGGAAAAAATCCAAATAAAAGTTCACAAAATAAAGTCTACACTATTCCTAGTATTCACCATTCTATTACTGCTTCCTACAGCATATGTCATTATTGCAAACTTTCATGGATTAAACACAGCAATTGTAAACATATCGCCAAAACATTTCGGAAACTATTTTTGGGCAAACTTAATGCCTCTTTCAGTAGAATACCTCGTTTTCGCAATACTTTTTCCACTGATAATTTTAGTTACGTATGGAATTGATGGATTAAAAGATTTTTTGGTCCCTCTATGCCTAATAGGAATTATCGGTTCAATCTATCTTATAGACAATTTGTACCCCTATGGACAATTTACTCCATTTCAAATTTTCGTTCCAACAACAGCTACACTTGCAGCTAACATTTTGAATTTAATGGGCTATCAGACTGACTGGGTGGGTCAAATGTATGGAACACCAGTCTTAAAGGTTTGGAACCAAGAAGGCGCAGCTTTCTTTGGAATAGCTTGGCCATGTTCTGGTATTGACAGTCTCGTAATCTATTCTGTTACAATTCTTCTTTTCTTAAAAAACAGTGTTATCTCATGGAGACAAAGAACAATTTACTTCATAATAGGAGCTGCAATCACCTACTTCATTAACATCTTAAGAATAGCTACAATTTTTATCATAGCAATAGATTATGGCATGAACTCTTCCCAAGTGCAACAGTTTCACAATTACTACGGCGCATTGTATTCTATCACTTGGATTGCGACATACCCGTTGATAATAATTGGAACCCAAACTTTATGGAGAAAAATCCGAAAGAGAGAAAAGAATAAAGTGCAAATATAACGAAGCTGTTAGATGGTTCTTGATTCTTCAAAATTAAGAAAAGACCTCAACTTTCTCAGCTAAACCTTGCTTAATCAATATTTTGGCATTCTCAGCGGGTAAAGATGCAATATCTTCACTTTTAAATGGTCCATAGGTTTTCATGTCTGAACCGATAATTGCTGGAACATCTTTAATAAAACGTAAAACAACGACCTTGTGTTCCTTTTCAACTTTAATTTTTAAAAAATGACCTTCAATAATATTTTTAGAAAAGTTTAGGTATGCTTCTGCAAAAGGCGAAAAATTAGTAAAAATTTTCTTTTCCTCCATTGT
>JASEJA010000009.1:0-12282 GCA_030017755.1 Candidatus Bathyarchaeota archaeon
ATGGGTGCCTTTTTGGTACGGTTGAGGGGATTTCAAAAACTCACAACTATAGAAGAAGCATTGCAACTGCTTTTTAAAAATTTAAAAATTGAAAATTTGAAGACCGTTGTTGTTCCTTTGCATGAGGCTTTGAACCATGTTCTTGCTGAGGACATAGTTGCAAAGGAGAATTTGCCGAGGTTTGACCGTTCCGCCGTTGATGGATACGCCGTAAAAGCTGAAGATACCATCGAAGCTTCACAGTTTAAGCCAAAAACCCTGCGAATAACAGATGAAGACGAAATAGGTAATGGACAAACAAAACAAGTTTGGACTGGAACCCCAATTCCGAAAGGCGCAAACGCTGTTGTCATGCTAGAAAACACTAAACGAGTTAATGGGGAAATTGAGGTTTGGGCTTCAGTAACGCCAGGCGAGAACATCTCCAAGAAAGGCGAGGATGTTTCAAAAGGCGAAGTGGCATTAAAAGCTGGAACCCGCCTAAAACCTCACCATTTAGGCTTGCTGGCTGCCTTGGGAAATGTGGAAGTTAAAGTTTTTGAAAAACCAAAAATCGCCATTTTAGCCACTGGAAACGAGCTTGTAGAAATAGGTGAAAAACCAAAAAAAGACCAGATTTTCGAGGTTAATAGGCTTGTTCTCTCTAGCTTATGCCACGAATTGGGCGCCGAACCAATAGATTTGGGAATTGCCAAAGACGATGCCGATGAAATATTCGATAAGATAAGGATAGGACTGGAAAAAGCTGACACTGTAATAACTACTGGCGGAACAAGCGTTGGAGCCTCAGACCTTGTTCCAGAAGCCGTTAACAAAATTGGAAAACCAGGCGTTATCGTTCACGGAGTGGCTATGCGTCCAGCCATGCCCACAGCCCTTGCAATAGCAGATGGGAAACCAATACTCATTCTTTCAGGTAATCCCGTTGCGGCAATGATTGGATTTGAAGTTTTTGTGAGACCGTTAATATGGAAAATGCTTGGATTGAAGCGAGAAGAGCATAGACCAATGGTGAAAGCAAAAATGAGTAGGCGGATCAGCACCTTTTTGGGGAAGAAAACCTTTGTGCGTGTCCATGTTTTTCAGCGCCATGGCGAACTTTTTGCAGAGCCTATAAGCGCTCGGGGTTCCGGAATAATTTCAACAGTGACGAAAGCTAATGGCTATGTTGTTGTTCCAGAAAATAGGGAGGGCTTAGAAGAGGGAGAAACCGTTTCAGTGCACCTATTTGATTGCGTTGACTTGGTGGATGAGAATGTTTAGAAAACTCTTAACGTTGGAAGAGGCAAAAAAGGTAATTCACGAAAATTTTAAACCAAAACCTTTGGGTGTGGAGGAAATCCCAATTTTAGAGGCTTGGAACAGAGTTCTCGCTGAAGACATAACCGCAAAAATTGATATCCCACCCTTCAACCGCTCAACAGTTGACGGATACGCCGTAAAAGCAGAGGACGCCTTCGGCGCAGAAGAAAACAAACCAATAAAACTGAAAGTTTGCGGAGCTGTGAACGTTGGAGAACCCCCAAAAATAATAGTTAAAAAAGGCACAGCAGCAGAAATCGTAACAGGCGCACCCATACCAGAAGGCGCAGACGCCGTTTTAATGCTTGAACACACAGAGCGCAAAGGCGATGAGCTTTACGTTTACAATGCCGTGGCAAAAAACGAGAACGTCATGAAATCCGGAGCAGACATACGGAAAGACGAAACCGTCTTAAAAGCTGGACATCTTCTGGGTTCACGAGAAATAGGAGTTTTAGCCTCCATAGGAATAGCCAAAGCCAAAGTCTACACAATCCCAAAAGTGGCAGTTCTTTCCACAGGTAATGAAGTAACAGAACCAGGCGAAAAACTTTCTCCCGGAAAGATTTATGATATAAACGCCTACAGCCTAAGCGCAGCCGTGTCAGAAAGCGGTGGAAAACCAGTCTATTTTGGCGTTTTACCAGACGACATGGCGGTTTTACAGAAAACATTAAAAAGTGCGTTAGAATCTGCGGATATGGTTATAACTTCTGGCGGAGTCTCTATAGGACCTAAGGATGTCTTGCCACAAACATTGAATTCGCTGGGAAAACCAGGCGTGATAATTTGCGGAATGGCAACAAAACCTGGAAAGCCAACCACGGTTGCGCTTATCGATGGAAAAATTGTTTTCGCCCTTCCCGGACACCCAACCTCTGCGCTGCTAACTTTTCATCTGCTTGTACGTCCCATAATTCAGAGAATGGCTGGAAGAAAAATGCGGAAGCCTTTGAAGGTTAAGGCTTTGGCTGCAATGAGGATGTTTCCAGCAAAGGGCAGAAGAACGTTCATAATGGTCAAGTTAAGGCGTGACGAATCAAATAGGCTTATGGCTGAACCAGTTCCAACTGGGCTTTCTGGAGCTATCACAACGCTTGCAAAAGCTGACGGGTTTGTGGAAATAAACGAAAAACAACAATTTATTGACGCTGGCGAGGAAGTGCTGGTGCAATTGTTAAAAAGTTAGCTTTCGAAAATCTTTCTTTTCGCCACAGTGTACGCTGTGAAAATCCATGTTAATATGAGATAGGCAAACATGCTTATGTCAATGATGAGGTCTTTTCCAAAATAAGAGTAGAGCATGGAAGCTGAAAATGTTGTGGCTATAAAAAATAACATAACCACAAGCCAAACCGCCCAAACCCTCTTTTTAAAAATTCCATAGGCAGTTATTAAGCTTAAAACTCCCATAATCCCCATGGTTGGAAGAAAATTAGCCATAGGCAAAACAACAAAGCACACTACGCCAACAACAACGTAAAAAACGAAGACTAAAAAAATTCCAACGTTTTCCATTTTAAGTTTAGACTTAATCGACATGGATAACCGCCTTTTAACCTAAAATGGATGACGCCATTACTAATAAATTTAATGTCTCATTAGATTATTTACTTAGGCGAGTGCTGTGCCTTTCACACCATTCCATTTGGGTCCAGCGCTTCTTTTCGGCTTAGCCTTATCCGCAATTTTTGATTTTCCAACCATTCTTGTGGCAAGCGTGATACCAGATTTGGAACCCTTTTGCGTCGTGTATTTTCATGTGTATAATTATCCGCTTCACGGCTTTTTCCACTCTTATTTAGGCACATCTGTCCTGGCGGTTTTTGTAGCCATAATCATTTATCCTCTAAGGGGTTGGCTGGATAGGGTTTTAACAGTATTTGGGATTTCTCAAAAATCTTCTTTCAGAAAAATAATGTTCACATCTTTCTTTGGCGTTTATTTACATGTGTTTTTGGACTCCTTCCTTTACGGGGAGATGAATCCATTTTATCCTTTACTCGGCAACCCTTTCATCCATATATTGCTTCCTTACGGTTCTTACAGTATTATCTACGGATTTTGCAGTTTAACCGCAGTTTTGGGCATAATCTTATATTTGTATAAAACCGTGAAAGTAAGGCTGAAAGAAAAGGAGAAGAAGTAAATGAGTCATCGTGAACTTTTTGTTTCCCAATCAAACGTTTTCAGCGGTTTTCAAAAACCCTTTGAAGAGGCAAAGTACATAGTTTTGGGCGTTCCCTTTGATGTTACAAGCACATATAGAACTGGGGCGAGGTTTGCTCCAAACGCTATTAGGCAAGCGTCCCTAAATATAGAAACCTACAGTTTTCGCACAGGTCTGGATGTGGAAGATTTGAAATTGCATGATTTAGGCGATTTGCATGTATCCACTGATACCGAGAAAACTTTAGAAAGGCTTGCAGCAGTCATAAAAGACATCATAGAGTCTGGAAAAATTCCCGTAACCATAGGCGGAGAACACACAATCACCCTTGGCGTTATGAAAGGCTTAGGAAAGAAGGCTTCAAAAACAGCGTTAGTGAGTTTTGATGCACACTTGGATTTACGCGACGAATTTATGGGTTTAAAGCTTTCCCACACAACTCTTATGCGAAGAATAAACGAAGAAGCGAAACCAGCCAAAATTATCGAAGTCGGAACGAGAGCGGTCTGCAAAGAAGAACTTGCTTACGCAAAAAAGGCTGGAATAGAATTTTTCACAACACAACAAATCAGAAAAGAAGGAAGCGAGACTATAGTGAAAAAGTTAGAGGAAAAATTGGCAGAGCACGAAAGCATTTACTTATCGGTGGATGTGGATGTGCTTGACCCAGCCTATGCACCAGCAGTCCAAAATCCGGAACCAGAAGGCCTTGAAATGCATACTTTACTTGACATTTTATGCGGCATATGCGACAAACGCCTTGTAAGTTTTGACGTTGTAGAAATAGCGCCAAATTATGACCAAGGAATTTCAGTAGTTCAAGCAGCAAAAGTCATATTCGAAATACTCTGTAAAACTGAAAAAAGAAATAAATACTCCCCCAGAAAGGAATAGTTAGACTTTATGGATAATCTTTGATATGCGTAACTTTGAAGTATTGCCTTGCGTTTTCGTATAATTTTTCGTCTGCCGTTATGAAGCTGGTTTTAGTTTCATTGGCGAGAAGAAGATATGATGCGTCATAAACTGTTAAGTTCAGCTTACATGCCACGTTTAGTTCATGGCTCGCTTGAACCCAATTTGTTTCGTGAAGTTCTATTTTCATATCACCTAATGCTTCCAATGCTATTTTAGCATCCTTTTCAGAAATTCTCTCAAGTTTTATCGCTCTCCAAAGGGCGTTAGCGACCTCCTCAACAATAAAGTTGGGTGCACACAAATCTACTATTCCAGATACAAAATCTTCCTTGAGCCTGACGGCGTCTTCTTGGTAGGGTTCTCCGGGTAATACCCATTTTGCGAGGACACCGGCGTCAACAACATATCTTGGCGTTTTATTTCTCCCTCTTTTCTCTAATCCACGCAACTAATTCGTCCGTCGTAACGGATTTGCTTCTCGCCCTTACCTCGTCAAGAGTAGCAGAGGCTGCCTTTACTTTCTGCTCTCCCAATTTCTTCTCAATGGCACTTCGAATATACTCACTCCAGTTTACCTTAACTTTTTTCATTTCTCTCTTTAACTCTTCAGAAACTTTTACCGTAATAGCTCTTGTTTTGCTCATATTTACCTTATGTATATACGCAAGTAATACTTATAAGTATTACTAACATAGACGTTTAGATTCTTTGTCAAATAGGTAGCCAAGAGGCCAAGCTTATTCTTCAACTCTTCTGATTTTAACAACTACCTTATAGTTATCTGGGCAACCAGCAATGAACTTGTTCTTATCTTTCTCCCATGGAAAAGAGCCGCCAAATTGCAAAGTAACCAGATACGGAAATAGGGAATGGTAGAGAAAGCCGCAAACTTGTGGTGTTTTATGAATTTCTCTCTTTTCTGAAAATAATGTAAAATCAAATTCCTCGCCAACATGATGCCCAGCGATGCATTCGCCTTGAACTTTCACAACCTTTCCAACTAATCTACAACTTTTCAAGCTAACCACTCTACTTCTTTTAGAGTGTGCTCCTTAATAGTTTTGCGATGAAGAAACCGTTGCACTCGTGGATGTGCGGATAAAGCCTCCGACATTTTTCCATTCCCCTCAAGCCGGGCAAACCTATTTTCGGCGTTATTTCAGCAAGTGAAAATTCCGGATGCCATTTTAGGAATTTTTCGATGAGCATTTCGTTTTCCTCTATTGTTATGCTACATGTGGAATAGATTAGTGCGCCGCCGAGTTTAACTTTTTCAGCGCAATTTTTTAGCATTTGCCATTGAATCTCAGCCATCTTTTCAATTGAACGTTTTGTAAGCCTCCATTTTGCCGAGGGCAATTTTCCAAAGGCACCTGTGCTTGTGCATGGCGGGTCCAAAACTACAATATCAGCCTCTATCGAAAAGGGCGGAGGGTTGCAAGCGTCAGCCATGATTGGCATAGCAATTTTAACGCCCATGCGGGCTACTTCGCTTTTCCAAACATCTAATCTTCGCCTTGAATAATCCATAGAGTAAATGGAACCGCTATTCTGCATTAGCTGAGCCAAATAAGTGGTTTTTGCTCCTGGTGCAGCGCAGACGTCTAAAACTTTCATTCCAGGTTTTGGGTTTGCGGCTTCGGCTGCGAAACAGCTTGCTTTGTCTTGGATGTAAAATAAGCCTTCTTTGAAGCTTGCCGTGCGAGTAAGAGGTTGCTTTGTGCTTAAAACCTTGTATGCGTGTTTTAGTTCCTTAACCTTTTCAACTTTAACACTTTCTTTGGTGAGTTCTTCAAAAATTTCGTTTTCACTAGCCTTTAAAGTGTTGAATTTTATGTAGGTTGGCGGAGGCTGCATGTTTGCTTCTAAAATTGTTATGGCTTCTTTTCTTCCGAAAAGTTTGAAACAGTATTTCACGAACCATGTGGGATGGAAAGTTGAAAGCCCAATTCTTTCCTCGTCGCTTAAACCTTCAAATATTGATGTTGGCTTCTGCGTCAGCAAAAAGCCCAAAAACTGCTCCACTTTCCGCAGAGTTTTCCATCCGAGAATGGAGCGGGCGAGGCTTGCTATGTTCTCTGCTTCTTTAACATCAACTTTTGACCAGTTTTTGGCTATGCGAGTTTGGTAAACATAAAGCCTCAAAAAAGCTTGAACACCCAAGTCGAATTCGCTTATGTTTTTCGGCTTCAAAACATTGTTTATGAAAGCGTCTATAAAATTCCGCCGCCTAATGGTTTCGCACACAAGCATGTGGGCAAGTCTTACAGCATCAGCATCGCTTATTCCCAACTGCTTAACCGTCTTAGCCAAAGCCAGACGTTCGCTTAGCTTTTGCATTTCCATCCAGCTTAGGCTTTCAATGGCAAGCGTCCAAGCTTCTTTGAGCAATTCTATCCACAAATCCATAAACAAATGCGTGAGATGTAAATAAAATTAAAGGCGCAGTTCGCCAAAAACTAGAGAGGGTAGGTCCGTATTGGTTGTTTCTAAAGCCAAAAACAGACTCTGCAGTATGCGCCTCTAAATAATGGATAAATAGGCGAATGTAGTATTAATGAATCGGTATTTGAAATGGGGCATTTAGAAACACAACTCTAAACACGTTTTAAAACCAAAAAATCTCCTCAAAAACCCGTGAAAACCCCAAAATTTTAGAAAATGAGAAGGAAAAAAGAGAGCTGCTCGCTATAGACCACCGAATTCTTGGTCAACAATTGGATTTCTATTCCATAAATGAAGAAGTAGGTGTTGGTTTAGTGCTTTGGCATCCAAAAGGCACAACAGTCCGCAGAATAATCCGCAATTATCTGGGAATAGGAACATTTGAAAAATGGATACGAGCTTGTATCCACACCACATATCGCCGCAGAGAATTATGGTCTATTTCTGGACACATGGACTATTATGGGCAGAACATGTACCTCTTCGAAAAAGAAGGAGGGCCCTACGTAGTTAAGCCCATGAACTGCCCCTTCCACATCCAAATTTACAAGGCTAAGCCAAGAAGCTACAAAGAGCTCCCGATAAGATACGCGGAGTGGGGAACAGTATACCGATACGAACGTTCAGGCACATTACATGGGCTAATGCGAGTTAGAGGTTTCACTCAAGACGACGCCCACATTTTCTGCACTCCAGAACAAGTGGACGAAGAAATACTGAAGCTTATAGACTTTGCAAAACACATGTTACGCAAATTTGGTTTCAACAAATATCAAGTGTACCTCTCAACCAAAAACTCAAGAGAACCAGAAAGATATATGGGTTCGGAAGAAAGTTGGGAAAAAGCTCAAAAAGCCTTGGCTGAAGCCTTAAAAAAGATTGACATTAACATTTTTGATGCTTCTGGAAGAGAATGGCAATGCACAACCATACAGTTTGACTTTAACCTGCCAAAACGCTTCAACATAACCTATAACGGAGCCGATGGAAAAGAACACGAAGTTATTATGATTCAAAGCCCTCTTAGGGTCTATAGAACGCTTCTTCGCCATACTAATAGAACATTACGAGGGGAATTTTCCGACATGACTTGCTCCCATACAAGCGAAAATACTCCCCATAAGCAACAAACAAATATCATATGCCCAAACCATCCAACAGAAGCTTCAACTTCGCGGGATAAAGGGCAGAAATTGATGATACTCCGTCCACCATTAACTACAGGATTAGAGAGGCGGAAATTCAGAAAATTCCGTATATGATAATCTGTGGCAAAAAAGAGGCGCAATCAAGAAAAATATCTGTTAGAAAACATAAAGTTGGAAACTTGGGATTGTTAAGAATTAAGGAATTCGTCAAAATTGTCAAAGCAGAAAATTGTAGTAAGAGATTTTAGGCTATGCTGCTCATAAGGTTAGTTGGGTTAAGGACTGAATGGCGCAGAAACGTTTAGAAGATTTTACCCGAACAGAAACTGAAACCTTAAAGGAAAAGGAAGCGGAAGCCCTACCTTTCATGGAAGCCATAACAAAAGAGAAACAAAAACACGCCTATCCACCATTAGCGCCTGAAAACTTGCCACCTTCACATTTTGTTTCCGCCACGTATGATGGAAAAGCTGGAAAAGCCTTAATCAAGCTTTATGAACCAGTTTCGGGCAAAATCTATCTTTGGTATGACAATACTGGGCATAAGCCCTATTGCCTCACAAACCTCTCACCATTAGAGCTTGAAAAAATAAGCCGCTTAATACAGCATCCAGGTTTTGACCACTTTGAAATCGTTGACAAAATTGACTCTTTACTGGATAAGGCTGTGAAGGTGACAAAGATTGTTGCTAAAGACCCATTAGCCATTGGAGGACGCCCAAAAGGCTGCATTAGAGACATAATTCCAGAAGATTTCCCAGCGGTTGCGGAAGCCCCAATTTCTCCAGAGCAAATTAAGGTTTGGGAATCAAAAATAAAGTATTACCAATCCTACATTTATGATAGAAACCTTTTGCCTGGAATGATTTACGAAGTAAAAGATGGCAGATTGGTTTTGAAAAGTGTTGAAGAAGCAGAAAAAATGGTTAAACGCATACGCGAAACTTTCAAAGATGCCACAGCAGAAGAGTTACAATTTATTGAAGAGTGGGCGAGACTTCTTGAATACCCTGCTCCAAAATTCCTTTACGTAGCACTGGATATAGAGGTTTATACGCCAGTTCCAACAAGGATGCCAGACTCAAGGGAAGCAGCCTATCCAGTTGTTTGCGTTTCGCTTTATGGTTCGGATGGAGAGAAAAGGGTCTTACTCTTAAAAAGGGAAGGCGTCCGCGAAGGTACCGAACATTTGCCAGCTGACGTGAGTTTGGAATATTTTGACTCTGAAAGTAAGCTGATAAAAGCCGTTTTTGATGCATTGTGGAGTTATCCCTTTGTCATAACTTTCAACGGCGACGATTTCGATTTGCGCTATTTGGCTCACAGAGCCCTTAACCACGGCTTCAGAAAAGACGAGGTCCCCATAGAAGTTGGTAGACGAGTCTGTCTATTAAAGTATGGCGTGCACATTGACCTTTACAAGTTCTTCTTCAACCGCTCAATCCAAATCTACGCCTTCAACAACCGTTATCGAGATGTAACCCTTGACGACGTTGGCAAAGCCCTAATCGGAATGGAAAAGATTAAACTGGAAAAAAGTTTAGGCGAATTAACCTACACAGAAATCGCCAAATACTGTTTTAGGGATGCTGAAATCACCTTCAAACTTGCAAGTTTCGAAGACGAGTTGGTAATGAAGCTCATTTTGGTTTTAGCCAGAATCAGCAGCATGCCAATGGAAGATGTGAGCCGCCAAGGAGTTTCAAGATGGATAAGAAACTTCATGCACCGTGAACATCGAAAAAGAAACATGCTCATCCCAAACGCAGAAGAAATCATTGCTGCAAAGGGAAAAGCAACCACCAAAGCAATTATTAAAGGCAAAAAATACAAGGGCGCAATAGTTGTCGAACCAGTTCCAGGAGTCCACTTCAACGTTTCAGTAATGGACTTCCCAAGCCTATACCCATCCATAATAAAAGTTTGGAACCTCGGCTACCAATCCATACTATGCAAACATCCAGAATGCCGCAAAAACATAATTCCAGACACATCCCACTGGGTCTGCACAAAAAAGCATGCGTTAGAAAGCCTCCTCATAGGCTCACTCAGAGACTTAAGGGTTCAATGGTATAAACCCAAATCAAAAGACAAAACCTTGCCAGCTGAAGTTAGAAGCTGGTACAACATAATCCAAGGAGCACTAAAGGTTATTTTGAACGCAAGTTATGGCGTGTTCGGAGCCGAAACCTTTGACCTTTACTGTCCCCCAGTAGCAGAAGCAACAGCAGCCATCGCAAGGCACTCACTAACCCAAATATTGAAGGAAGCGGAAGAACTCCGCATCCAAGTGCTTTACGGCGATACAGACAGCATATTCCTAAAAAATCCATCAAAAGAGCAGATTGAAAAACTAGCCCAATGGACAGAAAAAACGCTAAAAATGAGCTTAGACGTGGATAAAGTTTACAGGTACGCTGTTTTCAGTTCAAGAAAAAAGAATTACCTCGGAGTTTTAGAAGACGGCAGCGTTGACGTTAAAGGCTTGACTGGCAAGAAAAGGCACATCCCAATCTTCATAAAAAAGGCTTTCGACGAAATGAAAGAACGCCTAGCCATCGTAAAAACGCCAGCAGATTTTGAAAAAGCAAAGAAGGATATTTGCGAAATCATCCGCGACTGCTACATGCGATTGAAAAGAAGAGAATGGGAAAGCCTGAATGACCTCGCCTTCAACGTAGTTTTAGGAGAAGAACCAGAACACTACACAAAAACAACACCCCAACACGTAAGAGCAGCAAGAATACTAAAAGAAGGCGGAATGGAACTTAAAGCAGGCGACCTAATAAGCTTCGTAAAAGTAGTCAAAGAACCCCACGTAAAACCCGTTGAACTAGCAACAAAAAACGAGATAGACGTGGACAAATACATTGCCTATCTCCACTCAACCTTCGACCAAGTTTTGGACGCTTTAGGCTTGGATTTTGACGAAATAATAGGATTAACAAAGCTTGAGAGGTTCATGTAGTTCTCTTACTTTTCTGCAACAACTTTTAATCCCTTCGATTTCAATGCTTCTATGATGTTTGGTTTACTTAAGGCTGTTAGTAAGGTATACCCAATTATTGCTATTGCCACTAAACTGCTTGCAGTAATAATCACGATACTTGTTACCCAAATAGGCCAAGTCGCTGGAAGCTCAATGCCAAAAAAGTTTGACGGAACCCCAAATATCATCCAAATGTAACTGCCAACGAAAACGCCGACAACCATCGACCCAATCACACAGCCTAATAGTCGTCTATTTCTAAGCACATAAATCAAAGAGGTAGCAATCAGATTAGCTACGGGTCCAAAAGCGACATCATAAATACCGTTCGGAAGAGCTGCAGAAGTTGTGGCATTGCCAACAACACATCCCAGACTTACCCCTACAATAGCAGGCCACCCGAAAAGAGCGGATAATGGAATAAGGCAATCAGCGAAACGAAGTTGAATAGTAGCTGCAGCACTCAACCCTTGAATCGCCACAAGAACAGCATATAAAGCTGCAAAAACCGCTGATAATGCCATGTCTCTAGTTTCAAATTTCATTTTTTCACCTCCTACGCCGGGGTTTTTATGGCGGAACGGGTGGAGGCCCACTCACCCGCCACACTTCTATCACAAATTCTTAGGCTATTAATTTTACTGAAACAAGGCGGTTAGAAAAAGGGCTGTATTATTTCTTTTCTTCAGTTTCAACTTGAACTTCCACGGTTTCCGCGGCTTCTGGAGCGATTTTCACGGTTATATCTTCTACTGGAATGCCTTCTTTACGGGGGAAAAGCAAATCTTGGGGTGGTGGCGGAACATTGAGTATCGTGGATAGAAGGTACATGGCTGTGAATGCCGTCTGATAGATTCTTTGAAAGACGTAGGGCACTTTTGTTTCTGGGTCAACCTCTAACATTTTGTTTATTTCAGCATCTTTTCGCTTAAAGTCGCCATCCCTTCGATTTCAAATTTCACAATACTTGGTTTGGTTATTAAAAAAGTTTAAAATCTACAATAACCATTTGGCTTTTGCGTTCTCTTTCTTCAAATTTCGCCTTAACATCAAAATTAACACTTTTAGCTGCGCTTTTAACGTCTAAACGAACGCCCACAAGGCTGGTTATTTCTACCTTAACCGAAGCATTAAGAACATACAATGTTGGATAAATAATGGATTCCCCACATCAAACAGTTATAGCAGTTGTTTCTCTAACCCTCCGTAGTAAGCCTCACAAAAAACTGATTTTTGCCTTTTGCGTGTCACACGGCATACACACAACATAGCGCCATCAAAAAACCCAGTAAAGCAGCAAAGCAACAGAG
>JASEJA010000009.1:12382-29407 GCA_030017755.1 Candidatus Bathyarchaeota archaeon
CATACACACAACATAGCGCCATCAAAAAACCCAGTAAAGCAGCAAAGCAACAGAGGTCGAAACCGCCATTAAAAGTGAAATTGCCACAACCACTTGCCTTTCAGTCAAACGACGATGATAAGTAATGAGAGTAACAAGGCTTCTTATATGATCAGAAGATAGCCTTTCTCCATCAAAAGAAACATTAGCCCTAGCTCTATAAAAAAAGTAATTCAACAAGATTAGAGAAGAATTAAGAACATAGGGCAGAATTGAAATAAGCAAGACAGACTTCAAATCTGAAATAATGGCAAATGCTGCCAATGTTATGCCAATAGCAAAAGACCCGGTGTTTCCAACAAAGATTTTACCTTGAAAATTTAAAAAGCAAAGCAAAAGCCAAACAATCAATGGAACATACAAAAGGAAAGCATTTACGCCAGAAATACTCATCAGCCCCATTATAATAATTGCTGGTGGAATTGTTTCCAAACCGTTCAATCCGCCAAGCTGATTCACAGTGTTTGTGGTTACAGTTACGATTAGTGGAATAATTATGAAATAATAGTAAGGACCAAAATCAACAGACCCAAAAAAGGGAATAGTTATAGTTGTGCGCAGTTCAAGGCGTGTTGCTAATGAAATAAGCGGTATAGAAGCTATAAGGGGAAAAAACGCTTTATAACGCCACCGCAAATCCATCCAATCATCAAGCAAACCCATAAAACCACCAAACAAAACGCAAACAGCCAACGTTAAAGCAAAAGAAACATTGTTAGAAGCTGGAGGTTCATTAAAATAATATAACGCAAAAAGGTAGGCTACGCTGGCTAAAACGTAAATTACGCCTAAACCGTTTGGAACTAAAGGCTTGTTTGGCTTGTGGTAGTCTGGAACTTTTGGAAACAAGCTATCGCTCCCTTACTGGCCGGAGTGATATTTTTGCCAATTAATCTCGTAGAGGCACACAAGCGGAACAAAATCACGATATTTATTCCTTGCATCAGTCACTGAAAGTGATAACCCAGCAAAGAAAACCTCCTTAAAATATTGCGGCTTAACAGGCGTTTCTTGGGAAATTTCAGTCACGCTATTTGTTTCACACCAACGATGTTTCCCCCAACTCATCAGCTTATAAATTGTCGAATTTGTTCCACGAGCATTCCAAATCCACCTATTCTGAGTGCTATTATATTCACCGAATGCTGTCTCATTAGTCCACTCTGGACTCAACCCCATTTCTACGAAACGGTCATAAGCTTTTCCAGAAATTCTCGCCATCCACATCCATTTTCCCTCATCGCCATAGCGAGCCCAATAAGCATAATTCTGTCCTTCCTGAGTCTGACCTAAAGCAAGCGTTGTGAAGACAAGTATGTATTTCGTGCGCTTCGGGTCATATGTTTCTAACATTTTTAGTGCTTGAGTCTCATTAGCCATAAATACAAAGCCTATATTCTCTATTTGTTTAGTGTCTATTGTGGCGTTATCTGCAAGCGAAGTCACATTACCTAAAACAGTAAGCCAATACCCATAATCCCACCAGCTAACCACAACATCCGTAGCCTTAAGATTAGCCCTAATCCATGTTAGCATATCTAGCCACTCGTTTACAGGCTTATTAGGTACTATTGGAAGGCTTCCAGCTGTTATTGTGACTGGAGAATAGGATTGCTTGTAAACTCTTGGAGATGGAAATGCAAAGTTCGTCATTAAAACAAGGAATATTAGGAATATGGCTGCTCCGCTGAATTCTTTCCCAACATGCTCTAAGGCATAACGTTTTTTCATGATTATTTTTGGTTGTTCTTTTAATAGGGTGTTAAATGGTTTCAGTGCTCCCACAACACCTGTGGATGCCACAAGACTATATGCTGGAGCCATTAGCACAAGCAATCGCACCATAGAACAAGCAAAATAAAGGGAAGTCAAACTGAAGATTAAGAGGAAGAGGTTTTTGTTATTTAGGTCTCTCAAAATGAAATATAAACCTAAAATGAAGAATATGATTCCTATACCAAACTCGTAATAAATGGAACCCCAAGCTGAAATTCTATGTTCAGCAACAGACTCTATAAGCGGAGAACCCTCCCGCGTAAACGGATTAATAACAGAAATAAACTTTCCAGCAATATCCTGTCGAAACTGCCAAAGCAAACCAAAGCCGCTAACAAATGTTGCCAAAACAACTCCCATAAAAATAACTTTTGACCGCGCTGATTTCAAAGTTTGGAAAACTTCAACAAAACAAAGAAGAGCGAAAACTCCTGCTACTGGCAAAATAGCTGTTTCAAAAAGATAAGTTGGCGTGAGCTTCGGAATATTTATTGCAATAAACAATCCTAACCCAAATGTTATGCTATAAGACAAGAGCAGATGAGGAGTGTATCTTTTGAGCAAAATCAAAACAAATACAAAAAGCGCTGTGAGACCGATGGGATAATAAGCAGCACCCCACCCAATACAGAAGTATCCCAAAGCCAATCCAGAGCCAAGCGAATACAGAATCGCCGAGCTTACTGGTTTGTCTTCTTCATTCGCCCTCATAAACATGAAAACAAAAACGATTAGAGCTAATATCCCTATTATTTCATCGTCATAAAATCCAAGTGATGTCCGCTGAATGTAGGAAGGACTTAAAGCTAAGAAAAGAGCTGCAAACAGTCCCATTGTTCCTCCGCCAATATCCTTGCCCAAAAAATATACAGCCAAGGAGGCTAACATACCCATTATAGGTGGCATTAAAGCGCAGAAACTCATCAAATCAATATTCACACCTAAAGCTGAAACTATTTTATAAAGAAAAGCCGTGGTCATGGGTAACCCTATAAATCCGGCTCTCGCCACATCAAATCCTGTAGGATACCACCTTTGCGTATCATTCCAGTGGTCTGGCCAAGCCCAAGAAATGAAACCATTGTTTACTAGATATTCTGTGAAGCGATATTGAAAATAGGGGTCAAACTCCGAAAGGTGCATTGATCCTGTTTGTATTTCCCAGAGCATTGGAAATAGGCGTATGGTAAGGGCTATGAATAGTATAAGCAGCAATGCTGAAAAGGTTATTATTGAACCGTGGCTTATCTTGATCCGCAGTTTTCCTAAATCTTTTAAACCGTTAACTAAGTTTTCCTTTGATAGTTTATCTCTGATCCCCATTTCAAGTTCATCTCTTTTACCCACATTATTGAGGTGTTTTATTTCCCTTGCGGTTAACAGAGTTTTAGGTGGTTACGCCAATCTTATATATCTTTCCAAAGCTAAGGCGGAGGCATTTTTCTTTTATAACCATATTTTTCAGGGTCGTAGAATGGGAAGGGCACAATTTTTGCCTTTGCAAATTTGTCACGAATCTTAACGTTTAGAATATTTCCTTCTTGGGCTTGTGAGGTTGGAACATATGCCATTCCTATGCCGCATTTAAGCAATGGCGAAAACGTTCCACTGGTCATATGCCCAATCTTTTCACCAGCGTTATCGCAAATTTCAAAGCTTGGTCGAGGTATTCCCTGCTCTAACATGCGTATTCCTACACGTTTACGTTTAATTCCTTCATTTTTCTGTTTTAACAATGCTTCTTTCCCTACGAAATTGTCCTTCTGAAGTTTTACTACAAAGCCGAGGGCTGCTTCCAGAGGAGTTGTGCTCTCGTCAATATCGTTTCCGTAAAGGCACATTCCAGCCTCAAGCCTTAAAGTGTCCCTTGCCCCTAATCCGCAAGGTTCTATCCCATAGGGTTTACCAGCATCAAGAATAGCGTTCCACACTTTTACTGCGTTGTCTGGGTTGGATATTGGAGTGTTCCATATAAAAACTTCGAATCCTTCCTCGCCCGTATATCCTGTTCTGGAAAGGAGCACATCAACATCTGCTAAGCGTAAAGGGGCACATTTGAATCGTTCAATTTTGCTTAAATCATCCGAGGAAATTTTCTGTAAGGTTTTTTCAGCATTTGGACCTTGAACCGCAAGCATCGCAACGCTATCTGAAACCTCTTCAATGCGGACTTTAAAACCTTTAGCGTTTTTAACGAGCCAATTGTAGTCCTTTTCTCTGTTGGTTGCGTTGGAAACAAACATGAATTTATTTTTTTCCAATCGATAATATACGAAGTCGTCTATTATGCCGCCTTCCTCATTGCACATTACTGAGTATTGGGCGCTGTTAGGCAACAGTTTTGAAACATCATTTGTTATCAAATAGTTTAGGAATCGCTCCGCATCCTCACCTGTGATTATTATTCGTCCCATGTGGGAAATGTCGAAAACGCCGACGCTGTTGCGCACCGCTAAATGCTCTGGTATTATGCCTTTATACCATAGGGGCATTTCAAAACCAGCAAAAACTGTCAGTTTAGCCGTTTTTTGATGCACTCCGTAAAGTTGGGTTTTGCGATTTTCATCCATTAAAATCGCCTCAAAAACACTCTATTTTATTGGTTTTACTTCCACGTTTATGGGTATGAGAGAAAGTTTTTTGCCACACTTTGGACATTTTCCACCGTGCTGATGCAAAATCTCATCGGGAGGTTTAAGCTCAGCACCTTCATATAATATGTGACCGCATCCTTGACAGACAACATGTTGAGGCAATTCTAATACGCTCCAAACAGCAATAAAGCAATAAGTTTATGGCATATTTATTGGTTGCTGATTAAAATTTACAGAAACTTTTAATCTTAGAAAAGAAGTTAATTCTGAAAGCCTTTCAAAAACAAGTCTCAAATGGTTTGTGTCGAAATGGGAAACTATACATTAATTATAACCGAGAAACCCGATGCAGCGCAAAGGATAGCTTCAGCCCTTGATGTTCAAGGGAAAGCGAAAAAAATGGAGGAAAATGGAGTACCATATTACGTGGCTAAACGAGACAAGGAGATTATTGTTGTTCCCGCAATAGGACACTTATACACAGTTGCGGAAGAAAGCGGCGGAAGAAACCATTATCCAGTCTTCAATTTCAGATGGGTACCAAGATACACCGTGGAAAGAGGCACAAAACAAATCCGAACATGGCTGGAAACAATATCAAAATTGGCAAAAGACGCTGACGCATTCATCGACGCATGCGACTACGACATTGAAGGAAGCATAATAGGATACACCATACTAAAATATGCATGCGGAAACAAAGAAGCCATATCAAAACGCATGAAATACTCAACACTAACAAAAGAAGAACTAGAAAAATCATACAATGAACTGTTGCCGCGCTTAGACTTCGCATTAATAGAAGCTGGACGCATAAGACACGAAATTGACTGGTTATACGGCGTTAACCTTTCAAGGGCTTTAACAATAGCAGCAAAAGATTGGAGTGGAAAATACGCGACATTAAGTACAGGAAGAGTGCAAGGTCCAACCCTCAGATTTCTAGTAGCCCGCGAAAAAGCCATCAGATGTTTCGTGCCAACCCCTTACTGGAGCATTAAGGCAGAAGTTGAAATAAATGGTTCAATTTTTGAAGCAGAATACGAAAAGAAAATTATCGAAACCAAAAAAGATGCAAATGCCATACTGGATGCTTGTAAAGGAAAAAATGGTGAAATAGAAAAAATAGACTATAAAAAGTTCCAGCAGATGCCGCCAACGCCTTTCGACCTCGGCGCTTTACAAAGCGAAGCCTACAGCCTATTTGGATATACTCCAATGCGCACTTCAAACATTGCACAAAGGCTCTATTTGGACGCTTTAATTTCTTATCCGAGAACGAGCAGCCAAAAACTTCCACCATCAATAAATTATGAGGCAATACTAAGAAGCCTAAACAAGGTTTCAGAATACAAAAAACTCACAGCAGAACTCCTCACAAAAAGGGAGCTGAAACCAAGAGAAGGGAAAAAAGAAGACCCCGCGCATCCAGCCATTTATCCAACAGGAAACTTGCCAGAAAGAACCTTAGACGCTTCTGAAAGAAACATTTGGGACCTTGTAATAAGAAGGTTCATGGCAGTCTTCGACGAACCAGCCATAAGACAAAGCATGAAAGTTTACATAAACGTGAACGGACACCGCTTCTACCTTAGGGGAAGACAAACTATAAAAGAAGGTTGGTTACGCTTTTATGAACCTTACATAAGGTCAGAGGAAGTCATTTTGCCACGAATAAAAGAAGAACAAAAAATAAACATCAAAAAAGTCGTTTTGGAAGACAAATTTACAAAACCGCCTTCAAGATACAATCCGGGCAGCCTCCTAAAAAGGATGGAAGAAGCTGAAATTGGAACCAAAGCAACAAGGGCAGATATTATACAGACGCTTTATGACAGAAAGTATGTTCGAGACGAAAGAATGCTTGTGACAGATTTAGGCTTCGAAGTTCTCGAGGTTTTAGAGAAACATTGTCCAACTGTTGTTTCAATAAAATTAACGAGGGAACTAGAAGAAAGAATGAATAGGATTCAGGTAAACAACAAGAAAAGGGAAGAAGTCCTTGTGGATGCTGTTGAAATCCTCAAACCAGTAATAGAAGAACTTAAAGAGAAAGAAGAAGAGATAGGCCAACAATTAAGCAACGCCATAAAAAGAGCAAAGCTTGAAGAAAGAACTATAGGCACATGCCCAATCTGCAAAACGGGAAAACTTATGACATTATATTCACGAAGAACAGGCAAACGCTTTGTAGGCTGCACCAACTATTTCAAAGGATTATGCAAAACATCATTTCCATTACCACAAAAAGGAACAATAAGACCACTAGGAAAAAACTGCCGCGGATGCGGTTGGCCCACAGTTCAGATTCGAATAAAAGGAAGGAGACCTTGGATGTTGTGCTTTAACCCCGAATGCCCATTGAAAGAAGAGAGGAGGAGAAGACTTGAAATGCGTAATATGCAATAGAGAAGCAGAAAAAGAAGGCTATTGCATATTGCATTCTAAAGCTTATGAAAGTATTTCAAAAAAGTATGAATTATGGAGAAAAGCTCTAGAAATTTCTTGGAAAGAGTATTTAAGTGAGATTGTCAAAAATCCGTTAACAGGAGAATGGGCTCGAGAAGTGGCGGAATACCTAATAAAAAGCGGAGAAAAACACGATGTCAAGAAAAGTTAAGAGACAAATCACATCCCTTTCCTATTCAATAAACAAGCTCTACCGAAAAATCTCAACCGCAAGACCTTCATCGCTTATTATCTCAACAATAGCCATGGCAATTGCCATATTCCTTTTTGCAGGAGGGTTATATAGCATAATAATGAAGCCTATTCCCGTGTGGTATTATGGTGGGCGTTTTTATTTTCTTTATCCAGAGTTGGGAGGACAGTGGATATTTGACACAGTTATAGCTGGGATTATATATGCGCTAGGCACCTTTGGATTAGTATCAATTTACCAAAGCACAAAGTATGCGTATAAGCCAAGGCAAGCTTACATGATGTTCTTGGTGGGAACCAGTCTCCTATTAATAGCCTACATATACCTAGAGTTTACAATACAATACAAATTAAAATTAGGAGGAATATAGTTTACCAAGGATTACTTTTTAAGCCTAACTTGTAGGCTGCAAAGTTCGTTAATAAATGGATTGGGGGGGTTATAATTAGCACAGTTATTGCAAGGTTCAAATCCAACATTGATAATGGAAGCGAAAACAAAACTGCTCCCACAATAAAGTCAACTTGATCTATGACTGGCAGCAAATCTCCAGGAGCCATTCCAAGTCTCCTCTTTAAGAAAGCCCCGGCTAGGTCTCCAAACAAGGCTCCCAAGGATAAAAGTAAACCATAGAAAATGGGATAATTGAAAACGATGCTCTCTAATAACCCCACAGCTGTTCCAACAGCTAACCCGAAAAAGAAGCCTCGAAAAGTTTTGTTTCTCCCAAAAATTGGTTTTCCATCAAAAAACTTTTTCCCAAAATCGATTGGATAGCCTCCGCCTGTGATTACTGGTATGGCGTTGGTGCAGTAAGCTGGGAATATGAATTTTAAGGCTTCAATGATTAATTGTGTGATTTCCATTTTCCACAACCATTAACGAGCTAGATAATCATGAATTCCCGTTTCTTCTATTTTTAATTGAAGAGTTAACAGTTGTTTTCCTTTTGGATATTTCTCCAAAACCGCCTTAATGACTTGGGGATTTTCGGTGGGACGCAAGGCAATTATTATGTCTGCCCAAAATTTTAAGACTCTCGTAGCAACTGGTTCTATGCTCGCATAAGACTCATCGAAAACGCTTCGCACTTGGCTTACAATTACAACTGCAATTTTTCTTGTTTTGGCAATCTGCGCCAACAAAGCCATTTGCCTGTTTAATTCGCGGTTTAGCTGGAAGGCTTTATTTGGATGTTCTGCAATTTCCACACGGTAAAGCGATGTGAGCGTGTCAACCACTAGTAGCCCAAAATTTTTGGCAATGTATTCGGGCAACTTGTCTATAACTGTGGTTTGTTCACGAAAATTGTTTGGTTTCATTAAAATTACTTGTTCGGCAACATTATCGAAATTTTCAGAAGCTATTTGAGAAAGTCGGCGCACTGAAAATGTGTTGTCGCAGTCTATGAATAATGTTTTGTAACTATGCAGTGCACAGTTCACGGCCAACTGAATAGCCAAAGTGGTTTTTCCAGTTTCCGCCTCTCCATAAATTAAGCTAACATTCTCATATGGAACGCCGCCCTCCAGAAACTTGTCAAGTCCACCGCAGCCCGTGGGAATTCTCTGTAACAAGGTCACGCACATCAAGGAATATAAACCACGAAACTAATAATTTGTTTTGTGTTCGGAACCTCAAAAACAGGAAGCGCTTATGAAAGCAAAGATCGCTGTTGCAACAGTTTCAGGAAAAGCTTACTACTTAATCGTTAATGAATTAAAGAGGAAAAACATTCCGTTCCTAAGTCTGACACCAAACGACACAATCCCAATAGAAATTAAAGTTGTCATAACAACTAAAGAAGAGAAACCGCTCATAAACCATGAAAAAATCTTAGTCTACCAAGAAGGCGTAGAGCCAGAAGCATTGATAAACGAAGCATTACAGCTTATTCAAGGAAAAGAAAATTATGAAAAAATAGTCATAGGCGTAGACCCTGGAGAAGTTTTCGGATTGGCAGTTTTGGCTGATGGAAAAGTCATCGAAACAGAAAACTGCTTCAGCCTTGATGAGACTTTGAACAAGATAAAAAGTGCCGTTAGAAACTTTGGAAAGAATCAGGAAACATCCGTTTCAGTGAAAGTTGGAGACGGGGTCCCATTGTATAAGAAAAAGCTTTTACACTCTTTGGATAAAGCATTGCCTTCAAATGTGATGTTAGAAATCGTAAGCGAAGCTGGAACAGACCGCAAACCAAATGAGGTTGGGCATAGAAGAGGGTTAAGAGATATTGCATCAGCCATAAGAATTGCTGGAAGAAATGGACACAAATTTCAACGGAGGAAAACCAATGAATAGAACGTTGAAAAGGGAAAAACCATTTTGGTGGATGGACCAGCTTCCGTCACTGTTGTTTCAGGAGTAGTAGAGGTTTTTGATTCTTTGGTTGAAAGCAAAGGCAAGGTTGTAATACGCGAAGGCAAACGTTTACCTTTCACAGCTAAGGAAACAGCAACTCTTGAAATTTCTTTAGGAGAAAACGCAAGTATTGAAGAAGTTGATGAGAGCACAATTCCGCTTTCCTGGACTGAAGCGTACGAGCAGCTTTTGAATTTTCAAAATAAACCTGTTGTTGCAATGGTTATTGGAACGGTTGATTCTGGAAAAACAAGCTTCTGCACATACCTAACAAACAAGTTATTACATGAAAAACAAAAAGTGGCAATCTTAGACGGAGATTTAGGTCAATCCGACATAGGACCACCATGCACGGTTGCCTACACTTACATAACAAAATCGGTAACTGACTTGTTCAACTTAGAAGCTAAAAATGCTTTCTTCATAGGTGTCACCTCGCCAAGCACAGCCATCAACAAAGTGATTAAGGGGTTGACTTCGCTAAAAAAGGAAATTTTAGACACTGATCCAGACTTTATTGTCATAAACACTGACGGTTGGGTTGAAGGGGAAGATGCCGTAAACTATAAGGTACAACTTGCGAAGGAGCTCAATTCAGAAATAATCTTCTGCATCCAACAAAAAGACGAGTTGACGCCTCTCCTAAACAGCCTTGAGGGATTCAAGAAAATTGTCGTTGAATCTCCTTCAGCCATAAAACAGAGAAGCAGAGAAAAAAGGAGAAGCCTACGGGAACTCGGATACATAAAATATTTGAAGAACGCAAAAGTACAATCTCTTCCAATAGGCTGGTTAAAAATTGAAGCAAACGAATTTCTCGGCTTAAGCACACATCATGGGGACATGAAGCAAGCGAGGAAAGTTTACGATTTTTTGGGTATGAAACCGTTGCATTTTGCAGAGCTAAAAGATAGAGTTTACATGGTTATCGGTAGGAGCTGTTGGATTAATGATGAAAAAATAAAGAAATTAGAGGAAATCTTGGGGAAGAAAATTGTGGTTATTCGGAAAGGCGAGGAAGAAGGCTTGTTAGTTGCTTTATACAATAACGATAGAAAATTTCTTGGCATAGGCGTCCTAAGAGAAATCGACTACAGCAGAAAAACTCTAAAGATTTTCACTCCAGTCTCTGAAGGAATTTCTATTGTCGCCTTAGGAAGGGTTAAACTGGACAAAAACCTTAAGGAAACTCCAGCTTTTGCAGAGGAAGCCTAAAGTTCGTGAAACTTCTTTGCGCAGTAGAATTATTTTGTGTATAATTGTTTTGAAGGACAAAGAGCGTTTACTGGGCAATGCTTGCATAGAGGATTTCTGGCTTTGCAATATTTTCTGCCCAGCAAAATAAACAATATGTGAACTGAAAGATAATCTTTAGGATTATAAAGTGATTGGAGAGACTGGCGAACCATTTCATAATCGCCATTTTGTGGCGCTAAACCAAAACGTTTTGCCACACGATTTACATGCGTGTCGACGGGTATTGTTGGTTTTTCTGAACAAAAAAGCAAGATGACATCGGCAGTTTTAGGTCCAACACCGGGAAGTTTAAGAAGCGTTTTTCTTGCTTCTTCGAATGGCAATGATAAGATTGGATTTAAAGTGCCATGAAATTTTTCAAGAATTATTTTTGAGATTTGCCTTATTGTTTTGGCTTTGTTCCTATACAAGCCAGCAACTCTCAAGCACTCTTCAATTTGGTTTGTTTCTGCATTCGCTAACACTTCGGGTTTTATTCTGAATTGTTTCGAAATGTTTTCGAAAGCTTTTGCAGTGTTTCTGTCAGCAGTGTTTTGTGAAATTATTGTAACGATTAATGTTTCAAAAGGGTCTCTGTTTGAGGTTACCCATTTTGGCATTGTAAATGTCTTCTTAAGCAATTGAAGGATTTTTTCAGCATGATTTTCATTCATTTTGTGGGTCGCCTTTGAAAATAATAAATAGTGAATCATGAAGTTATAAATAAGCAATGGAGAGTCTTGATGGAACGTGCAAGAATCCTTAAAGAGGGAGTTGTCGAGCAGAACATACATTTTCTGGCTGTGTATGTGGAAACACGGAACGCATGTCTAATTCTTCTAAGCGAAAGAGAAGATAAGCTTGGAACTTTGGCAATTGCTGTTCCAAAACCAAGGGATTTGATAGGACCAGTTTCTTCATCAGTGCTTTTAGGCGATAAAAATGCAATATCAGCCCGCATGTTCGCCGAATACATAGCCTCAAGAAAACAGAAGATTGCCTTGGTTTCCATTTATCTTGAAACATTCAATGAAATGCAAGCCCAATCAATCTTCATGAAATTAATTGAGAAGGTTGCCCAAGCAGAAGTTGAAAAGGAGAAGACGGGAACATGAGTCTACGAGAGTTTCTTAAAAAAATGGAAAAAGAAAAGGAGATCCTGCACATAAAAGACAGCGTATCAACCCGCTTTGAAATTCCATTCATAATGAAAAGTTTCGACAACCAAGGTCCAATTTTAATTTTTGAAAATGTAAGGAATTACAAAACAAAGGTTGTCGCCAATGTTTGCGGAACCAGAAAAAGAATTTGTGCATCCTTAAATGTTGGCGAGGATGGGCTTTACAGAAAATTGGCTGAGGCTTGGCGTTCACCTAGAAAACCGAAAGTTGTTGAAGACGGCGCTGTAAAGGAGATTATTGAAAAGGATTTATCCAAAATTCCAATTTTAACACATTTTGAAAGGGATGCTGGTCCTTACATTACTTCAGCGGTTGTGTATGCCAAGAGCATAGATGGCAATGTTGAGAATGTTTCGGTTCATCGTCTTCAAGTTTTAGATAAGAAACGTTTGGCAATTCGTTTGGTTCCCCGACACCTTTTCAGTTTGTGGCAAACAGCAAAAGAGACAGGTAAAGACTTGGAAGTGGCGATTTCCATTGGTCTTCATCCAGCGGTTATGCTTGCTGCTTCTTCGCCTGTTCCTTTTGGCGTTAACGAATTTGACGTGGCAAATGCTCTATTAAATAATGGTTTACGCTTGGTTGAATGCGAACATGCTAATGCACATGCCCCAGCAGACGCCGAATTAGTCATAGAGGGAAAAATCTCTGCAAGGGAAGAAGTTGCTGAAGGACCTTTCGTGGATATAACTGGAACTTACGACATCCAAAGACGCCAGCCAGTTGTGGAAGTTTTGAATGTTATGCATAGGAAAGATTATGTTTATCAAGCGCTTTTGTCCTCTGGAGCGGAGCATAAACTCCTAATGGGTTTACCCCATGAAGTTTTGATTTGGGAAGCCGTTTCAAAAGTTGTGCCAAAAGTTTATGCTGTCAACCTTTCAGTTGGCGGAAGCGGATGGCTCCACGCAATAATATCGATTGAGAAACAGCTTGATGGAGATGGAAAAAATGCTTTATTGGCTGCTTTTGCTGCTCATCCAAGCCTAAAGCATGTTGTGGTTGTGGATTCGGACATTAACGTTTTTGATCCATGCGATGTTGAGTGGGCTGTTGCAACCCGTTTTCAAGCAAGCGAAGACCTAATAATTTTGAATAATGTTCGCGGTTCAACATTGGATTCTTCTGCTGACCAAGAGACTGGGTTGACAAGTAAGATGGGGTTGGATGCCACAAAACCGTTCACTAAGCCTAAGGAGAGGTTTGAGCGGGCAAAAATTCCAGTGGGCGGCGAAATCGAGAAGCTTGTTGGGAAATTTTTAGCACATTAGCTTATATATTGGCTTTTAAAGATAGAAAGAGGCGGTGGTTTCATTGTCTGAAGAGGAAAAAGAAGAAAGCGGAATATCATTAAAAGTCGAAGATGTCATGGTTAAAGAAGTAATAACCATAGACGAAAACTCAACAGTGAAGGAAGCAGCAGAAATTATGAACAAGTTTGAGATTGGCTGTTTAATCGCTGTTAGAAAAGGAAAAGCCAAGGGAATAATAACCGAAAGAGACCTTCTAAAAAGAGTTGTTGCCGAAGCAAAAGACGCAAACAAAACCAAAGTGAAAGACGTCATGTCAAGCCCGCTGGTTGTTGTCGAACCCAGCAGGGATTTGGAGGAAGCTGTAAGGCTTATGTTTCAAATGAAAATTAAGAAGCTGCCTGTGGTTGATGGAAAACGTCTCGTAGGTCTGGTTTCACTCACAGATATCGCACGTTTTCAGCCTCAAGTGATAAAAATACTGAAACAGCTTGCCATGAGACAAGCGGCACCAAAAAGCCTGAAAAAAGTCATAGACTATTATGTAGTCTAAATTTTCTGTTAGTAATATTAGTATATTTTAGTAAATTCGTCGCAGATTTAATATTCAGAATCAGAATAAAACTGTTGCTGGGATGAATATGAAAAGAAAAATTTTGTGTCCACTATTGTTTTTGTTGCTGGCACTTTTACTGACAACGAAAACGGTGACAGCAAACATCGAACATTTCGCTTGGATAAACCCTCAGTAGGAGAAGACCTATATTACCACCAAAATGTTGTTGCCTATAAAACAGGGACATGGTGGAATATTTCCATAAGCGTATACAACGATTATCTAACTCCTCCTCCGCCACCCCGCATAAATATGCCTGTCAACATCACAGCAATAAAAGTATATTTTGATTGGGGCGAATGGTATAACTATACATCCACTACTCCTGTTCAGATGAAGCCCCTTGAGGTTAAAGTTTTCAATGTAGGAAATGTGACACCGCCGTTGACTGTTGCTCCTGAAACATGGGTACACTCATACACAGTGTATGTGGAATACATCGTTGAAGGAGAAACAGCTCCCCGAATGGATTGGTATTGGTATGATGACAACTTCGCAGTGATGTCTGAGGATCACTTTAACGGTTTTCAGCTCTACAACAAGCTTAAAAACATTATGACAGGTATAACCATACTGCCTTCTGCAATCAACGCAACTGAAGCGCAGGTTCTTTTCGTTAAAGCTTATATGGAGTATATCCTAGGAAGGCAATATTACAGCAATGGAGAATTTGAAAACGCAGAGACACACTTTCAAAATGCAGACCTATATTTCGCCGATGCTCTTACAGCATGGAATGAAAGAGGAACAAATTTTGAGGATGCAATGCTAGAGTATTATACTTCATTAGCGGATGCGCAACGTATTCAAGCCAATGCTGCGCTAAACAATTCATACGGATGGATTTTCTTCGGGATAGGTTGGATACTGATAGGTGTTGGAATAATAGTCTACGGTGCCAGAAAACCGAAAGCTCCCTAAAATACTAATCATACCTCTTCATTTTTCTCTCATCTTTTTGAAATGCGTTTAAATAATAAGCTTACTTGACTAATAGTAAACGTAGCTGCTGAAGTATGATGAAAAAAACATTGGTGTTTAAGGTTAACTCGAAAAAACCAGAACTTGAAGCTATCCGTGCAGCAGCAAACATTATCAAAAATGGTGGTTTGGTGGCTTTTCCAACAGAAACAGTTTATGGCTTGGGAGCAGATGCATTAAATGCAAAAGCTGTTTTAGCTTTGTTTGAAGCCAAAAAAAGACCACTGGATAATCCACCAATAGTGCATGTTGGAAAGATAGAAAACGTCTACAAACTGGTAAGGGAAGTTCCGCCAAAAGCTGAAGTGCTTATGCGAAAGTTTTGGCCTGGACCCTTGACTTTAATTTTTAAACGTTCCGATGTGGTGCCAAGCGTAACGGTTGCTGGTTTAGACACTATTGCAATTAGGATGCCAAGACATATTGTTGCCTTAGCTTTGCTGAGAGAAAGCAACTGTCCAATAGCGGCTCCAAGCGCAAACCTTGCGGGAAAACCAAGCCCAACATCTGCGAATCATGTTCTCGAAGACCTTAATGGCAGAATAGATGCAGTTTTAGACGCTGGGCCAACTCATATTGGGGTGGAATCCACAGTTTTAGACATGACCGCTAAGCCTCCACAGATTTTACGTCCAGGCGGAACCCCATACGAAGAGTTAAGGAAGGTTTTGAGCAATGTTGAGCTTCACCCAGTTGCAGTTGCAGATAGAGAAATACCTGTTGAAAAGGCACGTTCGCCCGGCGTAAAACATAAGCATTATGCTCCAAACGCTGAAGTGGTCCTTGTAGAAGGCGAACCATCAAAAATTCCAAGCAAAGTGAATGAGCTTGTGGATTTTTACAAACAAGAGAATAAGCGGGTTGGCGTTCTCACCACGGATGAAAACTTTAGCCATTATAGGGCGGATGTTGTGAAGTCTCTCGGAAGCAGAAAAAACCTAACGGTGATTGCAAATAATCTCTTTAGGCTTTTGAGAGAGTTTGACGCTGAAAAAGTTGATGTCATAATAGCTGAAGGATTGCCAATGGAAAGGTTGGGTTTAGCGGTTATGAATAGGCTTCGGAAGGCTGCAGGATATAAAATTTTTAAAGCATAAGCTTAGAAAGGTTTATATTTAAGTGTTTTTCGTGTAAGATTCTGCTTATTTCAGTTGACAATAAATTGCATGAAGATTGTGGAGGTGAGGAGGATGACTGTTGCACCTTCAGGAACAGTTCCCGTCTTGGTGCTGAAGGAAGGAACTGGAAGAACAACGGGAAGGGAAGCTCAAAGAAGCAACATTATGGCTGCAAAAATAATAGCTGAAACCATAAAAACCACTTTGGGTCCGAAGGGCATGGATAAAATGCTTGTCAGCAGCTTCGGAGACGTTTCAATAACAAACGACGGCGCAACAATAATGAAAGAGCTTGACGTGCAACATCCAGCAGCCAAAATGCTTGTTGAAGTTGCAAAAGCCCAAGACAATGAAGTGGGCGATGGAACAACAACGGCTGTGGTTTTGGCTGGAGAACTTCTAAACAAAGCTGAAAACCTCCTAGACCTGAACATTCATCCAACAGTCATAATCGATGGATACAAAAGAGCAAGCGAGAAAGCCCAAGAAATTTTGGAAGAAATAGCTATTCCAATAAGCACTAAGGATAACGAACGCTTAATAGATGTTGCTGTCACCTCTATGGCAAGCAAGGGCATCACTGTGGCAAAGGAGCACTTCGCCAAGTTAGCGGTTGAAGCGGTTAAGCAGGTTGCCGAAGAAAAGGATGGAAAGCTAAAGGCAGACATTGACTTAATAAAAGTTCTGAAAAAACATGGAAAAAGCCTTGAAGAAACGGAGCTTGTCAAAGGCATGGTTATAGATAAAGAAGTTGCCCACCCACAAATGCCAAAGCTTGTTACTGAAGCAAAAATTGCTTTGCTTAATGCTAAGCTTGAGATTGAGAAGACGGAGTTTGATGCAAAAATAAACATTGAAACTCCAGAGCAGATGAAGCTCTTCTTGGATGAGGAAGAGCGCATGCTGAAGGAGATGGTTGACAAAATTGCTGAAAGTGGGGCTAATGTTGTTTTTTGTGAAAAAGGCATAGACGACGTGGCGTTACACTTTTTGGCAAAGAGGGGCGTTTTAGCCGTCAAAAGCGTCAGTAGCAGCGACATGGAAAAACTTGCCAAGGCTACTGGAGGCAAAATAATGGCAAGCGTTAAAGAGCTAAATGCGGATGTGCTTGGAGAAGCAAAGATTGTTGAAGAAGTTAAGATTGGCGACGATAAACTTGTTTATGTGCGGGAATGCAAGAACCCAAAGGCTGTCACAATAGTCGTCAGAGG
>JASEJA010000070.1 GCA_030017755.1 Candidatus Bathyarchaeota archaeon
GAAGGAGAGCTTGTACGTTTTCTGGCGCCAAGAACAGTGGACATGCTTGTTAGAAAGCTTCCAATAGAAGGCAGAGCAGCCTTGTGGAAAGAGGAAGTATACTTTGAAACACCAATAAAAATGGGAGAAGAAAAAGCAAGAAGCACTGTTGAAAAGGGGACAATAGCCTTTTGGCCCATGGGAAGCGCCATATGCATATTCTTTGGAGAATCTCAGCCATACAGTCCAGTTAATGTTTTGGGCAAAATCACCAAAAATCTTGAATTGTTTGGGCAAGTGAAGAGTGGAACAAAAATTAGAGTTGAATCTGTTTAATAAACTAGGAAGCTTTCATTCCAAATTTTTAGAAGTTTTTCACATTCATTTTTAACTTCTTCTTTTCGGCTTTTTCTTTTTAATTTTTTAAGAAATTCCATGCGTTTTTCAACAGAGCGTTTCTCAGCCATGCCACCATAGTAAAGTTTACTCTCAAGATACTCTTGCATGTGATGCGCCTTCTGCACAAATAGACTTGCGGCGTCAACGGTATTCTCAACTGCATATATATTTGCCCAAATAGACGCTTCAGACTCTCGAAGCTGTGTTAAACCATTAATTTCCACTATACAGCGAATATACGTCCTTAAAAATTCATAGTAGCCAGCCGTTTTAACAAGCTTAAGGGCTTGGCGCACTTTTTCCTTAAAAGCGGCGTTTCCCTTGATTCTTAAACGATGTTTATAGCCTTTATCGATGAGTTCTTTTGCTTTTTTAACTTCTTCATGAGTGTATATTCTTTCTGGAAACCTTTCCATCCAAATTCCATACTCCAATGAGTAAATGCGAAATTAAGGGGGAAAGAAATTAAAAATAAGGGTCAGCTTATCGGTTTGTATATTTTGATGTTGTGACTTCCAGAGACCAGCTGGACTACGCCCTCTTCTTCTAACTGTTCTAAGAAGTCTTTTGCGGCGCTTATTCGCAGATTGAAGCGTGAAGCAACAGCATAAGGTGTCAAGACGTTCATCTTCTTCAATTCGCTAACAATTTTTTCGCTTTTCGGGTCTGGTGGAACTATTACAGAGGGCTTCTTTTCTTTAGGTGCGGCTGCTTTTTCCTTTTTCTTTTTCTCTTCCTCATCTTTCTTAAGCTGCATACGCTCCATTTGCGTTAAGCTAAGCTTCTTTTTACCACCCATTCTAACCAGCTTCCATTAACTGAAAGAGTTTTCGTGATTCTTTAGGTTTTCTACGCTTAAGCATACTGGGATATTTCAACCTTATGCTTGTTCTGCCACTCCTTAATTGACGTTCCAAGTTTCTTTTCAATTTCTGGGCGGTGAATGGAATTCATTGTGCAGAAGGGAATTATGCGTCCATCTGGAATCGCATAGTGGATTACGCACCGTTGGACTCTTTCTAAGTCAAAGTTATACGGGTCCATGAAATGCATTGCTGAAAGCAGTATAGATTTTCTTTGTAAATTCCCTAAAGCTTCGTAGCTTCCTTCCTTTAATACGCCCCAAACATGTTTTCTTAGAAAACTAAACTTAATATGGCGTAAAGCTCCAACCAAGCGCAGTTTTGCCTTGTTTTTGCTTCCTTTTGAAGCATCCTCATAGACTTTCTGCATTGTTTTAATGAAATTGTCCACATTTCCGTAACGTGTTATTGGCACAATTTTGCCATTCTCAACAAATATATACGTTGCCATCCCGCAATGTGGATGCGCGGTGAACTCCACGTATCTTTTGTCTTTTAAGGCGCCAATAGCTTTGGAGACTGGCACAACTGTTGGCACTGGATAAAAGTCTGACATTTTAATTTTGCCGCTGGTTTGTTCTTGCACTAACCGCATAAAGTCTGGAATTGTTATGCGCATTTTCTCCCTTTCTGTTTGAGGAAGTCTACCACAGAGAGAAACTGGTTGAACGTTTATGCAACGCACAACATCGAAGTTTTGCACTGCAAAACGTATGATGTCGCCAAGTTGCACGTCATTTACGCCCTTAATTAATGTGACAACCAAAACCACGCTGTCAATTCCGGCTTTGCGACAATTTTCAATAGCTTTCATTTTAATGTCCAACAAGTCTATTCCACGAATAAACTTGTAAACGTCGGATGTTAATCCATCAAACTGCAAATAAACCGTGCTCATTCCAGCTTCTTTCAAGCCCTTACAATAATCAACGCTTTGTGCTAGTCGAAGCCCATTCGTATTAACTTCCACATGCCTAAAACCAAGCTCCTTAGCCATTCGAATAAGTTCGAAAAGATCATTGCGGACTGTTGGTTCACCACCCGAAAACTGGAGGGCAGTAGCCGGAACAGGGTCATTTTTGCGTAAATTTTCCAGCATTCCTCGAACTTCTTCTTTTGTTGGTTCGTAAACGTATCCTGCGGCTGCAGCGTTAGCGAAACAGACGGGACATTTAAGGTTGCAGCGATTTGTTACGTCAATAATTGCTAGAGCTGTGTGGGATTTGTGTTGTGGGCATATGCCGCAGTCGTATGGGCAACCGTTAACGGTTTTTGTTCTAGGATTTTTTAAGCCTTCGCCGTCGTATCTGAATTTTTCAGCTCGCAAATACTGTTCATAATCAGACCAGTATACTTCTTGGAAAAAGCCATGTTGTGGGCATTCCTTTTTTATGTAAACCTTGCCCCCTTCTTCAAAAATAGTAGCCTTTAACACTTTTAGGCATTCAGGACATAAACTTTCTGTTTCTTTAATGATTTTCATGTGTTCACCAAGCTATTAAGCAGTGTTTTGAAGATTTTAAAGAAGGATATAATAAGGTTTCCAAACTTTTCATAAGGTGATTGAGGGGTTTAGGTTGTCCATAACTGAAGAAAGTAAACAGATTTTGCGAGAAATTGGATTGAACACTTACGAAATTGACGCTTATCTTGCTCTGCTTGAGGGTGGGCAAATGACAGCCATGGAAATAAGCAAGAAAGCAAAAGTGCCCTACTCAAAAATCTATGAAGTCCTAAACTCTCTTAAAGAAAAGGGATGGATTAAAAGTGTAGAGAGCCGCCCAAACAAATACTATCCTTTACCGCCCCTGGAAGCTTTAGCAACAACAAAAATCAAACTTGAAGACAAATATGAAAGTTGGAAACAAACAATGGTTAGCCAATTACAACCTTTATACGAGAAAAGGGAGCTTGTGGAACGTCCAGACATACTCATATTGCACGGTCAACAAGCAGTTATGGCTAAGCTTGAAGAAACCTTAAGAAAAGCCACAAAAGAAATAATGATAGCTGCACCAAATTTCGCCAAAGACACACTTGCATCAACAACCCTTCCCTTAGAGGTTCTTCAGAAAACTCGCTTAAACATCAAACTTATGGTTGCTGGAAAACCAGAAGAATGGAATGACCTTAAAAAGTTTAAGGATATGGCGGAATTGCGATTTAGGGATAAAATGTTTGGTGGCGGAATAATCGTGGATGGAAAAGAGGCTATGTTGTTTTTAGGCGAGGAAAAGCCGAGCCTTGTGATTTGGAGCAATCATGTTGGTTTGGTGCAGTTTGCAAGAGATTACTTCCAATTCCTCTGGGACACTTCACAGAAAATCTAATCGAAAATAAAATTTAGGTTTTGAAAAAGAAAGGAGATGCTTATAAAAGAAAGTTATCGGCTCATAACTTTTTTTGCGGCAATTTCAATGTCTTCTGCTTTTATAGTTTTTCTTCCTGCATGCATCGCAAAATCTAAGGCTTCTTTGGCTATTTTCACGCCGATTTCTTCTAACGCTTTAGCAAGTTCTTTGGCTGCTGCTTCGCTTACTCTGTCAGCTCCAGCTTTTTTGCATATTCTATGCATGGGAGCCACAGCCAACTCTAAATCAGCCATAAACACTCCTCCGAGCCTTTTTTCTATTTAAATCAATATTTAACGTTTATTGTTCTCTATTTTCCGAAAACAAACCCGCATAGGAAATTCTTTCAAACAAAAAGGAAATTTTAAAAGCAAAATTTAAGCATTTTAATAAAGCCGCAGGGTTCCATATGAAGTTCATTGACTCTCATATTCATCTTTCAGATGAGGAGTATTCAGAGCATATAGATGATGTTATAACTGACGCTAAACGCTCAGATGTTGTTGCTTTGGTTTCTAATTCTATGAGCTTAGAAACAAGCATAAGAAGCCTTAAACTTGCAGAAGAATATTCAGGAACCGTTTATGCTGCATTGGGTATTCACCCTTGGAATGTGAACAGTTTAACAGATGATGAACTTCAAAAAACAGTTTATTTTATTTGTGAACAAAGAAACAATAAGGCGTTAATTGCTATAGGCGAGATAGGTTTAGACTACAAATACGCAAATATATGGGATAACCAGCTAATGGTTTT
>JASEJA010000071.1 GCA_030017755.1 Candidatus Bathyarchaeota archaeon
TAGTATATGCGTATAGAGGTTTCTTCTGTAACTTTATTCCTTTTGTGTTTTTATTAGTCTATGCAAATTTTATGTTTGGGGAGGCGGAAAATGAGAAAATTCGTGTTGACATGTAGCTTATTTTTGGCAGTTATGGTTCTGTTTGAGTTGCTCAGTTTTGGTTTAGCGGTTAACTCTGCTGTGGGTGCATCTCCAGAAGGTTTAACAGTTTATGGTGAACCAACTTTGCAGGAGTGGTTCGATGAGCATGGTTATGCCATTAACGTTACAATGGATGAGACTGGAATTGAAGTTTTTGAGGCTGGATATTATAGGATTAGTCTTCTGGCTGAAATTGCCTTTTATGCACCTATGAATAATCTGAGTTGGTATTTGGTAAGTGATGGACAGCTGAATCTTTTGTTTCTTGGAGAGAACACAGTTAACGATACTACGTATTTCTTAGCTGAAGAAAACTTCGGCTTATGCTTGGGTTCTCCAGAAGGCTATTTTTGTACTGAGGCTTGGCGAAACGAGGATGGAAAAGACCATGCTTTAGTTTTTGTGAATCCGAAGGCGTCAGGATACATAATTGCTTGGGAAGACTTGTGGAGTTTAGGTGATGCAGATTTTCAAGATTTTGTCCTTGCTGCATTAACGCCCGTTCATGTTTGTGTGCGTTATTATCCTAGAACGTTGAACCTTAAGAGTAGGGGGAAGTGGATTACCGCCATTGTTAGGGTTCCAAAAGAGTATAACGTAAGCGATGTTGATGTTTCATCAGTATTGTTGAATGGAACAGTACCCGCCGACCAGAGGCATTATGTAATCTGTAAGTGTTTAAATTTGATTATTTTGAAATTTAACAGAACGGCGGTCATAGAATTTAATAAAAGCTTCTTTGAATGAGACGGTTTGCAAGAGAAAGTCTATGAAAGTTTCTTTGACGCTTACTGGCGAGTTCTTGGATGGGACTCCCTTCCAAGGGACAGACAAGATTAGGGTTATACATTTTAAATGTTGCAAACATGGTTTTTAAGAAATAGCTAAGTAGACTTTCTTGTCATCCAATCGGTGTTCATGCCATTCAACTGCAACTTCTTCGCGTCTTTCGTGTATGTGAACGCTCTTGGCTCTGACAAGCTCCTCCATTTCCTTCAAATACGGCCTTAACAGTTTAATGCTCTCTTTATCCAGTTCAGCTATGTGAACGGCTTCCAAAATGTCTGTTGGCACATAACCCAGCTCTTTCCTTAAAGATTGGACTCTTCGGGCTATGTCTCGCATTAAGCCTTCGCCAATTAAACTTTCGTCGCGGTGGGTGTCTAAAAATACTTTTATGTTGTCTTCTGATGGTGAAGCCCAATCGCCGAGAGAAACATATTCTGGTTGTTCTTGTGTGTATTCTGCTGTTTTTACGTTTGCAAGTTCAAGGAATAATTCTTCAAAGTTTTTAAGCGCTGTGCAAATTTTTTCTGGAGCTACAACAACCGCTCTGCGGAGGGGCCATCTTCTTTTTAGTTTGGCTGATTGCCGAACGGAATAAACCATTGAAACACATTTAAATAATGTCTCGAAGTCTTCTTCTAAAGCTTTGTTTAATAATTTCTCTTCTGGTTTCGGCCAGCTTTCAAAGTTCACGGATTCGGGCAAGTTTGGGTCGAGTTTTTTGTAGATTTTTTGGTATAGGGCTTCGCTTAAGTATGGCGTTACGGGGTTGAAGAGAAGCGTTAGGGTTTTTAGAGTATGCCATAGGGTTGCGTATATGGCGAGTCTTCTGTTTAGGGTTTGTGGGTCGTCTGTCCACAATTCTTTCCGAACCATTGGTACGTAAAGTCTGCTTAATGTTTCTATGACATAGTCCTCTAAAGTTGCAAGGGCAAAGTTGAACTCACATGTCTCCAGTTTTGATGTATACTCTTTTATGGCGCTTTGAAGTTTTGATAAGAGCCAAAATTCTGGATTTTTAAGCTGTTTCTCTTCCATAGCCCATTTTAAAGTATGCTTTTGAGGGTTGAAACCATCATATTCGGCGTTTTGCACGAAAAACCTGTTCAAATGATAAAGCGTAGACAATACCTGGTATGGGCGGCGGTTTAACTCTTGAACGTCGAAGTTTATGAAGTCTACTGGACTGCATTTTCTTAACATGTAGAATCTGCAAACGTCTGCTGAATATTTCTCTAAAAGCTTTTTTGCTTCTATGACGTTTCCAAGGCTTTTGCTCATTTTTCTGCCCTTTGCATCTTGGGCTAAACCTTGAAATAGAAACGCCTTGTAGGGGGCTTCTGCCTTACCAGTCAATATCACATGCTCTAGAAGAAGCGAGTTTGCCCAACCCCTTGTTTGGTCTATTCCTTCTGTTAAGAAGTCTGTTGGCACGTATCTCGTAAATTCTTCGTCTGTAAATCTAGCGTAGAGTGAGGCTCCACTGTTGTGCCAAGTGTCTAAAACGAACGGTTCTCTGCGCATAGTTCCTCCGCATTTTTCGCATTTTATGGTTACGCGGTCAACCCATGGCTTATGAAGTTCAAAATAGCCCTCTGGCTTTTCGATGGCTTTTTCCAATAGTTCTTTTTTGCTTGCCACAAGGGTTTTGGCTCCGCATTTTTCGCATTTCCATATGGGCAATGGTGTACCCCAAACACGTTCCCTTGATATGCACCATGGCTTTCCTTCCTTAAGGAAGGAGAGAAAACGGTTTTTTGGACCTTCAAAGAAATATTCAACCTTTTCCGCTGCTTCCACAACTTTCTTGTTTATCTTGTCTGTTCTTAGGAAATATTCCCTTCTTGCAAGCCAAACAAGTTTGTGGTGGGAACGCCAGCATGTCGGATATTCATGCGTTATTGCTTCAGCTTTGACCAACAATCCTCTCCTTCGAAGTTCTTCGATAACCGTTTGGTCGGCGTCTCGTGCAAATATGCCTTGAAAAGCTCCAGCGTCAGCCGTGAATTTCACTTCGTCGTCGAAGGGCGCAAATATGGGAACGCCACGCTTTTGCGCGGCGAAAAAGTCTTCTTCGCCGTTTCCTGGCGATTGGTGCACAACGCCTGTGGCGGTGTTCACGTCCACGAAGTCTTCGCATATAACCCTATGCACCAACTCATGCGTTTTTTCTAGTTCGGCCAGTTTTGGAACCATGTCTTTAAGTGGATACTCGTACTTTGTTCCTTCAAGATTTTTGCCCTTAACCGTTCCGATTACTTCGTATTTTTCTATGCCTAATTCTTGCATAACTGCTTCAACACGTTGACTAACCATTATCCAAACTTCTTCGCCGACCCTAACCTTGGCGTATTCGGCTTCTGGATGCACGGCCAAAAGCGTGTCTGTTACTATTGTGAAGGGCATTGTTGTCCAAACAAGAAAGTATTCGTTTTCGCTGGCAGTCACTTTAAATTTGAAATAAAGGGATGGGTCTTCAACCTCTCTATAAGAGTCTTCGTAGCCCACTTCTGCACTGCTTAGGCTTGTTTGGCAGCCGGGGCAATACGCAACAACATAATACCCTTCTTCCAGCAAGCCTTGCTCCCAAGCCCGTTTTAAATATTGCCACTCACGCTCTATATACTCATCCTTGTACGTCCAGTAAGCCCTTTCCTGGTCTATGAATATGCCAAGCTTTTCGTCAGCTTCAACCCATTCTCTATGATATTTCATAATAGCCTTCTTACATTCTTCTATGAAGAGTTCTTCGCCAACCCTTTCCAACAATTCGCGCTTGTTTTTCACGCCTAAAAGCTTCTCAACTTCAAGCTCCACTGGCAGGCCTTGACAGTCCCATCCAGCCCAGAAGGGCATAAAATACCCCTGCATAGTCTTCCAGCGAAAGCGCAAATCTTTCATTAGGCGGCCTCTGGCGTGTCCAACGTGGGGTATGCCGTTCAATGTTGGTGGTCCTTCAACCCAGCCTGAAAAGCCAATGTTATTTTTCTCTCTAAATTCTATTAGTTTCTTTAGGATTTTATTATTTTTCCATAATTCGCGGATTTCTTTTTCAATTTCGAGCGGGCGATAATCCGTTGTAAGCCATTTTTCAGAATTAGCTTGGAATTTGGCGGTCACCTTTCATCACATTGCACCCGCAAATACACCAAAATAGCATTAGCAGCATATAACCTTTTTGAATTCTCGTTACATAGAAACGTTTTTCATAACTCTTAATAATCTTTGTTACAATTTTAAGTGAGGGAAAATTATGAAAAAGGTAGCGTCTGTTCTAATATTGGTTGCATTCTTTGTTGCTATCTTTGCGCCATCAGCATCCGCTTCTCGTCTGCCTCTTAGCCGTATTCGTCCAATGAAGTTTAATGAG
>JASEJA010000072.1 GCA_030017755.1 Candidatus Bathyarchaeota archaeon
TGGCGAGACCTAATAACAAAAGTGAGAAAAGGCTTAGAAGTAAACGGACCAGCATTTCTGCATGTCTTCGCGCCATGCCCCCGCGGATGGCGAAGCGACCCAGCCAAAACAATAGAGCTTTCACGTTTGGCGGTGGAAACATGCATTTTCCCATTATGGGAGGCAGTAAACGGCGAATATCAGCTTTCAACGCCAAGCAAAGTTTTCGCCTTAAATCCGCAAAAGAAAAAGCCTGTGAAAGAGTATCTGGAAGTGCAGGGACGGTTTAGGCACTTGTTTACTCCGCAATTCGAGAAAATTCTTGAAGAAATACAGCGGATAACAGACCTAAGATGGCAACGCTTGCTCAAAAGATGCGGAGTGTAGAATCACGGTTGTAACGGATTTAAACATTTTCTTTTAGGTATTTTTCTATTTCGTTTTCTGCGTTATCCGCCTTTATGAATATTGGCACGTTTTCCATGCCAGTCGCTATGTAGCTTGACAGAAGCCATTCGCCAGGCGCAAACTCCAATGTTTTCTCTAATATGCCTTTATCTATCATGAAGGTTTCGCTGACCAGTTGCCTATCGTATGGGCGTGGCAAAGTGCCAACAAAATATGTGTGCAACTGCTGCAAAGCATTAGTATTCAAGTAGGCTATGCGTTGTGTAGCTATGCAAACACCTAAACCATATTTGCGCCCTTGCCTAAGCAAAGTTTCAACATGCCCAGAACATTTGGCATCTATACCTGAAGCTCCGCTTGGTATGAATTCTTGGGCTTCATCAAAAACCAGAAGTATGTATGGTTTAACTTGGAATCTGCGTTTTCTACGAACAAGCAAATCCTGCGTCAGTGTTATCACCAAGTCTTTTATTGTGAACGGGTCTGAAATTGAAATGCAAATAAGCCTTGTTGTTTTGTCTTCCAGCAACTCTCGAATTTTCTTTATAGTTAATCCGCCAGCCTCCTTCTCTTCAATCTCATTCCTTCTCTTTATCCTATCCAAAAGCATGCTTCTTGTAGTTGCCCAAGCATACAAACCACTTTTTTCATGAACCTTAAACTCTTCAACTTTGGCTCTGGCTACTTGGTCTATATATTTCACAAAATCTTCGCTAACCTCTTGATTTTCCATAAGCCCATGCTCCTCAATATACTCCAATATGGCATCACGAACCTCGTCAATAGCATTCATATAATTTGGCTTGTCAGCAGAACCCTTCCTTTGGTCGCTCAACTCCTCCATGAACTCGCTGTAGGTTGGAACTTTCCTCCTCGGTCGGTTATAATAGAAAAGTCTGCTTTGATCCATTATGCATTTTAATCCCTTCTTAATCCGTTCGTCAGTTTCGTACTCCCTTGGTTTTACAACGGAATTGAAGAACTGCTCTAAGGAGTCTATCCTATTTTCCATAATAACCTTTGCAGAAATCGCTGGATCCGTTAGAACGTCAAGCAAAAGAAATACGTATTCGCAGCTTATGTCAAAAACCACGATTTTCGTTTGCTCAGTATGATATAACAGTCGTCTCAAAATATTCGACATTAGATTGCTTTTTCCACCGCCTGTAAAGGCGAAAACGCCAAAATGGTAACGCACAAGCTTCTCAAAATCCACATATATTGGAATTATGGTTCTGCTTGCTTGAAACATTTTTATTAAACCAAGCCTTGGATCCATACGGGCGTCGCCAACGGTTTTGGAGGGGTCTATTCCCAATTTTTCAGCGATTTTCTGGTTATACATTCGATTTATCATTTCACCATTCAAAAGGTAGGCGGGGCTGCCCACAACTGGATAGGAGAAGCCCTTTACAAACTCGAATTCGCATTTTCCGTTGATAATTAAATCATAATTTATTGGTATGGCGTCTATCTGAACCATCATCGTAGACTTGTCATCAGTCTGCCAATCCTCTTCAGACTGCTCGATAATCTCAAACTGCATAGGATAATAACCATGATCCGACAAACCCCGTAAACCAAAGTGTTCCGGCCAAACGCGGCTAATCTCCATAAGCGTAAACCGTTCCTCATCCTCTCCAGCTTCCTTAAAGTTCTTAACAGCCAAAAGCATGCCCTCTTCTAAAAGCCCCATCAAATCCTTTTGATACTCAACCTTAATGCGACACTGATAACGCGCGCTTGTGCCAGCAAGCTTAGTCTCCTCGGCTACAGCAAAAAACCGTGGTATAACACCCGCCAGTCTAGCGCGGAATCTGCCATCAAAATCTGTGAAACAGAAGCTGTTAAAACTGTTCTCTTCTTGCTGCCTCAATTGTAGCCCTCCTTTCCCTAAAAGTGCTCATGTAAAATATGAACTTTCTCAATTTATGGTTATTGAATATCCAATCCGCCGTCGTATCCACTATGCGCTTGAACTGGTTATAATTCCACTTTGCAACCTTATCCGCAATAAACAATGGCTTGTTGTGCCCGAAAGCTTCTGGAATGCTGGAAGGCGCCATAGCCTCCAAAATAATCATTACCAAGTTCTGAATTTCATTTGGAACATCCTTATTCACAAACAAAATCGTTTCCACACTTTCCTTCGTTCCATTACTCAACTCATTCCAGAACTCCACAACATTTTCTGGCTTATAATCATATTCTGGATAAACCAAACGATCCACTAAGAGGACATTGCTGCGCAAGAGCGGGTCTGTTTTTGCTTGGCTTAACTGCACATAAGTTTTTACGAAAGTTTTTTCTAAGCCTATCTTGTTTTTTATGGCGCCTGAAGCGTATCCTTTTCTGCCTTGTCTGTCTGGAATCATTGTTCTGTAGGCTGAATCGTATTCGATGATGCTCCATGGTGGTTTGATTTTTTCTGGGTTGAAGATGCTTGTGGATTGGAGTATCATGCGATCTGTGTTGGGCAGTTTCTCAAATTCTTCCGGCGTAATGTTTGCCTTTAACAAGCCTTCATTGTTCATTATTGGGATAAGTTGTCTTTTGAAATCCCTTGCAGCAGTATCCTTCGTGATGCCTATTAGCAATACATGCCTATTCCAGCACTCTTCCATGAGCATTTGCAATGTGAAAAGTATTAGAAAAGCAATGTCAATGGTTGTTAGCCAATGTTCTTTTCCATCCTTCAAAATTTTCATTAGGCTTGTTGTTTCTGAGGTTTTTGTGAAGAAGAAGCGGTCGCCAAGGCTTGTTACAAGTTTTCTGATGTGTTCCCATGTTTTAGCATATTTTGGATTCAGCGTGTAAGTTTCATTTTTCTCCTTTAAAATGTCCCTTTTTACCAGATGCTTTATGTATCTTTTTACTCTTTTTGTTCTTTTTTCGTCTGTTATACCCAACTCTTTTAGAATTTGTGTTACTGTTAAGCCTTCTTTTTGGTTGGCTATGTGGATTATTGCATAGCGTAGGTAGTCTGCCCTTTGTGGTGGTAAACCTAAGGCTGGATTGTGAACGTATTGTCTTGCTATGGTTAGGTCGTTAACGTCTATTGGTTCGTTGTCGATTTTGTATCCGAGGATACTGCTTTTCTTTTCCCATAATTCCCGTTTTGATGTGTCGTAGAGGAGGCTTGCCCTTTCTATGGATAGGCTTCTGTCTAGGAGGATTATGTGGGTTTTTTGGTTTTGGTCTGTGGCGAGTTTGTAGGCTAAATAGTATTCTGCGAGGGTCATTATCCAGTTGGCGATGGTGGCGTTGTTTATTATTGTTTCATCCATTAACGGCTTGTTTAGGCTTATTTCTTCTGGTTGTTCTGTGGCGAAGAAAGTTTGGTCTATGTCTGGAATTTCGTTGACGTATATGGGTACTACGCTTGATATGCCTGCTGTTTGTTGCAGAGTTTTTTCGTCGTATTCTATTTTGGGTTTGTTGTTTTCTTGGAGGGTTATGGTGCCTGTTGAGGCGTAGGCTCCTCCGAAGAATATGACTAGGTCGAATAGTGGTTTTGAGTACATGGTTCCGTCTATTCCTGCGAAGCGTAAGTTTGTGGTTCCGAAGAAGTTTTTGGCTGTTTGGTGGGCTTGTTTTTGGTTGAAGTTTGTTTTTATTAGGTTTGAGAGTAAATTATTGTAGAGGTTTTGGATTGTTGAGAAGCTTTTTTCGTATTCTAGGATTTGTTTTGTGGCTCCGTTTTTTAGGATGTCGCTTGTTCTTTTTAGGGTGTTGCTTATTGTTGACATTTTTTCGCCTTTATTGTATTTTTGTTTTGGAGGGTAAAAGTTTTGGGTTTGCTTGGGCGTATGTATGTAAAAAGGGGATAGCTGTTTATTTGGTTTTTATTATGTGTTGGATGTGGTGTTTTGGTCTATTATTGT
>JASEJA010000073.1 GCA_030017755.1 Candidatus Bathyarchaeota archaeon
TTTTGAGTTTGTTATGGGAAAATGTAGGGTTTGCGGTGAAAGTTCGCCTGTAATATCGGGAAATTTGGGTGTTTGCCTCAAATGTATAAGAGAGAAGCCCGAAGAGGCGCTCGTAATTGCGGATGAAGCGCATGCGAAAAGCCGTGGTGTTTATGGTTTGCCTTCGAAACCGCCGAAGGATGAGGGTGGACTTGCGTGTGGGGTTTGTGCTAACAACTGTGTTATTGGCGTTGGCAACAGCGGTTTCTGTGGGCTTGTTTGGAATGTTGGTGGGCGTTTGGTTCGTTTCGGCGGCACGGCGGAGCAGGGCATTTTAGAATGGTATTATGATGCTTTGCCAACAAACTGCGTAAGCTGGTGGTTTTGTCCAGGCTGTACGGGCGCTGGTTATCCGCGGTACGCTTACAAACCAGAAGCTGAATATGGCTATTTGAATTTGGCTGTTTTTTATGGCGCTTGCAGCTACGACTGCCTATTCTGCCAAAACTGGCATTACCGCAATCTATCAGTAAAACATAAACCAGTCATGAGTGCAGAAGCCTTAGCCGCTAAAGCCTTAGACAAGCATGTTTCTTGTATTTGCTATTTTGGTGGCGACCCGTCTCCGCAGATGCCTCATTCGCTGGAGACAAGCCGTTTGGCTTTGGAGAAGGCTAAGGCTGAAAATCGTATTTTGCGTGTTTGCTGGGAAACAAATGGGTATATGAATCCTCATTTGGCGGAGCGGGCGGCGGAATGTGCGCTTGAAAGTGGTGGCAACATAAAATTTGATTTGAAGGCTTGGAGCGAAGAGTTGGCAATTGCACTCTGCGGAGTATCAAACAAGCCAACCCTCGAAAACTTTCGCATGATAGGAGAAAAATACTATGAAAAACGAAGGGAACTACCAATGCTAACGGCTAGCACATTGCTTGTGCCAGGCTACGTGGATGCGGAAGAAGTGGAAAACATTGCCAAATTCATAAGTCAGATAAGCCCAGAAATTCCATATACGCTTTTGGCGTTTTATCCATGCTATGTCATGAATGATTTACTAACAACAACCAGAAAACAAGCTTTGGAATGTCAAAAGGCAGCGGAAAAACACCTAAAACACACCCGAATAGGAAACATACACCTACTATCCTAAGAAAATTTATTAGGTTTAATGAACCTAATCACTTGTAAGACCATGAAAAAACTTTCATCGTTATTAGCTTCTCTTATATACAACAAAATCTATCGAGATTTTTATCAGAAGAAGAAGAGGTTAATGTGGGGAGCCAATCCTTCTTCAGCTGTTGTGCAGTTCGCCGAGTTTTTGATGGCTAAAGGTGTCAATGAAGCTTTTGTGCTTGATGCAGGGTGTGGAGAGGGCAGACATGCCGTATATCTAGCTAAACTTGGCTTCAAAGTTTACGGCATAGATATTTCCTCAGTAGCCATTGAGAAAGCTAAAAAATGGATTACTGAAGCTGGAGTTGAATATAAGGTAACGCTTGAGACAGGCGATGTAACAAGAATAAAGTGTAAAGATTATGTCTTTGACGTGGTAATAGATATAAATACTATAAACTTTATTGCAAATAAAAGAAAATACCTCGCTGAAATTTCAAGAGTTTTGAAGCCAGAGGGCTACTTCTTTTTAAAGATTCTTTCAGATAAAAATAAGGCGCATGGAATTTCAAAACTTGAAGTCAACAAGTTACTAAATCCTTTCTTCAAAATTCTTAGGATTGAGGAGCTCGAAGAAGTTTGGGAGGGCATCCCTCAATATCAATATAAAATATTTGCTCAATCTTTACAGCCTTCCTAAACATTAGGGTCAGCTGCCTAGAGTAGTGCTTTCTTTTTTACTATGTTATTTACTCATTAAAAACCAATAGTAAGAAAAGTGTTCTCTTATTATGGGGTTTTGTGTAGAAAATAAAGTCTTTTATTATCATTCAGTTTAAGAGCTATATTTTAAGTGAGAATATTGAAACTTAAACCATATTCATATAGAACTGTGATTAAAGTGTTAGGCAAGCTTGGTTTTGTAGTTGTTAGACAGAAAGGTAGCCACATTGTGCTAAAGGGCTTTTATAAGGACAAGAAGCGAACGGTTGTTGTTCCTAAACATAAAGAGATAGCCATCGGCACTCTTAGAGGAATCCTTTTTCAAGCTGGGCTTTCGGTAGAAGAATTTGCTAAATTAGCTGAGAAAATTTAAATTTTTATTTCAATAACCATGGTTGCGACTGGTTCGCCTTTCATTGCTCGTTCCTTTTCCCATTCTTCTGCGTTCTCAAACCATAATTCAAATGCTTCTTGAAAATTTTTAAGGGCTTCGTCTATGCTTTTGCCTTGGCTAGCCACTCCAGTTACTGGGTCTATTGCCACATACCATTCGCCTTCTTTATGTATGGTGACGCCAACTTTCACCGCATTCCACCAGCAAAATAATAAACGGTATAGCGTCTTATTAACATTTCACGCTGCCCAGAATGCCATTTTCTTGCGCATTATGTTTGTGTATTCGTTTAGTGTTTCTTGCTCGTCTGATGATAGTTTATCCATGAACTGTGTTTGAAGTAGTTTTGCGTGTTGTTCTGGCACTTTTACGTATAGGATGTCTTTTTCGAATATGTGTCTTCCAACCATTGGCTTGTCAAGGCTTATAGCTACTTGCATGCCTTTGCTTGCTTCTGATAGGGCTTTGCCTTTCTCTTGGATTTGTTGGATTTCGCCTATTTCTTCGCCGTCCTCAGCCCTTATAAGCGCAAGTTTAGGTTTAATCTTTCCCGCTAACACTTCCACGCCTACAATGGCTGGTTTGGCTCTTCGGAAAACATAGCCCTCCATAATCTGAATTTTGGCGGGTTTAACCAGATTCGCAAATTCCTGATCAATCTTTGCTTCTCGTTGACTCTTAAGCCATTTTAAGTAATTTTCTGTTAAATGATAAATTATTTTTTCCTGAAAAATCTGGACACCTTTAGAGTTTGCTTCTTCTTGGGCGTCAGGCAAAACTTTAACGTTAAAAGCCAAAATAACCCCATAATAGGGCTCATGTTCCTTAACGACAGAAGCTTCTGTAACATCTCTTTTTGAAACATCCCCCACATCCGCCAGCCGAACCGACACATTATTACGTTTTAGGTTTTCGGCAATAGCCTCCAAAGAACCCAGCGTATCAGCCTTCAAAACAACACCTTCAACATCGGTGGCAATCCGTATACGCTCAATCTCTTCAGAAACCGCCTTAACATACTCATCCACCTTTTCGCCCTCACCAACAGCATACAAGGGCGCCCCAGCCAAGGCTCCCTCCAAATCCGGCGCAACAATCTTCACTCCAGCAGCCGCAGAAACAGAATCCACAGAAGAAAACCTGTCACGCGGGTCCCTAATCTCGTCTAAGGGTTTGGGAACCAAAATAGCCCTAATCCGTGTTATTATAGGTTTTTCTTTGCCGCCAACAACAATTAAATCATCCTTACGCAGTATCCCATCATAAACTATAGTGTTAAGCGTCAAACCCAAACCAGGTTCTTCCTTAACCTCCAAAACAGTGCCTTTCGCTGGTCCTCGGGTTGTCTGCAACTCCTTCTTCAAATACTGCTGTGTCAAACCAACCAAAACCATAAGAAGCTCCGTTATTCCCTCGCCAGTTTTTGCACTTGTAGGCACAATAGCCACAGTTTTCGTGAAATCTCTTATGCGGTCAAAACGGTCTGCCCTAAAACCTTGACGTGAAAAAACTCCAATAATATCATATAGCCTATTATCCAAATCCTGCTTCACATAAGTGTCTTGCATTTGATAAGCCTTCATGAAAGGCGTGTCTGGATAAGAATTCCACCCTGGGATGCGGTCTATCTTGTTCGCAGCTACAAGAAAAGGAGTCTTACGTGCCTTCAAAATTTCTATGCACTCATAAGTTTGAGCCTCAAAACCACGCAAAATATCAATGACAAGAATAGCTATGTCGGCGACGCTGCCACCTCGCTTGCGCAGATTAGTAAACGCTTCATGTCCAGGCGTGTCAATAACAAGCAAACCAGGAATTTCCAACTCACCCTTAACCATTGACAAAAGCGGACCAACAAGTTGCTTAAGCGTGTCAACTGGAAAGAAACTTGCACCTATATGCTGTGTAATCCCTCCCGCCTCTCGAGCTTGAACGCTTGTTTTGCGGATTTTGTCCAAAAGTAAAGTCTTACCAGTATCCACATGCCCAAGCACGCAAACAATGGGCTGACGAATGGACATTTCCGCAACATCCCTTTTATGGCTGA
>JASEJA010000074.1 GCA_030017755.1 Candidatus Bathyarchaeota archaeon
AAAGCCGCAAAACTAAACCCTGTTGAGGCATTACGTTACGAATAGATGCTTAGCAAGATTTATATTGTTGAGTGGCTTTTCTGCATGTATCTAGCCATACCAAAAGCTCATGTCAATAAACAAGCGCATGGGTTTTGTGGTGGAAAAGGCTGGTTCCGCGATAAGGACGAAAACACGATATGCCAAGAAGGCTGCCTGAAAAAACAAAAAACGCTCCCAGAAAACCAAGGAGATATGGAAGCCACAGTAGATTCCGCTCATCAAGACCCTTTTTCCAAATGGCGCCCGTGAAAGAAAACCAGGAACTGGAAGTTGTCATAGACGACATTGGAAGCAGAGGCGACGGAATAGCAAGAATCCAAAACTATCTGATTTTCGTGCCCCGCAGCAAAATAGGCGAACGCGTTAAAGTTAGAATTTTAACTGTTCGGGAAAAGTTTGCCGTCGCGGAAAAAATAGCTTAACGGAGGACAAAATTGAAAATAAGGGCTTTGCGAAACGGAATGAAAAACGTCAGCATAGAAGCCAAAGTCTTAGAGAAATCTGAGGCGCATGAGGTTTTATCCAGATTCAAAGATGAAACATACAAGGTAGCAACAGCTATAATAAGCGACGAAACTGGAAAAATAAAAATGACCCTGTGGAACGAACAAATAAACCAAGTAAACATAAACGACACAGTCAAGGTGGAAAACGGCTACATCACAAGCTTCAGAGGAGAAATCCAACTAAACGTCGGAAGACGTGGAAAACTGACAGTTGAGTAAAACGCGGAAAACATTTCATTAACAAAATGAGAGGTGAAAACGGATGGAAGAAAGAAGAAGCTTCGGTCAAAGAAGAGGATTCAGAGGACGAGGAAGAGGCGGAGGCATGTTCCCTCCAAAGCCTGTGGAGCTTGGAAAAGAATATGAGGTTGACGTTCAAGAGACAAGCCGAAGGGGAGAAGGTATAGCCAGAATACAAGGCTTAGTGACCTTCATACCAAACACCAAACCCGGCGACCATATCAAAATAAAAATAACAAGGATAAGCAGAAGATTCGCCGAAGCCGAAGTTGTTGAAAAAGGAGAAGCCGAAAAAGAAGAAGAATAAGTGCTTTTATTCTTACTTCTTTTTGAAGAAAAGCCAGTTTTTCTTATCCTTGAATCTCATAAGCACATAGACGCCACTAAGCCTATTACCATTGATTTCTACAATAAGCTTATCTTCCTTACGCTCTAACAGCGTATATGCTCCTTTATCCCAAATTTCAACAGTGCCCGCCCCATATTCGCCTTCTGGAATTGTGCCTTCAAAGTTTGCATATTCAATTGGATGGTCTTCAACCTCTACAGCTAATCTTCGAATGCCAGGTGTGGTGGGTGGTTCTTTTGGAATTGCCCAGCTTTTCAACACGCCATCCATTTCCAAACGTAAATCGTAATGCAAATGCGTGGCTGCATGTTTTTGGATTACGTAGATTTTCTTGTCGCCTTTTGGTTCTGTTGTTTTCTCAAAGTTTCTTTTTCTCCAATATTCTTCTAGGCTCAATTCTCAGCATAACCCCCAATTTCACATATAGATAAAAATAGGGAGTTGCAATAAACTATAGTTTAGGCTCTATATTTCTTCAAGAAGTGTTGTGAAAGTATCGTGGTGTTCTTCCTCATCTTTCAGAATGCCCATAAACAAGAATGCTGTGGTTTCGTCTTTTTCCTTTTGTGCTTGGGCTATAATTTCCTTGTAAAGCTTTATCGCGTTCTCCTCATCTTTGACATCGCGAGTTATCATTTCCTTAAGGGTTTTACCCACAACAATCTCAGTTGGCTTTGTTGTTGGGGTAGCGCCCAAATAGAAAAGCCTTTCAGCAATGGCTTCCGCATGCTTCATTTCAGTTATAGCTATACTTTTTAATTCATCCTGAACTGCAAAGCCCTTAACACCACCCCATTGGACATGCTGCCACATATACTGTATCGAAACCTGCAATTCTCTGGCTATTGCATCATTCAACATTCCTAAAAGTTTTTTGACGCCATACCTTTTCACCTATACATTATACTCATCTTTACATTTCTCTTCTCATATTAAACTTACCTTAATTTTTGCAATAGCGCTCATTTACCATTTTTAGAATCGCCAATGAAATAACCGCCTAGCCCTATGGCGCCAAGCAAGACTGGATTGGCAATCATACGCTCCATTCCGCCCTTTCCCAAACCCAAATAAACGCCATAACCAAAAAGAGCGAGCGAAACAAGTGAGGTTGGCCCAATATAATGGAGAGGTAAGCGAGGGGTGGTCTCTCGAATTTGCTTGAAAATATTATGGAGATTCCGGCAAACAAAAATGTTATCAAAGAAAAAATTCCATGTAGAGGTGGATAATCTTCTGTGAATATGCCAACTCCCATGGCGCCAATACCAGTTAAAGCCAACAAAATCGAGAAAATTTTAGACTTAAACGCCTTTTGTATAAAGTAGGCGCCAGCAACAATGAACAACCCCAACAAACAAATTGAAGAGTTAAAGATTAACGCGGATGGTCCAACACCTAAATCACTTATATAATTATTTGCAGTGCTGTAGTCTGGATAAAGTGCCTCTGAAATAATCATTCCCAAAACAAACTGGACGGCGCCAACAAACAATAGGAAACCAGCAACTTTTTTGTATTCCATGATTAAACATAATGCCAAAAACATTTAAAACTTTGCCATTAACGCCAGCGCCCCAGTCAACGGTAGTGGTGGGGTAGCTTAGATTGAGACCATTATTCAAACTATGTTAACATAAATTTGTAAATTTTGCGTAGAGCCGTCTCAGCTTCTAGAAAACAGAAGACGGTTACTTTTGGTTCTTTTAGGGCGGCACAGCCCCCATTGGGTTTAATCTTTTTGCTTGCGTAGGTTTGCCATGTCTTCGACGTCAAAGGCTATGAAGCCCTCGTTTCGAATTTTTTCTTTGGCCTCTATTTTCTTGGCGATCACTCCTAAGATGCACTCTTTCACATTGTGTATTTGCTTAGCCTTTACGGTCAGTTCGGACAGCAGTCTTTTTGCTTCTTGATAGTTCAATTCTGTCAATTTCGCTTCTATCGCCAACGCTTTTTTGCCTTTGCTTTCTAGGCCTACTATGTCTATTTCTGTTTCTTTCCACCACCACTTTCCAATTTTCTCCACTTGTACGGGAAGCAGGTTTTGCTTTGTCATCTCAACTAAAACCTCAGCGCATATGTCCTCGAAAATTCGCCCTAGATGTGCTTTGAACTCTTCTCTGATGGTGTGCCACACGTTTTTCTCTAATCCCAGTTCCAGTTGCCTCTTGTTTGGTCTTACGAACCCAAACCAGAAGCTGAAGAAGGGATCTCTCATCCTGTATAGTCCCCTCTTCGCTTCAGGCTCGGTGACCGGGGTGACTCTTTCGATTAGGTCTAGAATCTCCAAAGTCTTCAAGTATGTTGTGGCGTTCTCTCGGCTCAGTCCCGTTGCGTCAGCGATTTCGCTGATTGTGTTTTTGCCAAGGGCTATGACTGAAAGTATGTCCATGTAACGTTGTGGGGCCCTGATTTCTTCCATAAGCAGCATTTCAGGTTCGTCATACAAGGGTGAGCGTTTGCTCAAAATTTTTTCAACAATGTTTTCTTCTACGGTTAGATTGTTATCTATGTGCTCTAGGTAAGCTGGTGTTCCTCCAAAGCTGCCGTAGATCGTTACCAGTTCTTCTGCCGAATATTTCTTGAACCACTCGAACAGGTCTAGATACTTTAAGGGTTCAATTTTCAGGGTGGCTGTTCTTCTTCCGTAAAGGGGTGCATCTCCTCTCAATGCTACTCTTCGTATTGAGCCGATTGAAGAGCCAGAGAGAATGAGAAGGCATTTGGTTTTGGACAGTTTCTCATCCCAATACTTCTGCAGCATTGATATGGCTCCGCCAACGTTTGTTAGCCTCTGAAATTCATCAAACGCTACGACACCGTTGGCTCCGCACTTTTTGACGAGATATTCCATAAAAGAAGCGAAGTCAACAAATCTGAAGCCTTCAAAAAACTCAGTTTCGACACCACGTGAGAACTCGGCTAAAATTGTTTTCTCTTCAGCGTTGGGAACATAAAAGTAGAGTCCACGCTTATCTTTCATGAATTCTTGAATGAGTCTAGTTTTTCCAACTCTCCTTCGACCGTAAAGGAGCACAAGATTTGCCCTTTTCTTGGTGAGAAGTCTATTAAGCGTTTGCAGTTCATC
>JASEJA010000010.1:0-16230 GCA_030017755.1 Candidatus Bathyarchaeota archaeon
CCTAAAGTTGCAATGGCCGGGTGGTCTGTGTATACGAAGATTGATGGAAGTTCAGTTTTGCCATACTGCTTATTTGTTATTTGGGCTTTTCCACAGCCTCCCATGCAAATTTCAGTTATGAGTTTTCCAGCATAGAATCCTCCCTTAGCCTTTACTCCAGCATCCACAATTGTTGCGCTAGAACTGGTTTTTTCAACTTTTACGCCATAAAATTCCGCGTTATCACAGAGTTTTTCCAAGATTTTCCATGCCAAACGGTTGACGCTTAAAATTTTTCCCATAATCTTTTCTCCTTTAGAGAAGCCTTTCATAATGGTTTAGGTGGGGATTCTTTTCTTTGGAAAGATAAAGTTTGCCTTCGCCGTTTTCAACGAGGTCTCCAATGAATAGGTAGAAGGGTCCAGCAATTGTTTCGCCTTCTTCAATTTTCACCTTCTCTTTTATACTGTCTATGGTGAAGGTGGGCAGAACAGACTCCAAAAAGCCTCCAACAACTATTTTTCCGCCTTTCATGCACGCTCCAGCCCTTCCACCAGAATCTTTTTCAACAAATATTGTTCCATCACGCATGCGCAAACCCAAAAATTGACCAGCATTCCCATAAATCTTTATTAACCCATTCTTCATGTAAGCGCCAGCCTCATTACCAACATTTCCATAAACAACAATTTTGCCACCACGCATGCCCTCAATGCTTCCACGATATGGAGCGCCCAAATAGTCGCTGACATTTCCATGAATTTCAATTGTTCCGCTTTTCATCATTGAGCCAGCCCAGCTGCCAACATTTCCATGAACGGTTATTTTTCCGCCTTTCATTTCTTCGCCTAAATGCATACCAACATCGCCATGGATTATGATTTCGCCGCTTTTCATGCCTGCGCCTATTCTTCTGACTTTGTTTAGGTTGCCGTTTATGGTTATGGCTTCCCTTTCTTGCGGATTTTCTGTTCTGTTTTCTTCAACTTTGAAGAGTTCTCCAAGCATTTTTTGCTTGTTTCCTTCCCAGATTTTTAGCTCCTCAATTTCTTTTGTTGTTTTATCATGGAAAATGTCGGGGTTTATGCATTCGGCAATTACTGGAAATCGGAATTCTTTTTTCGGAGTTAAAGTTATCATTTTACACTTTTGCCTCTACATTTATTGGTTGCGAAATTTCAAGATAGTTTTCTGTTACTGGATAGTTTTCACATTCAACAGTCCAATACTCTCTAAACCTTCGCCGCATATCCTCACTTATCTTTGCGGGTTCAGAGACTTTAACGTCAAGCCACATGGTGGCGCCGTCCAAATGTTTCACAATTTCCCCATTTTTAAAAACAATTTTCCCATTTTTAATTGTGTAGGCGGCTCTTTTGAAGGCTTTCCTCACAATCCGATACTTCTTTGAAGGGTCTATTGTTTCTGGATTTAGGTTGTATATGGCTATGTCTGCATCCGCACCAATGCCCAAATGTCCCTTACCTTTTAAGCCTAAGGCTTTGGCTTGTCCAGCCCGCGTCATTATTGCGATTTCTTTAAAGCTTAATTCTCGGTTTATAGATGGAAGAAGGCTTCTGCTTCTTGCCCTTGGATTAATCTTTTTTAGTGTTGCTTCTCGAGCTTTTCTGCTCATAAGCCATGCAATAATTCTTGGGTATGACGTGAAAGGCCCGCCGTTAGGGTGATCTGTGGTTAAGAAAATTTTCCACGGGTCTTTTATTAGTAGGGCTAATTCTAAGCCTATAGACCATTGGATGGCGTGGACATAGCTTTTTCGGAGATAATGGAAAGGCACTATGCCAGCGCTTGTTTCCGTTTCTACATCATGGTTAACCCATTTGTTTCCGCTTAACTCGTAAAGCGTGTACTGGAAGGGGCCATCAGCCGTCATGGTTGTTGTGTCTGTAAATATTACTTGACCCATGTCTAAAGTGACATGAGAATGCGCATTAACGTAGTTGGCAATTTCCTCCGCTCCCGACTCCAGAGTTCTCCAGTCACCGCCCTTGAAAGCTGAGAATTGACAATGTGTTATGTGGATTATTGGCTTGTTTTCAGTGGCTAAATCTTCAATACACTTCATAGTTTCCAAAGCCGTAATGTAGTTTCCAGGTTTCCCAAGATTGTTTGTGTGAACGTGAATTGTGTGAGGCAAATTAAGAAGCCTATTCACTTTACAGAGTCCGCGAATGATTTCGCGTGGGGTTATGCAGAAACATGGGATTTGGTCGTCAAGGCTTTGGACGTTGCCGCCGAAACCCCAAGCTTCGAGGCCGCCTGCATTAACGATTTTTATGGCATAGCCTTTTGTTGAAGTTATAATCCAAGCCACATGTCTTGCGCACTCCTCAATTTTTCCATCTTTTAAGTATTCAAGTACAAACCACCAATCGCCTAATAGTGGATAACTAGCTTTGTCCACCATTGGCGTGTCGCTTAACTCTTCATGCGTATGTTTAGCCTCTAAAGGTGGCATTGAAGGATTCATTATCGTTGTATAACCCATTCTTGAATAACGATAACCAGTTGTGAAAGTTGAAGGAATTGAATAGCCAACCCCAGACCTTGTCACTGCTGTCTTGCGCTCAAAATCCCTAAAATGGTCTTCAGGTCTTAGGAGTCTACCACTGTTCACTTCAGAACCAGCAATATGACAGTGAATGTCCACGCCGCCTGGCATAACCATCATGCCAAAAGCGTCTATTTTTCTGGCTTTACGCTCATTAACCTTTTCAACAATTTTTCCATCCTTGACGGCTATGTCCATTTTTTCGCCGTCAACACCATTAATTGGATCGTAAACAAAGCCATTCCTTATTAAAAGCTCCATTTAGGATTCCTCCGCCCTTCTCTTCTTTATCTTCCTAACTTCTGCAAGGATTCTCCTCAAAATTTCCTCGTCTGAAAGTATGCCCCTTGGCGGGTCAACCACTTTCTTAAGCGGAAGAGGCACATGGTCCATGCGATAGGCTGTTCCGCCGGCTTCTATGCCGACAAAAGATGAAGGCAAAACAACATCAGCCAGCTGGGCTGTGGCGTTCATGTGGGGGTCTATAACTATTAGGAGATTTTTAACCAAATGTTCGGCTGCTGCTTTTGGAAAGTTTGCAACTGGATCTGAAGCTATTATTAGGGCTGCGTCTGATTCTTTACGCAGAAGAACATCAACCACTGATGTTTCGCCTGGATTATATTGAGGATAGCCTAATGAAAAGTCCACAGCGTAGGGGTAACCAGTCTGCCACGTAAAAACAGTATTAGCGCCTGTAACGTTAAAGTGACCCCTCATTGGCATTATCACAAATTTTGTCCACATGTTCAAGTCTCGAACTAAGGAAAGGGCTGCGTCTATGTTTCTTAATTTGCCACTGCTCATGGTCAATCCAAGCCCAAAGAATAGCACTCCAAAATCACACCTAATCATTAGGTCGGCAACTTCTTCCAAATACTCAACTGGAACCCCAGCAACCGTGTCAACATCAATTTCTTGGTCCCGAATCAATGCCCTAAAAGCCTGGAGAAGCTCATAATCCTTGTTTGGTTCAACTTGAATAAAATAGTCGGCAATTTCAGCAGACCTTGTTTTTCTGACGTCAATAATTATGAGTTTTCTACCCTCTTTCTGAAGCGTTGAAGGAGGCTCATTCCTAATATTTGATGGAGCAGAAGGTTTTCCCTTAAAAAACACTCTCCTAATCGCACTCTCGATCTTCTTCCTAACAATTGAAGCTTTAATCTTGTTTAAGTAACCTTTCCAAGCACTTCTCTCAAAGCGTCCCTCCGAAAAAGCCGTATACCTTTCTATGTGGCGTGGATGAGCACTCCAAGGATTGCTTCCCCAATAAACGACAAGGTCTGCCCTATGCCTAATCTGTCCCAACGTACATGATGGAATCCCGACCTCCTGAATGCTCAAAATTGATGGACCGTGGCAAACCACTGATGTATTATCAATTACGCCTCCAACCTCTTCTGCCAATTCGAGACCTAAGCTTATGGCTTCGCAGCTTGTTGAACTCCAACCATACAATATTGGGTAGTTAGCTTCAGCCAAAATTTCTGCAGCCCTTCCAACAGCCTCTTTCCAAGAAACCTTAACAAGTTCCTCCTTCTTTCTTATTAGTGGCTTCAAAAGTCTATGCTCGCTGTTGTAGCCAAGAAATTTCGATTCACACAGGGCACAGCCATTTTTGACCTTAACTATTCTTCCATCTTCAACTGTTAATTCTATGTCATCGCATAAGCTTCCACAAACGGGACATGTCACAGCCTTAACAACAGTCATTTAGATTTCTTCCCAAACTGTTCCACAAGAAGCTCTTCCAAACTTAAAACTGGTTTGTCTGGTGCAGGCTCGACTTCTGCGGGAATCCCCTTGAAAGATGGCATTCCAATTCCATGAGTTTCAGGATTAACTATAACATTTGCCCAAGGACCATAAGGGATAAAAATTACGCTTGGATGTGGAGCCCTAAGAGACTTTAAAGCTTTAACAACAACTGAACCATAATCTGTTGAAACCATAATGTTAGTTTTCTCCTTTATGCCAAGCCTCTTCAAGTCTTCAGGGTCCATATAACAGACGGAAACGCTTTCTAAATACTCCTTTGAGGATTTTCCACGCTCTTTTCCCACACCCTGCTCTATGGTTCTACCAGTAAGCAATGTTACTCGTAGTTTTTGATTTTTTTCCATTGGTCAACCTCAGCTTGATATTTTAAAATTGCTATACTCTAAATTTTCATGCGCGTTTTGAAAAGAAACATACATAATTTTGACCTAATTAACTTTTATCTTGCACCTACAAGATAGGAACATTTTTAAGACGAAGATTCAATTGCTGAAGCGTTCAGTATAGGTTAAGGATGAGAATTGATGAAAGAGAACATAATTATTGAAGTTGAAGGCTTAGTAAAGCATTATGGCGAAGTTAAAGCCCTCGACGACATTTCTTTCAGCGTAAAGGAAGGAGAAATTTTTGGATTATTAGGGCCGAACGGCGCTGGAAAAACAACTTTAATGGAAATTCTTTGTGGCTTAAGAAAATTTGACAAGGGAAAAGTCACCGTTCAAGGATTTGACCTAGTCAGCGATTCTTACAAGATTCGCAGTTTAATAGGGTTTTGCCCTCAGGAAACATTATTTTATGACTTGCTAAGTGTGCGCGAAAACTTCGCCTTTTCTGCTTCATTGTATTCGCTTGACTCCAAAAAGTTTAGAGAAAGAATCGAGTTTTTGTCTAAATTTTTGGGAATCGGAGAGCTTATGAACAGAAAAGCCCAGCAACTTTCAGGAGGAATGAAAAGGCATGCCAATTTGGCGACGTCAATCGTTCACAATCCGCCAATAGTTATTTTAGATGAGCCTGCTGTGGGCTTTGATCCAAATGTGAAAAGAGAATTTTGGGAGCTAATTAAGAACCTTAAGGGTTATGGAAAACGGTGCTTCTTTCCACTCATGACATGCATGAAGCTGACGAAGTCTGCGATGAAGTTGCAATAATGGATAAAGGAAAAGTCGTTGCGCTTGATGAGCCACACATTTTAAAAAAGACTTTTGGTAATGGTGTTTTTGGCTATATTTCTGCTGACTCTAAGACTAAATTGGAATTTCGCATTGCTGACGCCCATAATGTTTCTAGGTTCGATGAATGGAATAGCTTTGGGCTTAATAATATCTTGTATTGGCAGAGCACCACAAGAAGCATCAAACGCGGCTAAAACAATAGCCATAGTGCTTCAATTCTTTATTGGAATGTATTTCCCAATAGAATATCTTCCAACATACCTTCAACAAATAGGCCAAGTCATACCAATGACGTATGCGGCTCAAGCTATAAGGGATGTAATGGTTCGAAACGTCACCTTAAGCGGCATACTTCAGCCGATGATTACGCTTGCCATTTCAGCATTTATTTTGTACGCAGTTGGAGTTCTTCTATACAAAAGATGGGTTGAGAAAGAATAAAGGGGCTTCAAATTTAGGGTCTATACCCGCTTAGAGTGGCTAAAGCTAATGCAGCAGCAATTATGTCGGCTGTTGTTCCAGGGTTTAAAAGGCTGTCCGATTTTCTAAGCGTCAAATCAAACTCGCGCAGCTTTTCCCTTCCTAGCGATGTGCTGAGCCCTCCAAGCTTTAGGACTTCTTCTGCCATGAAAGAAATTTCTGTGGCTTTGCCAATGCCGACTTTTCTGGCTATGAAAGTGTCTGGATACTTCGATAAAACATTCAGGAACGTGTGAACTATGGCTATGTTTAAGTCTTCGCTTTCTTTGAGCTGCCTCAGCAAACATGGGTAGGCAACATCGAAGGTTATTGGATAATTGTTAATCCATTCGGAACAAACTCGATCGTAATTTGAAGCTATTTTAAAGACTTCATACAGCGAAATGTTTTCTTTAATTATCCGATTCACCGAATCAGGATTGTTGATATCTAAATCAGGAGCCTTACCGAGTCCGCTGGGATTAGCGATTTTTATTGCTTCGTAAACGTTGATTGCATCTTCTGGCGTTGTCGATTCAACAACGAGTCTCAAATTTTCTCTTAGCAACTGAATTTCAAACGTGTTTTCTCCTTTGTTCGGAGTCATACCCGCAGCGGCTGCCATGGGCGAAAGCAATATTATGGTGCCAAGCAATGTGTTGCCGCCATGTTGCCAACTGTTAATGTCAGCTATGCAATCTTTTATGATTCGTCCCAGCTCAACATCGTTTATGCCGATTTTTTTCTGTGAAACTGCTATGCCTCGTTCTGCAGCTAGTTCAAAATATGGGGTTGCAGCAACAGCAGAAGCAAGGAAATGTTCATAACGTGTGCCTTCAAAGCCAACGATTAAGTTTACGTTTCCAGGCTTATCAGCGCTCACTTCTAATAGGATGGCTAATCCTAGGCATTTTGAAATGTGTTTTGCCTTCTCGCACGGATGCATTTCAGCAGCGCTCCTTGACAGCATATGCATTATAATGCAGAAAATTTATTAATGTTGTGTAAAAAAATTACACAGCAATGAAAAATATAACATTAGGTGCACTAAGATGACTCAAAGATATGTTACTAATTCCCTATTCTTAGCTTTGGCAGGCGTTTGGACGGGTTTAATGCTTGCACTTGCGTTAATACCTGCATACCCTGTTTTAGGAACACCCGCCGTAATAACATTGTCAGGCATAATATTCTCATCTTTAACTGCACCTCTGTTAGGTCCGTTATGGGGCACTCTTTCAGGCTTCATTTTCGGATGGCTTGTCCCATACGTAAATCCAGCAACAAACATGGGCTTGCTCACTTTCTTAGGTCCAACCATGTCCGCTCTGATGGGTGGACTGGTATTATTTAACAGATGGAAAGAAGCAACATTAATTTTTGTTGCGCAAATGATTGTATGGTTTGCTCACCCATTCGCGTGGTACGAATTAATGCCTCTAATAACATGGCAATTCATACCTGTCGCCGCCTTCATAGTAGTCCCTCCTGTAAGAAAATGGATTACAAGCACCATAACCGCTCGAAATAATCCTACAAAATTGGCAATAGCCTTATGGTGTCTAGCTTGGAATGCACGAATAGGAGGAGACGTTGCCGCTAGCAATAATAACGCTGTTTGGGTTTTAGGTTGGGGCATTCCAGATCTATATCCATTCTGGGCTCCAATGACGGTTTATTATGCAATCGCTGACTCATTAAACAGTCTAGCTGGAGCAATTATCGGCACAGCAGTGCTTCTAGCTCTAAAAAGAACAAACATAAAAACGCTGGCAATAGATACTTTAGAGGCTAAAAGATAAGAAGGGAGTTAATGAAGGCAAGAGAAGGGGATATCATCGAAGATTTAAACGGAATAATATTTGATGTTAAGGGTTTAGTTCATCCTTTAGATAGGGTTATTGCGTTTCCGCGGTTTGTTCCAGATTCTCGTGGCAACCGCATTCACGGAAAAAGTGTCTACAAAAAATTTTACAGTATTTTTGAGCGTTTTAAGTTTCTCGAGCAGAATTTTCCGCAGTATATTGTTTATGACCAGGTTTTTGATGAGAAGCTTTGTGAAGTGCCACTGGAAGACGTGAAACGTTATTATCAGCCTGTCAACCGTTTACGGCAGCTTCGACGTTGTGATGGGTTAGAGGACTTGGAGAGGGATGCGCTAAGTTTCTTGGAGCTTTTAAAAACTCAAACGGGAATTCGTTGGGTTAATATGGGGATTTCGGGTTCGCTTCTTGTTAAGTTGCACACGCAAAGTTCAGACATTGACCCGATAGTTTACGGAATTGAAAACTGCCGCAAAATCTACGAGGCATTAAAGGCTTTGACGCAAAAGTCAAATAGTCATGTGAGGCTCTACTCAAAAGAAGAGCTGCAAAAGTTATTTCGTTTTCGCGTAAAAGACACAAAAACATCTTTCAAATACTTTGTAAAAACAGAATCGAGAAAAGTTTTGCAGGGCAAATTCAAAAGTAGGGAGTATTTTGTGCGGTTTATTAAAGATTGGAGTGAAGGTTACTACGAGTATGGTATGATACGCTATAAGAACGTGGGATACGCTAGGATTCGGGCATTAATCGTAGATGATTCAGAAGCCATTTTTACACCATGCAGTTACAAAATCAGAAATCTAGAAACGCTTGAGGGAGTGCGTCTTCCAATAGAGGAAATAGCTTCTTTTCGCGGCAGATTCTGCGAACAAGCAAAAACTGGCGAAACAGTGATTGCGCAAGGAAAAGTTGAGCAGGTGACTGACAAAAGGCAAAATCGCGAATACTTTAGGCTTCTTTTAGGCGGCAAGCCATCGGACTACATGATTTTAAGACGTCAAAAATAACTGCGCCTAAACGTGTCCCACAACTTTAATTACTTGTTCGTAGTATCTCGGTCCATAAGTTAATGTTATTTGATGGAAACTTCCGCGTTGGGTTTCAACTTCCTCAAGGTTACCTTCCACGTAGACCTTTTCGTCTTTCCACGTTTGGATCCTAAACTCTTCAAGATAGGAAATGACCCTTTCAATGTTATCCGCTTTGGAACCCTCCAAAAGCTCCAGAACTTCCACTTGATAGACTGAGGGCATGAAAGGGCTTTCAACATCATTTTTTACGCGTGCTAGGGCTTTTACCCACCCTTTCCAAGCAACTTTTTTAATACTCTCGTAATCGTTTTGGATTTCATTCCATTCCTTGACAGGCTCGAATTCGACTTTTATTGTTCGTTTTGAAAATTTGTCGTGGAAAACTGCGTAAATGGTTTTTCTTTTCTGGTGCCAAACATATTCTTTTGGGCTTATGTTTTTGAAAAGCCAAGTCTTCCCCCTAATCGGCTCGTCGCTTTCGAATTCGTTTTTTAATGGGGAACTGCTGTTTTGGTATAGTTCTTGCAGAGTTTCACGTATTTGCGTTACATTTCGCCTTCCATAAACAATTAAGTCTATGTCAGAATATTTTGGGTGATAAAAGCCATGCAGTAAAGAGCCGAAAACACCGAAGTTCTCCAAAGACAAGCCAGCTCGTTCATTTACAATTTCAAGAACTTTTTGTGTGGAAGCTAATAGTTCATCCTTTTGCTCGTTTTCAAAGAGTCTTTTAAGTCCCTCGCTGGGTCTTCGCGTCTCCATTATGTTAGAGCATTTGACGCCAACAACCTTTTTGTTTAGCGATTTGTGGAAAATCATGTATTGAGGATAATTCTTCTCAACGAACTTCCAGCCTTCATCCTCGTAAAACTTGTAAAAAACATGTTCGCCATCTGTTCTAAAGGCTTTCGGGTTGTTTGAGTTAAAAATTCTTACTGGTGCATATTCAGCGTCGCAGATATAGCCCTTAGTCGGGTGAGTGTAGCCGAAAACTCGAAAGATTAAGCCTTCGCGGGTTACTATTGCGTCGCGATCCCTAAGCTTTAGACAAGCCAAATGTATTCTTCCTCGTTAACACCTGTTCCAACAACAACTTGATAGTGGCTTTCACCTGTTTCAATGTTTTCAACACGCTCAAGCATGCCTGAAACCCCAATTTCATCGCCTTTTTTGGCAATATTCCTATAACATCCAATCATTGAAACCACAGTTTCTGGAGTCTCCTCTTTAGACAGGCTTGAGGACAGGCTTGACGGTTTGTAGTCTTCAATTTTGTATATGGCTGGGCGAAAAATTGCTTCACTATCATCCTCAACAGTGCAACTAAACCTAACGGGTTTAATGGGTTTAAATCTGTAAACTCCATACTTGGAACTGATTTCCTCTGGTTTGCGTACAGCATTATACATGAAAATCTTGCCCTTAAAACGCCCCTTAAATTTTCTAGCGGCATCTAAGCGATTGTTGAAAATGTAGCTTAGTCCGCCAGCTTCAGCGAGCTTCTGTATAGTTCGTTCTAGTTTGCGGAAGTTTCTTGAGCCGTAAACAACTACGTCTATGTCAGACTTGGCTGTGTGCATGTTCAAGGCAACAGAACCGTGAACCCCAAAATCTTCAAACGGGATGCTTGACTCGCTGGAAAGCAAACTAATGAAATCCAAAGTCAACCTCTGTAAACTGTCTTTACGCTTGCGTTTAGCAAGGAGTTTTAGGCATTCTCTTGGAACGTAAACCCTTTTAACAGAGCTTAAAGGCGCGCTAATCACCTCTTTTCCTCTAAAAGGACAAAAATAAACGAAGTTTGGAAAGTTTTTCCTGAAAGTTTCGAGAAAACTTTGATAGTTTTGCGCGGTGTAAAGTTTCTCTGCACGAAAAAGCTTCAATCTCCCTAAATTCCATGTGCGCTCTAGAAAATCTACTTGAAAAAATGACTTAAAACTTGATGGGATATATTTTAGAAAGGCGAACAATCGATCTTTTGGGTGTTCGTATCCGAAAACATTGAATATAAAGCCCTCTTTTGTTATGAAGGTGTCGCCGTCTGCTGGAACCCATTGTTTAAGAGTCGTCTTGGAACACCGCGATAGGGTGAAGATTTGTGATGTTAAAAAACCTATCGCCATATAAAAGCCATAAGGCTTAAAATTCTACGCCGAGAATAGAACATTTGTAAGTGAGCAGCTTGAGCGAATATTTACATCCTTATGTAGTTTTTCTTCCATCAGAACAAAAGAACAAAATATTAAGCGCCATATTCGGCTCAAAAGCCGCAGTTGACATACTGAAATTTTCGCTTGCTCAAGGAATTTCAAACAAAATTTACCAGAAAGATTTAATTGAAAAACTTTCCTACTCCAACAAAACAATAATTGAACATTTAAAGACGCTGACGAGACTTGGAGTTATAAAAGAAGAAATGGAGAAAACAGAGAAACAAAAGCGCACAGTATGGGTTAAGTCTTACAGGCTTTCAGACTTGGGGAAATGGTTTGCTTTATTGCTTGCGGAAGAAAATGATTTAAGCCGAAAAGAAAAGGTGGATATACTGCAAAACATTTTTAAAATTTACATCCAATGGGTTAAGGGGCTTTCAGAAAAACTTCACGTAAACAAGAAGGCATTAGAAGAAATTTTTAAGGAAGAAATGAGATGAAAAAGCCATTAGTTATTGCTGTTGTTGGAAGCAAAAGCTCTGGAAAAACAACAACAATAGAAATCTTGACGAGAGAGCTAACAAAAAGAGGCTACAAAATCGCAGCCATAAAGCATATTCCAGAACCAAACTTCACAATTGACAAGGCTGGAAAGGACACTTGGAGATTCGCCCAATCTGGAGCAAAAGCCATCATAAGTGCAGCGTCAAACGAAATAGCCACCATAGAGAAGGTGAATACAGAAAATTTTTCGTTAAAAGAAATTCTGAAAAAATGTGAAGGTCATGACATAATTTTTGTTGAAGGATTTAGAAAACTTGTTGGAAAAGACAAGAGCATATACAAAATTGCAGTTGTTAAATCTGCCGAGGAATCATCAGAAGCCATCAGAAATTTTGAGCCAATTTTAGCTTTCACAGGACCTTATTCTACTGAAGCCACTCATCCAAAAATTCCATTCGTAGATTTGATGAAAAATCCAGAAAAAATTGCGGACATTGTAGAGAAAGCTTTCAAAGGATTTTTGCCTTAGGTTGGTTTGTGGAGGTTTGGAGATTTTGTTTAAGGGGGAGAAAGGAGATTATTTAAAAGAATAAAGGGATTCTCTCCAAACCTTTCCACCCAACTTTAAGGCTTTCCATTGGCACCTCCTTTTATAGCGCCTTGAAGGCTTCAAACCACCTGTTATAAAGCGCCAGCATATCAAGGGAAACGCTTGGTTTTCGCTCTTCTAATATTTGTCTAAAATCGTCCATTGTTAAGAATCTTGGCTTAGCCAACTTGTTAGCGGCTTGACCCGACTCAAAGAATTCGCCTATAATTTTTAGCTGAGCTGATTGGCAAACGTCTCTTATGTCGCTTCCAGAAAAGCCTTCAGAAATTCTGGCTAACTCATGCAAGTCAACATCTGTAGCAAGCTTCAAATGGCTTGTATAAAGCTTAAACATCATCAAACGCGTGTGATGGTCTGGAAGCGGCACCAAAATCCTCTTCTGAAATCTTCTAATGAAAGCCCAGTCCAAATCCCAAGGCTTATTTGTTGCTCCGATAACGTAAACATGAAGGTTCTTACCCTTATCTATAATGCCATCAGTTTCTTTCAAAAATTGGTTTCGAACACGAACTTCTCCGCCAACCTCATTGGAGTGTCGTCCCATGAGAGAGTCTAACTCGTCAATAAAGACTATGGCGGGTTTTCCTTCTAAAGCGGATTTCCTAGCTGAACCAAAAAGTTTGGCAACGTTCTGTTCAGCTTCGCCTAACCATTTAGACATTATTGAAGCTGCATCAATAGAAATGAAAGTAGCATCTATTTCGGTGGCAACAGCAGCAGCCAACAAAGTCTTTCCACACCCAGGCGGACCAAACAAAAGAATGCCCCTCGGCCAACCTAATGGGAAAAGGTCTGGTCTCTGAACTGGATAAACTATGGCTTCTTTTATTGCCTTTTTTGCATTTTCCAAGCCGATGACTTCTTCCCATTTCACGTTTGGTTTTTCTGTAACTATTAATTCCTCATAGGTTGATTTTCCTTGGCTTGTTTTGGCGCCGCCTTCAACATTCGTGGCTTCCTCTTGGGGTGGCATTGGCGCTGCGCCTTGCAAAGCTTTTATTCTTTCTTGGTAGGCTATGGCTCTTTGTATGTAAACTTTATTTAGGCTATATTCTGGATACAACTGGACAAGTTTTAAGAGGCTTTCAATAGCCTTTTGATACATGGTTATTGCCATACCCCGCGAACCTTGCTTATCCAAGCGAACAGCTTCTAGGGCGTAATTGGTTGCGGCTTTCTCAAGTTCTTGAGAAGCACTCATATTCAAACGCTCCTATCCAGATTTTAATTCAATTTTTATTTTTCCCTTAGCTCCTAAACTTTCAAGAGCCTTCTCAATTTCCTCATAAGAAGCCTTCAAATCAGTTGAGCAGCGTTTTAGATCTATTTCTCCATTACTCTTCTTAACATAATCGAGAAGAACGTCTTCTAATGATGTTTTTTCAACTTTTAGGGAAATTTCCTGAATTTCAGCTTTCTTAAAAGAAAGTAGGGTTTGAGAAGAATTCCTTTCAAAGTCTTCAACTGTTTCATGCGCTACGGCTTGTGAACAGTTAGCTGCTAAGGCTACCATCTCTTTCAATGTTGTTTTTTCTGGTTCTTGTGTTTCTAAAGTGGCGGGCGGTTCAGGGAGCTCTTCACTCAATTTTTGCTCAAGGAAGCTTGAAACTTCTTTTAATATTTCCTCCCCACCAGGGGTTTTCTTACCCACGGGGATTAAAGATTCGTCTGCTGTTATTTTTGTTAAATATAATGTTTCGCTTATTGTTTCGTTAACTTTGCTAAGTTCGGAGGAAACGTCTGGCAAAACTTCAAACAACTGTTTCGCAATACTTTGAAGAATTTTCAAGGCTGGTTTTAGGTCGAAAACTATGTCGCTTAATTCCTTTATTGTTTCAAGTCTGAGAATTACACGTTCTATGGCTAACTCTACATTGTAAAGAAACTTTATTAGCTTTCTAATTTCTGCAATTTCGTTTGCGCAAAGAGTTGCCTTTTCCTTGTTCTTATGGTTAAGGGCGTTTATGCATGTTTGAAAGAGAATTCTGTCCCTTTCTTTCAGTCTGAAACTGGCTTGCTCAAGCTTGTTACGTTGAACCTTTAAGGTTTGTATTGACTTTATAACTACTTCACGGAGTGGAGGGCTTTGACGAATAAATCCTTTCATAGCTTTTCCCTCCGCCCGCTACTTTAAACGCCTATATGCTTGCTTTTCCCATCTCTTTCACATAGACTATTACAGGGGGCTCTGGAAGCTCAGGGGCGCTGGGTGATGCTGTTGGAAATTCCGCGGTTTCTTTGTCTTTTTCTTGTTCAACCGTCTTTGGTGTTTCACCCAATATAATGTTTGTGAGTTTGTTTTTTGTCAGTTCCAAGTCATTTTTCTTTGTATTAATTCTTTTTAGGTTTTCTTGTATTATTGAAAATGCCGTTTCATAAGATTGGTCGTCTATTTTTCCAATCTCATGTTCGAGTTCAAGATGCACCAAAGCGTAGTTGAGTTCCTTAATTTCGTTGGCGCATTTGGCTATTTCCTTGTCTGTCTCTTCTATGAGGGATTGGGCTTCAGTTTTTAGTTGGTTTAATGCTCCATCAAAATTGCTATGGAGTTCTTCGTAGAGTTCTGATGAAATTTTCTTCTTTTCTAAAAGTTCCTTGAGGGCTTGATTTTTGCGCCATAAGAGGGGGATTTGATCGCATAGGGCATTTGCCCGTGACTTAACGTTGGATATAAACGTAACATCTGCACCATCGAATTTTAGGTGCTCCAATGAGTATCTTAAGAATTTTCCGTCGCCTTGCTCTATAAAGACGGCGTCAAATTTTCCACCTGGAGTTAAAGCGAAAGAAGCTATTTTGCCTATTGGGCATCCATATTCGTCTTTAATTTGTTTTCCAAGAGAAAGAAAAGGGTCGGGGTTTTGTGACATTTTTTCTCCCCCGTTTTTATGAGGTTTCTGTTGGCGCCTTTTCGCCTACTGGAGCTGTTGGGATTCCTGGCGGCAGTTCTGGGAACTTTTCTTTGATTCTTTGTTCTGCAACTGTTGCGGCTTCTGTGAGAATTTTCTGGGCGTCTTCGTTTACTGTGTCAAAGTTCAGGGTCATTCCAGAACTTTGTCCAGCCTCAATCATTATACCACTTAAAATGTTGCCTATTTCGCCGAGTTCAGTTTCTGCTTCTGGGAAAACGGTTGCTAGTCCAGCTCTTACAGACCTTAAAACGCCTACTGCTGGTCCTAATGTGGATACAACATCTCCAAGTTCTGATACAGTTCGTAACCTTAATACTATCTGTTCAAGTGCAAGCCTAGCATTCATTATTAGTCTTTCCATTTTGCGAATCTCAGCTAATTCATTGGCGAAAACGTTTGCTCGGGCAGTGTCATGCTTTGTGTAGGCATCAACTATCCTCGCAAATATCGCTTTATCCCTTTGACTGAACCTTTCAGAAGCCTGGTCCAACTTCTGAACTTGAAGCTCAATGCGTCTTACAGCAAAATCCAAGCGTGGCTTTAGAGGGCCTGGTGGTCTAACAGCCTCTTTGATGCGGTTTGTGAAGGGTTGCTCTTCTCTTCTGCTTTCCCATTTCTTACCAAATCGTTCAGACAAATTAATACCTCCGAAAAGAAAGGGCGCATAGAACAATCTTATACATTGTTAATATGTTGAAAACATGTACGTATATACCTACAACTATATGTCTTAGGAAAAACGGTTTTAGGCTTTAGTTGGAAAAATAAAAGATGCGGTTGCTGGTTTTGGAGTAATAGACATAAATGTGTAAGTTAGACTAAAAAGAGGCTTAATTTGAATTCTAAGCAAAGGTGAAATTAAATGGGTGAAAGGTTAAAGGTTTTCGGATTAGTGGCGCTCTTAGGATTCATGGCGGGAATCATAGCTCAACTAACAGCCGACTACGTCATTCCAGCGCTTCTACAAGTATTGCCAGCACTTGTTCAAATAAGATTCTTGGTTTCAGGGTTTGCAGGTGCATGCCTAACACTGGTTCTAATAAGCGTTTGGGCTTACATTACTGGACCAACAGACAGATAAAATTCACTATTCCCTTTCTTTACTTTACGATTTTTAGCTTATATGCCATTTTTGGACTCGGGAGCGGAAAAAGCAATCATCCGCTTAGGTCATTGTACCTCGATTACGTCATCGTCCATGATTGATTTCTCATTAAAAGTTATTTA
>JASEJA010000010.1:16330-27606 GCA_030017755.1 Candidatus Bathyarchaeota archaeon
TTATTTAAGCATGTATGTTTTGGTCGCATCCAAAATTTCCCTGTCCGTTAATGCATAAACCTTGTTTATGTCTTTGTTCCATTCTTGAGCGTACATTAATGGCTTGTTAATTATTTTTTCAGTGGGGGTCCACATGAACCCAACAGTTGTTTATAAAAACTTCAACCCAAACGTGGTCTCCAGCCACTTTCTTTGACTTATCTTTTAGGGTTGAACAGTCAATAACTATACGGCTTTTATAGCCATTCGCCAAGAGCAAACCATTGTACAGTAAAGCGAATTCTCCACACCGCCCTTTGGATTGGTGAATTATTTGTATGGGTAGCTCAGCACGTGGATTCGGCAATTCTTCCCTAGTATATTTAAGGTGTCTATGCTCCCAATCCAACAACTCTTTCCAATCCAAATTTTCAATAGAGTCATGCAAAACAGAATCTGCAAAATTGATAAGCTCCGCCCTATATTCTGGGGTTGCCATTTTCTCCATATCGTTTTCTTGTAAATTTCTACTATCTGCGGATATTTCTGAGAATGCTTAGGCGAATCGTTTCTCATTCATATTCACTCAAAATAGCTTTTGACATGCTTATCTGAAAAGCTTTAGTTTAAAAGTTGAAATATATCAAATTTGGAAGGACTATTGTAATGTGTGGCATATTCGGCTTTGCATTAAAAAGGCGTGTGCCAATGGTTAAAGTTTTTAAGGTTCTCCAGAGATTGGAAGTTCACCAGTATCCAAATGAGCCTAAACCAGTCGGCGGTTTCGGAGCAGGTGTAACTATCCTCAAAAAGGATGAAAGTGTTCTCTTGGAAAAGGTTGGGAAAACTTGTGCTGTTTCACCTGCAAGATGCTTGTCTGAAACAGTTAACATTACAGAGGCTTCTGTTCTAATTGGACATGTGCGAATGCCGAGTCCACAATTTATGGAAACTGCAAAGTTTAAAGAAACAGCACAGCCCTACATTGCACAGTGTTTTGCTGGTTTAACCATAATTTCAGCCCATAACGGAAACGTAACAAACTACAAAACCATAAGGGAAAGGTTGGGCGCAAAGCATGTTTTTGAGTCGGAAAAAGTGGAGCTAATAGATTCAGAAGTCATCCCACACCTATTTGAAGAACTCTTAATAGAGAAGGCTAGTCCTCAAGAAGCCCTTGAAGCTCTCTTCCAAACTTTGGAGGGACCAAACACCGCAAGCCTCATACAAATTGAATCGAAACAATTGCTATTACATTTTGTTCATAAAGGAAAAACCAGAGGATTAACAATATGGAAAAATGATAATGACGAGGTTATTTTCTGCTCTAGAAAAGAGCCTTTAACGGATACGTTCGACGATATACTGAGCAAAGGCAAATTTGAAGAGCAAGTTTCGATTCCATATGGAGAGAATGGAAATTTGAAAATGACTTTTGTTCTTCCAAGTTTTAGTAAAGGATAAGTGTGGTTTTTGCCATTTAAAATTTGGCGAAATTAAGTAATGGAGATGAACTCCGAGTCTCAAGTTTTCAACCTTCTTGCGCAGCCAATCCAGAAAGGGCTGGCGGAGTTAGGCTTTTCTAAACCAACTTTGCCGCAGATTATGGCTATTCCACCAGTTTTAGCTGGAGAAAATGTGCTTTTGATTGCACCTACTGGAACTGGAAAGACAGAGGCTGTTTTGCTTCCAATTCTTTCAAAATTAATCCAGCAAGAAAGGAGAGATGGCATAATAATAGTTTATGTAACGCCTTTAAGGGCTCTGAACCGTGACTTGCTAAAGCGCTTATCTTTCTGGGCTAATCGCTTAGGCGTTTCAGTTGAAGTTAGACATGGCGATACAGAATTAAAGCTGCGCAGAAAACAAGCTGTTTCTCCACCACAAATGCTTGTCACCACACCTGAAACTCTTCAAGCCATCCTTCCAGGTTCACACATGAGAAAACACTTGAGCCATGTCAAATTTGTTGTTGTGGATGAAGTGCATGAGTTGGCATCAAGCAAGCGCGGCGCTCAACTCACGATTGCCTTAGAACGTTTATGTAAAGTGGTTAGTAGGGAATTTCAAAGGATAGGCTTGTCGGCAACGGTTGGCAATCCAGAAGAAGTTGCAAAATTTATTGCTGGAACAGACAGAAGCGTAAGGGTTGTTCAATCTTTATTGCCAAAAGGCTACGTATATCGTGTGGAAAATCCAACGCCAACAGAAGCTGACTATGAGTTGGCTGAGAAACTTCAAACTTCGCCTGAAGCTGCAGCCCGTTTAAGGCGTATAATTGAGCTTGTTGACAGCCACAAGTCCACGCTGATTTTTGTAAACAGCAGAACAAACGCTGAAATGTTAGGCTACAAGTTCACCCAATTGGGTAGGGCGGACATAGCGGTTCATCATGGCTCGCTATCAAAGGAGGAGCGCATCCAAATAGAGGACGAGTTTAAGGCTGGAGTTTTGAAGACGATAATTTGCACAAGCACATTAGAGTTGGGCATAGACATCGGCAATGTAGACCTGGTCATTCAATACCTCTCGCCTAGACAAGTAAGCAGCCTAATTCAAAGGGTTGGACGCAGCGGTCACCGTTTAGACATGCTTTCCGAAGGCGTTATCATAACAGCTTTTCCAGATGATACTCTTGAGTCAACAGCAGCCATAAGAAACGCTTACGCGAACAAAATTGAACCAGTTTTGATTCATTATAATGCCTTAGACGTTTTGGCTCATCAAATCGTTGGAATATTAATGGACAAGGGAAGCGTAGAATTGGATGAGATTTTAAAGATTGTGCGGAAGGCATATCCATACAAAAACCTTACCAGAAAAGCTTTGTTGAATGTGATAGACTTTTTAGACAGCCTTAACCAATTAAGATTTGAAAGAGAAGGAAAAATTTTGAGGAAAACACGCAAGACAAGAGGCTACTACTACGAGAATCTAAGCATGATTCCAGACGAGAGACGCTACCCCATAATAAATGTGATTTCAGACAGAAAAATAGGCACATTAGGCGACGAATTCATGGCTTTAAGGGCTCGCATAGGCTTAAACTTCATCGTCAAAGGAAAAGTTTGGCGCATAGTCCAAATAGAAGAGGAAACGGGCACGGTTTACGTTGTCCCATCAGAAGACACTTTTGCAGCAATTCCAGGATGGGACGGAGAAATGCTTCCAGTTCCATTCAACCTTGCGCAAGAGACTGGAAGGTTAAGAGAAGAAATTAAAGAGGTGCTGGCGGAAACTGGGAAGGCTGAAGCTACAGCTAAGAGGCTTGCGGAAAAGCTAAAAATAAATGAGGCTGTTCTACTGGAGGCTGTAAAGGAAATTGAGGAGCATATAAAGCAAGGCGCCCCGCTGCCAACACATAACCATATTTTAATTGAAGCCTTTGACAAATACCTCATAATTCACGCTTGCTTCGGCGAAATCGTAAACTCCACTTTGGGAGGAATATTCGACGCAATACTTTCTGACAGGGAAATCATAACTGGCTGGTGGAATGATGGGTATAGAATACTAGTTGAGACGCCGCGAAACCTAACGCAGCAAGAAGTTGAAAAAATGCCACAAGTTCTCTTTAAACTTTCAGACAAAGAGGTGGAAAAGGCCTTCAACGATTATTTAGAGGCTAGGTTTCCATTTTCATACAAAATGAAGTTTGTAGCTGAAAGATTCGGAGCTTTGTCCCGTGGAAAAACTATGGGTCCGGAAAGGCAAAGTCAATTGCCAAGCCAGTTTAAGGGAACACCAATTTATGATGAGACTTTGCGGGAAGCCATGTTGGAAAAGGTGGACATTGGAAAAGTTAAGGAAATAATGCACGCGGTTAAGGAGAGAAAAATAATGGTCAGCACTTTATATCGCTTTGAAAAACCAACACCATTAGCCTTCCATATTTTAGCCAAATACTCAAACCTTTCAGAGCTGATGGCTCCGGAGAGAGTTTTGCTAAGCAACATAGAAAAAATGAAAAAGGCAGTTGAAGCCAGAACAGCCACCCTCCTATGCATATCATGTAGCGAATGGTTCTGCGACCAGAAAATTGGAGAACTGCCAGAACAGCCAACATGCAATAAATGTGGTTCAAGGCTTTTGGCGCTCTTATATCCAAAGCAAGATGTTAACCGTTTAAAAGAACTTTTGAAGAAGAGACGAGAAGCAAAAGAGTTCGGTGAAGAAGAGCTTAAGGAATTGGCAAATGCTAGACGGACGGCTGACCTAATTTTAAGTTATGGCAAAAAAGCCATCCTAGCATTAGAAGTCAAAGGGGTTGGTCCGGAAACAGCCTTTAGAATTCTTGGAAAAATGCATCCTAAGGAAGACGAGTTTTACTTGGACCTATTAAAGGCTAAAATTCAGTATTTGCGGACAAGAGAGTATTGGGAAGATAGGAAGACTTTAGGTTAAAGCTTTAATAGCAATAACCGTTTTAGGAACATTCTTTAACGATGTATTTATGAGCAAAGAAGAAGCTTCAGAAAGTGAGCTTAAGCCAACATTAGGCTTGTTTGATGCTACAGCCATAAGTGTTGGCGCCATAATTGGAGCTGGCATATTTGTTGTTACTGGTATTGTTGCTGGCTATGCTGGTTCAGCTTTAATTGTTTCAATGGTTATTGCTGCAGTAATCGCCATGTTTACTGCATTAAGTTTTGCGGAGCTTACGGCTTGGATGCCGAAGGAAGGAAGCGTATACGAGTACACTCATCAGTTAATTTCGCCTTTTGCTGGTTTTTTAACTGGTTGGATGTGGATTGCCTCAAACACTTTCACTGGTGCAGCAGTTTCTCTCGGATTCGCCTATTACCTAACTGCTTTAATTCCAAATCTAGAAGCGAAGTGGGTTGCAGCTTTTCTCTGTCTATTTTTTATAGCACTTAACTATTTTGGCGTTCGCCAATCTGCCATTGTCAACAACATTTTGGTGGTGGCAAAACTGTGTGTTTTGGCTTTTTTCTGCATTTTCGGCGCATTCCACCTAAACCCATCAAATTATGCATCATTTAACCCGTTTAAAATGGAAGTTTTCTACGGTGCAAGCTATGTTTTCTTCGCTTATGGAGGTTTCGCAAGAGTAGCCGTGATAGCCGAAGAAGTTAAGGATGCGAAGCGAAACGTTCCAAGAGCAATGTTACTTTCGTTAATCATATCAACAATCTTTTACATTTTTGTCGGCGCCGTCGCAATAGGGCTTGTTGAGAAAAAACCTTGGCTGATTCCAATTCACCATTAAAAGAAGCCATACGCATAATCAAAAATCCAGCAGCAGAGTACTTCGTTTCACTTGGAGGGTTGCTAGCCACGGCAAGCGTCTTGCTAACATCAATTTTAGGTGTTTCTCGCATAGCTTATGCAATGGCAAGAAAGGAAGACTTGCCCAAAGCCTTAAGCAAACTTCATAAAAAATATGCTACGCCGTACTATTCGATTTTGATTATAGGAGCCTTGATGACGTTGCTTGTTTTGTCAATAGACCTTACAAGCGTTGTAGCCATAAGCACTTTCGCCTTACTCTTCTATTACAGTTTAGCCAACCTTTCAGCTTTGAGGTTAAATGTGAATGAGAAGATATCCAAAGTTTATCCCCGCATAGGAGCACTCACATGCTTTGTGTTGTTGGTTTTTATCCTCCTTGTTTCGCCACAATCTTGGATGATGGGCACAGCAAGCTTATTAATCGGCGCAGTCTTTTACGCTGCAAAACAAAGAATCAGTTAAATGGAGAACCACCATGTGGGATTTGCTGCTAACCATATTTGGTTTTTTCGTTGGAATAATTGCATCTCTAACGGGCATGGGTGGCGGTGCCTTCATAGTTCCAATACTAACACTCATTTACGATTTTGTTCCCGCTAACGCTGTTGGAACCAGCCTAACTTCCATAACTTTTACCGCAATAGCGTCCACGCTCAACTATGCAAGACAGAAGAGAATATACTACAAAACCGGCTTGATTTTAACAGTAACAACTGTCCCAGGAGCCTTCATAGGTGCCCGCCTCACAAGCATAATATCACCGAATCAATTGGGGCTAATTTTCGGATTCTTCATCATTTTCGTAGCCTTACATATGATTGTTGACGTAAACGATTTTAGACGCAGGAAAAACAGCTCTGAAAAAGTTCAACTAGTTTTAAAATCGGACAAAGAAGTCATTAGTTCTGGAAAAACAATACTTTTAGAAGCAGGGTTAAGCTTCTTCGGCGGGCTTGCATCTGGACTTTTAGGCATAGGCGGCGGCGTCCTCGTTGTGCCAATAACGGTTTTCGCCCTAAAAATGCCAATGCACATGGCTACAGCAACATCCATGTTCACAATGATTATGACGTCTATTTCTGGCGTTGCAGAACATTACATGGCAAACCACATACACTTCGAATATGCGCTTCTCTTGGCTTTAGGAACAATATTTGGCGCCCAGGTCGGCGCTTACGTTTCCAAAAAAAATTTCCGGCAAGGGACTTCGTAGAATATTCGGAATGGTTTTAATCTTTGTAAGCATACAAATGATTCTAAAATACATGCCATCATTGTCTTAGCTGTCTTTTTAGCTTGTCCCTTTCCTTTTCAGCATGTTCTCTAGAATTGGACGTAGCTTGGCATTCTCAGCCTTAATTTTCTCTTTGCCTAAGGTGCGCATTTGGTCAGTCATTTCCCTAACAATTTCTGCGAATTTAACGCCTTCAGCAGCGGAAACATATTCCACTCGGAACCTTTCTGGGCTTAAGCCAAGCTTTTGAAGCATGGGCGCCAAGGCGTCCATTCTAGCCTTCATCTTCCAGTTTCCACTAATGTAATGGCAGTCGTAGGGTAAGTGACATGCTCCGACAAGAACCATTCCAGCGCCAAGTCTTAAAGCTTCAAGAACGAAGTCTCTGTCAACCCTACCAGAACACATAACCCTTATGGCGCGAATTGTTGGCGGATATTCAAATCTGCTTGTTCCAGCCAAGTCTGCGCCTGCATAGCTGCACCAGTTACATAGGAAAGCCAAAATTTTGTCTTCAGGATTTGTTTCTAAGGCTGCTCTGGTTTGGGCGAAAATTTGAGCATCGGTAAAGTGCATCTGCGTTATGGCGTCTGCTGGGCATTCGGCAACGCATGTTCCGCATCCATGACACATGGCAGTTATAACTTGCGCTGGCTTCTTTTCCTCAATTTTAATTGCCCCATAGGGACAGCGTTCTGCGCAAATTCCACACTTTGCTGTAACGTTTCTACATTTGTTTGGGTCAACAATGGAAACTATAGGCTCTATTTTCCAAGTAGGTCTAGAAAGCACAGTTGCCGCCCTTGCGGCTGCACCACTTCCTTGTGAAACGCTGTAGGGTATGTCCTTCGGTGCTTGACATGAGCCAGCCAAAAATATTCCGTCAGTCGGTGCATCAAGGGGTTTAAGCTTCGGATGGCTTTCCATAAAGAATCCGTCTGCCCCTCGTGTCAAATTTAGTATGCGGGCTATTTCTTCTGAACCCTTTTTAGGTATGGCTGCCGTTGCCAGAACAACCATATCAGCTTCAACTTCTATTGGTTGACCCAATGTCATGTCTTCAGCGTGCAAAATCAAGTTCTTCGTTTCCGGAATCTCCAAAACACGGCTTACCCTTCCACGGATAAAGTTTGCACCCAGTTCTCTTGCCCTTTGATAGAATTCTTCGAAGCCCTTGAAGTTGCTTCTTATATCCATGTAGAAAACGTAAACTTCCACATCATCCTTGTACTTCTCCTTAAGCTGCACAACGTGCTTCAGAGTGTACATGCAGCAGAAGTTGGAGCAGTATGGATACTTGTTTGTATCCCTTGAACCAACACATTGAATGAAGGCTACACTATGCGGTTTTTGCCCATCAGAAGCCCTAACGACTTTTCCTCCGGTAGGTCCTGCTGCAAGGATTAACCTTTCAAATTCTAGAGAAGTTATAACATTGGAGTATTTGCCATATCCGTATAATTGGTTGTCGTAGGGCAAGTATATGTCGTAGCCTGTTGCCACAATTATTGCGCCAACTTCCAACTCTATCTCTTCGGGTTTCTGTTCAAAGTTTATTGCTTGCCTTGCTCCACAAGCGTCAACACACTTGTAACATTCAATACAATAATCCTTGTTTATAGTGTAAACAAGCGGAACAGCTTGGTCGAAGGGAACAGATATGGCTTTTCTAACGCCGAGGTTCATATCCCACTCGTTGGGATATTCAATGGGACAAACTTCTTTGCATTCGCCACAACCAGTGCAGTTTTCAGCTATAATATAACGTGGATTTTTCCTGATTCTAACCTTAAAGTTTCCTATAAAACCGCTAACGCTTAATAAATCCGCGAAAGCTATAATTTCAATGTTCGGATGCCTACCAACATCAACCATTTTGGGACCTTCAATGCAAATGGAACAGTCAAGGGTTGGAAACGTCTTATCTAATTGCGCCATGTGACCGCCTATGCTTTCCCCCTTTTCAAGAAGGTAAACCTTAAAGCCCATCTCCGCCAAGTCTAGGGCTGCATTCATTCCAGCTATGCCGCCGCCTATAACTAAAGCCTTATTGATTACCGGAACCTCGATTGTTTCAAGGGGCTGCAGCAACCTTGCCTTGGCAACAGCCATCTTTATAATTTCCTTAGCTTTTTCAGTTGCCTCTTTGGGCGTGCTTGGATGACACCATGAAGAGAATTCGCGGATGTTCGCCATTTCAAACAGAAATGGGTTCAAATTCGCATCGGAGACGGTTCTTCGAAATGTGAGCTCATGCATTCGTGGTGAGCAAGCTGCAACAACAACACGATTAAGTTTATGCTCCCTAATCCCCTTTCTTATTTCTTCCTGACCTGGGTCTGCACATGTGTAGCGATTGTCTTTAACATAAACAACATGTGGCAAAGTTTTCGCATATTCAACAAGCTCTTTTATGTCTAATACGCCTGCAATGTTTAAGCCGCAGTGACATATGAAAACTCCAATCCTTGGCTCTACAGCTTCAATTTTCTTTTCAGCCATATTATGCACCCTTCCACCCCAATCTTTTTTCCACAGACTCCAAAACCTTTTGAGAACCTTTAGCCTTCAACTCCTTACTCATTTCAATCGGAGAAGCCAACCTTTCCAGGGCTTTGTTCCAAGCTCCAGAGCGCACTGGTGTGTGAATTATTTTTGTTCTTTTAAGCTCCAAGGTTTCTTCCACTGGGCAAACAACTTTGCACGCTCCGCAGTAGACGCAGAAAACCTCGTTTACGTGAACCTTTTTATCTTCCTCAGAAAGGTATAGGGCGCCTGTTATTGGGCAGACGTCTAAGCAGTCTGTGCAGCCTTCTGGACATTTTTCTTGGTGAATGAGTATTTTTCCATGAAAGAATTTGCGCACGTGGATGGCGTCTTCGGGGCATTTGAATTCGCAGATTCTGCAACATGGACAACGTTCCTTTTCAATGTCAATTTTTACTTTAAGCCCCTTCCTCTTCCTTTTAGGTTTGGCTTCTAAAATTTTTCCATCCGCCGTCATCCATCCAATCTTAATTAAGCCTAAAGGACAAGCCTCTTCACATTCAACACATTTTATGGGGCATTTGCTTGTGTCAACTTGGATTTCACGTATCAATTGGGGAAAGCTTTCCTTCTCCACAACAGAAAGAATATGTTCACCGTTAACGGTTACTTTTATCGCCCCGAAGGGGCATAATACATCGCATATTCCACAGAAATTACATTTCGCCAAATCAATGTCAACCTTGGCTTTTTCTCCTTGAAATTTAGGCTCTTTTTCAATTTTGATGGCTTCTTTTGGACAGGCTAAAGTACAGATTTGGCAGCCCACGCATAATTCTTTGTTAAGGTTTAATTTGTAATTTTTTACGTGCAAAATCCATTCTAAAGTTAATGTTTTGGGCGTAGCCGTTTTCAGTGTTTTTAACGGCATCGAATTCACCAAACCGCATCTTCACGATGTGGTAGCCGTAATTGAAGTATAGCCTATACATCACTTTCATATATAGTTTGGTTTTAAAACTTCTCATAATTTAATGATAAATTTTGGTGCAAACCGCCACATAACACTTCAAGCCTTCACTCTTTAAACTAACGGGTTTAAGGCGAGCGTCACACAGTAATTCTTCAAACTCTTCTCTAGTGAAAACCTTCTTCAAACCAGAAACAACAATGGCTGCATTCTCCTTGGCAATTCGCCTAATCTCCCTTAATGTTTTGGTTGGGTTTGGCATGTTTTGAAGAACCGTTATTCCAAAAACGTGGGTGAAAACATTTTCTTTTATGGGAATGTTATCGGCATCAGCCAAAATTAAATGCACATTGCCAAAATTTTTTGCACGATTCTTGGCACAAAGCAAAATTTTCTTGGAAATGTCTAACCCAACTATTGTTTCAGCCTTTTCGGCTATATAATCAAACAATATTCCCGTTCCACAGCCCACATCCAAAACCCAAGCGAACCTCTCTATTATTGGTTCCTCCAATGCTGCTTTGATTTTTGCTGTTTGTTCTTGGGCATATCGCATATCATAAATTTGCGCTGTTAAATCATAGCGACGCACTATACTGCGTTTTTTCTTCCATTCGCTCATAGGGATTCTTCAGAAGTCTTATGTATGCATGCGCCTTTCTAAAATTATTGGCGAAATAAGGTGGCAAACTCTAAGAGTTTAAACGTGCTAGTAAACCCAAACGTTGCTGAAACAGCTGAGGCTATTAAGGATGCAGTTTCACAACATAAAACCGTTATTGTGGTGGGTAAATGTTGGGTTCACTATCTTGGCAGAGCAAAATCGAAACTGGAGCCAGGCGAACGCATACTAATAATCAAAGAGGACGGTTCGCTTCTTGTCCACCGTTCCGTCGGCTATGAGCCGGTGAATTGGCAACCTCCAGGCTGCCTTTTCCAAGTTCAAGCTAAAAATGATGTTCTGGAGATTCGAGCGGTAAGGCGTAAGCCAGCCGAATCCGTGAAAGTGTTTTTTGACAAAATCCAATTTTTCTCCGCCCTCGACCTTGTAGATTCTGGCGAATTCGCCCTTTACGCAAGCGAAGAAGATATGCATAAAGCCATTTTACTGGAGCCTGCACTTTTGGAAGAAGGTTTTAAGCCAATAAGTTACGAGAAGAAAGTTGAACCGGGTTTCCTGGACGTTTATGGCGTAGACAAGAATGGAAAATTGGTTGTTGTTGAGATTAAACGTAAAACAGCTGGAAGGGAAGCAGCCCTTCAACTCGCAAAATACATAGAAGCCATAAAACTCAAAGCAAACCGAGAAGTGCGAGGAATCCTTGCAGCGCCAAACATAGCCAAAGACGTCCA
>JASEJA010000075.1:0-1172 GCA_030017755.1 Candidatus Bathyarchaeota archaeon
AGGAATATTAACATTTTAACAGCGTCTGAAGCCATCTCCTCAAACATTTGCTAAGCCTTCTCACTTACTAATTCATTTTAAAGGCTAAAAACAAAGTTTCCACCCTTGAAATAAGCGCATTAGCAAGCATATTTTGGATAGGGATATATGCCAACATAAATAGCAAGCGTTTTATAAAGAAAACGCCAATAAAATTTTAACCCGAACTGGGAGAAAGGAGAAGGCTTCCATCACATTCTACGAATTTTGCGCAAATCATAACCATAGTACCAAGCAGTCCAACCAGAATGAAAAGCTTCTTCACTTTTCTTCTTCTTCGCCTCAGATAAAGCCAAATCAGAAGGAATAGAATTATTAAAATTAAAAGAAGCAAAAGCCACCAGAACCAATCAGGAACAAACCAACCTGTAGGAATCATAATTTTAACATAATGGGCTGTGACAGTGTGCGGGGCATTCATGAAAATTGTTATAGGATTAACAGTCTCACCTTGGGAAACGCCGTCAACATCCCAATAACTGAAGTTATAACCAGCAACATTAGGAGCAAACAATGATACACTTGTGCCATTATTATACCAGCCCTCACCAGAAATAGACGTAACTCCAATTGGATCTACCCTTACAGTTAAATAATATTGCACAATATAATGGGCAATGGCTGTGTGATTTGCATCCATAAAAACGCTGATCTCGTTAACGCCAACACCCATAGAAAGACCATCAACATCCCAGAAATGAAAAAGATAACGAACACCAACATTGATGTATATAATCTCCTTGGGAGCAATTAAATTAACGCTTACATTTTCATCATGCCAACCTCCACCAGAAATAACCGCCACACCAGGAGGTTCAGTTTTCACCGTTAGATAATATCTTTTCACCAGAGGAGGAAGAATTTCAAAGGTTGAAAATATCGCTGGACAATAGGGAACACCCCCTTCTTTGGGCAAAGCCGTATGAGCGGCTGCTGAAACTGTGGCTTCTCCGAGAGTGCTTGTTATGGGTATTTGGGAACTAACAAGTACATGACTTATTCCAGATTCAAATGCAACATTACTAATCTCCACATGTATTATTGGGTTATTAGCCGCATCTTGCACATCAACTGTAATGGCGCCGAACCTGGTTGTAAACGCTATATTCTCTACTGTCAAATTGAAAAATATA
>JASEJA010000075.1:1272-4061 GCA_030017755.1 Candidatus Bathyarchaeota archaeon
ATTATTATGTCCATGAAGTTTTTGATTATGCGTTCATGCATTTTCTTTAATAGCGCCGTCATGTTTGTTCACGTTTTAAGATTTTAGGTTAGATATAAATATTTAAATTTTATTCTAATTCAATTAGAAGTTGAAACAGATTTTGAGAAGTATAAACTTGTTAGCCTTCATAAAGTTTGGAAACAAATTTTCCCTGTAAGGTTCGTTGACGAATTAAATGTTTCAACGTTTAGTTATATAAGAAGTTGGCAGAATTTCAAATTTTTAAAGATAATTTCCCATTTGAAGGCATAAAGTCTATACTTTTTAACAGCCAGCGATATATCTACATGTTAAAAAATGTTATCTCTTTCATTGAAGGCATAAAAATGGACGGTGTTAAAATTGATTTCGTGGAAGCACTCTTTTAGGAGATTAAACGAAGAATATGAGATAGCGAAGAAAAAGAAGCAAGCTTTAGACAATTTGTTGGAAAATGGCAGAATTTCGCAGTCTACGCATGAAATTTTTGAAAAAGAAATAGCTGAAGCTATTGCGGAAATCGAGAAACAGAAGAGGGATTTGCTTGATAAAATGAATTCAAAAATCAGTGAGCTTGAAAGCCAAATTAAAACCTTGGAGGTTTTGGTTGCAAACTACGAGATTCAACATGTAACAGGTGAGGTAGAAGAAGAAGTCTATCAGCGAGAAATTAACCTTTTATCAGTCGGGCTTGACACTGCACGGAAAGAGTTAGATGCACTCAAGGAAGCCCTAAACCAACTTTCAGAAAATGTGCAAATTCTAACAACTGATGTGACCATGCAGCCAGAAATTAAACCACAATTGCAAGAGACTGAAGTGGAAGTTACAAAAGTAGAAAATGTGGAAATTAAGGAGACAGATTCTCCCCAAGCTCCGCAAGAACAAATTCAAGAAAAACCACAAATAACAGAAGAATCGCCGCCAACGGAAAAGACGGAAAGCTAAAGAAACAATAAACCTTCCTTTTTTCTATCTACAAACGCTTATAATGAGAGCGTGTTATCTACGATTAGGAGAGCAACGAATGTCTGAAAAGGTAACTATGACCTTCCATGAAAAGTTTAGGCAATACGACCTCGGCGAAAATCATCCTTTCCGAGGGGACAGATTTGTAAATGCCATGAGGTTTTTTGAAAGTCAAGGACTGTTCAGCCTTTCTAAAATTGCCATTGTAGAACCGCAACCAGCATCAAAGGAAGACCTTCTAAGGGTTCACGATGAAGGTTATGTTGATTTAATTTTCCGCTTAGCAAAGGAGGGAAAACAATATGATGTGGAAACTCCTGTTTCTCAAGAAATTCTTGAGGCCGCCCTTTTAATCGTTGGTGGCGCAATAGAGTGTGGAAAAGCGGTTTTTGATGGAAAAGCGAAGCGGGCGATTTCTATTGGTGGGGGTTATCATCATGCAGGAAGAAATTATGGCGGCGGATTCTGCTTATTTAATGATGTAGCAGTTTTGGTTGAGTATTTGCGAATTAAATATGGTGTTAAACGTTTTCTTATTTTGGATTATGATGTCCACTTTGGGAATGGCACAAGCGACATCTACTATCGAGACCCAAGCGTGCTTTACATATCTTTACATCAAGACCCCCGCACTCTCTATCCTGGAACGGGATTTGTTTGGCAAATCGGAGAAGAAACGGGAGAAGGCTACAATGTTAATGTGCCCTTGCCTCCAGGAACAAGCGACACCACATATCTTTATGCTTTGAGGGAGATTTTTGTTCCTTTAGCTGAAGAGTTTAAACCTGAAATAATTATTGCGAATGGTGGAAGTGACCCCCATTTTGCAGACATGCTCGGCGATTTAAGTTTAACCGTTAAAGGTTTTTTCGAAATAGCATGTTTAATCCGAGAAATCGCCGGGAAGGTTTGCGATGGAAAACTTGTTTTAATGCCTGGAAGCGGATACAATCCAAAAGTTTTGCCACTCTGCTGGTATGCACTTATTGCAGGCATAGTTGGTTTAGAAGAAATCAACGTGAAAGACTCTTACACTCCACCAGAAGAACCGCCTTTCTGCCGAAAAAAGGTTGAAGAGGCAATCGGAGAACTAAAAAGTTTGTTAAAGAAAAAGTGGAACTGCTTTAGGTAAAAGACTAAACTTTTCTTTCAATCGGTTTTGCAATTACAGCTGTTCCATAAACTGCAAAAACTGTGGCGGTTCCTTGCAGTATGTCGCTTGTTTCGAAATCCACGCCGATGACAGCGTTGGCTCCTATTCGCTTTGCATTTTCAACAAGTCTATTCAATGATTCCCTTCTAGCCTTCTCACATTCTGAAGTGTAAGCTGTCACTTCCCCGCCAAAAATTCCCTCAATGCTTGCAACTATTTTTCCGCCAATCCCTCTTGTGCGTACAGTTAATCCATTGATTGCGCCTAAGACCTTTACTATTTCGTATCCTGGCAGTTGTGGTGTTGTTACAACAATTATTTCTTTTTCACTCATTTAGTTAACCCAGAGAATTTTAATACTTAAACTATTTAATTTGATTTCTCATCGGCATGGGCAAGGAGCAAACATTATGGAAAATATTGATAAAATTCGTGAATTGTTTCCAGTAACTAAGAATAAGGTTTTCCTAAATCACGCTGCACAATCGCCCCTTCCAAAACCAGTTGCAGATGCTGTTTGCAAGTATGCTGAAGATTTCTCGAATTTCGGAGACACTTCGATTGAATGGAACGACGGCGGAAAACCATTATTTGCAAGATTAATTGGCGCAAAACCAGAGGAAATAGCCTTCATCGAGAATACTTC
>JASEJA010000076.1:0-2684 GCA_030017755.1 Candidatus Bathyarchaeota archaeon
GGCGTTCCTGGAAAAACCCGCGCTGGAGGACAATCAGCAAGAAGATTTGAACGCCTAAGAGAAATGAGGCTTCAAGAATATTTTAGAAGGGTTGGCGAACATGCAAACGAGACATTTCTGCCAATTGAAAACTTGAAGGGATTAATAATTGCTGGACCGGGACCAACAAAATATGACTTTGAAAAGGGCGACTATCTAAATTATATGTTGAAAGAGAAAGTTTTGGACACTGTTGACACGGCTTATGTGAATGAGCAAGGCGTGAAGGAAGTTGTTGATAAGGCTCCAGAAATAATGCGAAAAGTGCGTTACATAGAAGAAAAACAGATAATGCAACAGTTCCTATACGAGATTGGACATGACACTGGAATGGCAACATACGGCGAACAAGAAGTTCGGAAGGCTTTAGAAGCCGGCGCCATCAAAACTTTGCTGCTTTCCGAAGGATTAGATATAGTGAGGGTTAAAGTGAAATGCAACGCATGCGGCTATGAAGAACAACAAACAATGAAAAGCCAAATGCTAACAAGCTTTGAACAGAACCTTTATGGAAAACCATGTCCAAAATGCAAATCTCCAACCCTACAAGTATTTGAAACGCAAGAGCTTATAGAAAATTTCGCTCAGCTCGCAGAATATACGAATACGGAAGTTGAGATGATATCTGGCGAGACAGAAGAGGGACAGATGCTGAAAAATTCTTTTGGCGGAATAGCAGCAATCCTCAGATTTAAACTACAAAATGGGTAGACGCCACATATGCGATACCCCTCTTTATATTTGGATTGGTATACTCATGTTCCAAACCTAAAATACGATTTCCGTTCCAGCGGAATACTTCCCTTCAAGCATAATCTAATGCTTGGAGAAGTTGATTTAAACGTGATTATACGCATTATATATTAAAACTGTTAATCCAAAGATATAACGTAAAACAAGAGAACATTTTCCTCTCAAGCAATGGAGCTTCGGGTCAAAATTCAAGGATAATTCGATATATAGCGGAAAAAGACAAAAAGAAAAATGAGGCTGTAGTGGAATACCCAACTTATGAACCGCTACTGCGCCAAGCACAAGAACATTTTCCACACATAAAAAGACTAGAAAGAAGAGAGAAAGACTTGTTCAAACTGGATGCGGAGGGGGTTAAGAAAAGTTGTTTCAGAAAAAACGGGACTACTTGTTCTAACGAATCCTCACGCCCCAAGTGGAGCAATAGCCAACAAAAGCGAGCTGAAAGAGATAATGGCTGTTGCTCACGAACATGGCTTTTACGTTCTATGCGATGAGATATATGCTGAATTCCAACGAGATGCCATACCAACAATTTTCTCTGTTGACGAAGAATTAGGCATTGTTACAACCAGTTTTACTAAAGCCTATGGTCTGGGAGGATTAAAACTTGGCATAACATCGACAAATAAGAACATTGTAGACGGCTTATACGCAGACTTGACAAATACTTTTGGAGGAGCTTCAAATGTTGTCTATCTTGTCGCTTGGGAGCTTTTAACCAAGGACAGAAAAATTCTTGAAAATCACAAGCAGAAATGGATAAGCCTAAAAAAGGAAACAGAAGAATGGCTGAATGAAAAAGGTTTTGAATTTTTCAAAACAAAATTAGCGTAACCTATTGGGTGAAAACGCCCGTAAAAGACACTTACCAATGGACAAACAATTACGCAATACCCCACTATAATTTAGCATCTGTGCCTGGAACATTCTTCCTCTTCAAAAATAACTATGAAATAGTGAAGTCAAACATGATAAGGCTTGGTCTTGGCAACTTAAACCCCTATAACTCCATCCTAAAAGAAGCTTTGGAAAACTTCGAGAAAGCCGTAAAACATACTGTTAAGCATAAAGTTTAACCAATTTCTTCAAAGCCCAACTGAACTTTTTTCCTTAAGGCTTTAGAATAAATTTTATCAAGGGGTGCTTCCACCATGGCAGCCCATTTCGCATAAACTTTAGGGTCAGTGTAGGATTTTAATGAAGTTGTTAAATTATATTCCTTTGTGTTTTTCATCAACTCAATATCCAACTTGGCTTTTTCGATTCTTTTAAGAAGCGCTTCTGTTTTCTTGCCCTCCTTCCTTTTCTCCTCTAAATCAAGCTCTAATTCTCTAAGCTTGGCTTCTTTTTTGGCTAATCTTTCTTCAAAGTTGTTGGGAATCTTCCTCTTGTGGTTGGCGATTTCAGCCCCTTTCAAGTTAGCCATTTTTGCATGAAAAACCTTAACATATTCGGAATCCCCTTTTTGACGGGGCAATTGTCCAAATATTCCTTAACGGCTTTTGTGGTCCTCCAAGTCCTGAAAACTTTGGCTGTTAATCCAATCATTTTTTCTGAAAGAAATCTTGATACTTTTCTTGAATCTATCCCCTCAAAGAGATATTCTCTACACGTTTTAGCATAATGCTCAATATTTTTAATAACGTTTAGCGGCGCTTTTGCTTGCCTAACCCATCTCACAGAGTCTTTTCCCAAAAAGTCAAAATACAGAGTATCGCCCTCTATCCTTAAATGTTTTGGTCTTAATGTTATGGCTCCAACAGTGTCTGCCTCTCCTGGGTCTTTTTCGTCGCCGACTCTCATGTTTAGGGCGTGGATGAGCCAGCAAACTGTTGCTATCTTTCTTCTTTCTTCATTTTTTGATTCCAAATTTTTCATGATGTGGGCTT
>JASEJA010000076.1:2784-4033 GCA_030017755.1 Candidatus Bathyarchaeota archaeon
CCTTCTCCTTTTTCTGTTTGAGATAAGCTGAATCGGAAAACCAAACATACTTCATTTTTCCAGTAAGTGTGTCTTGCCATTTAGCTATGTACATTTTATCTGGTTCCCAAACAATGGCTTTCTATTTTCCCTCTGGTTTTGGGCTGTCTGGAGAAAGGTTTAGAATTATGTCTTCCTCTTTTGGTCCTTCTTTCCATTTTCCCCTTTTCGGATGGTCGCCCCTCCCAGAGAATAAGCATGATGGCTCGGCTGTCCAGTTTGCAATTTCTATCTTTTTCCATCAACAAAGGCGTAGCCAAACTTTTTCTTTAACGCTTCCCTTTGCGCTTTTCTTTGCTTTGCAAGTTTCTTTCTCTCTCTTTGTTAGACCTAGCTTCTTCTGGTTTTCCTTGTCTAAATACTCGAAAATTTCGGAAAAATCCACACCGTCAACATTCATGTAACTTGAGGGTTCAAAACAGTTCTCTATGCTCTTTACATGTTCAACGGAAAAACTAACTAAAAAATCTGCAGAAAAATTTTCCAATTTTAACTGGTTTAGGAAATCTTGCATGAAATTTTTGTAAAAAACCTCATCTGGTGGAGTTGGAGAGCGCAATTTCTTTGTCCATGCCAAAGCCATCTGTTCGCTTTTCAAACCCAATTTTACAGTATGCCCATTAATTTTAATTGCGAAACCCTTATAATCGTATGGTGGAACGTAAATGCCATTATGCCTCAAAGTTTTCAACGTTTTCACACTTGCCATGTAAAGGTTTTCTTTATTCACTCTTTCGCTTACTTAAAAATTTCTTGTACAATTTTTCCACGGCTTCCCTATTAACAAATCCTTTATGAGGACGAAAACCGCCAGAAAACCCAGAGGGAACGTGCAAAAGTTCATGAATCAAGGTTTTTTCCTTTTCCGCCTCAGAAAGATTATCAAACCTTTCAGAAATCACTTCAATTATGTAGGATGGTGGAAGGTTTAAAGCTTCTTGCCAAATTTTACCTAAACCATGGATGCGGGCAACCGTTTGCCTTGACTTAGATCCCTTACTCCTTACACAATAAACAAACTGGGGCACAACATTAAAAAGTTCAAGCATATCAGCAATTTCGTCAACATGCCTCTTAATGTCAGGAGCCCTAAAATATTTTATCCGCATAAATGCCTTCCTCCACTCACATATGCAAGTACCAAATTTAACTTTAACTCAGTTATAAGCCCGAACAATCCAATCCAAATGAAAATTAGTGGACCGGGCGG
>JASEJA010000077.1 GCA_030017755.1 Candidatus Bathyarchaeota archaeon
GTGTACCATTCAAGTTCAAAGCCAAGCTCAACCCATGGAAGCCTACACACAGTTGCACATTCGAAAAAGCCTCCACGGATTCTTTGAAGCTCTATAACTTTTTCAACTTTTTCTTCGCTGTAGCTTTCACGTCCAAACTTGACTTCCCAAGAAATAACCCATGCATCTTTATGGTGGGCGCCGATGGAGCTTGTCGCATAGGCTAAAGCCATAGCTGGAGTAGTGTGACAATCATAAGCAGAAATTTCTAAACCTTTCACATGCATAGCCCAGCGGTTTGAGTTTCTGCCAATTTTCTCCGCTGCGAAGCGGACTCCTTCAGCTAAAAGGTTGCCTAAACCACGTCTATAGGCTATATCATTAATCAAACTTTTAGTTTCCTTAAATTTCCCCCAAGGAATTTTTTCTTCAATCAACCCTTTTTCAGAAGCTTCCATAGCAAAACCAATAACATTACCCAAAGAAATCGTGTCTAAGCCAAGTTCGTCAGCAACACGGTTGAGGGCCGCAACTTGTTTTAGGTTGCCCAATCCAATGTTTGAACCAAGCATAGTAACATTTTCATAATCAAGCTCAGACTCTCGCCTATCCGAATCTTTTACAACATTGCCACATGTCATATTGCATTGGGGACACCCACGATTTGACGTTTTGATTTTCTCCATGCTAAAGCCGCCTATAGCATCAGCCTTTTCGAAAACGCCCTCCCCATAATTGTATGTTGGAAGAACACTGTTTTCTTGACTCCACTCAATAGTCATCATTGTACCCTGTCTCTTCCAAAAAGCATAATTTGGCTTGGTTAAAACCTCCCTGTAAGCCTCAGCCCCCAACTCCTTCATTTCCTTCGGATAGGCAGCAGACAATTCGCCAGAACCCACGAAAACCACAGCCTTCAAATTTTTTGAACCCATAACGGCACCCATCCCAGGCCTTCCACCAGCACGTCCTTCTTGCGAAACCACATTCGCAAACTTCACAAGATTTTCTCCACCAGGACCAATGCATAAGATTCCAGCGGTTGACCCATAAATTTCTCTAAGTTTTCTTTCAGCTTCAAAGGAAGTTGCGCCCCAAAGGTCTTTTGCGTCAAGAAAATCTGCTTGGCTATCTTGAATTAATAGAACTATGGGCTTTTGGGCTTTTCCCTCAACAATTACAGCGTCATAACCAGCCCTTCGAATCTGAACAGCCGCAAAAGTTCCAACGTTTCCATCACCATAACCTCCAGTCAAAGGACTCTTTGAAGCCACAACCATTTTGCCACTACTTGGCAAGGCAAAACCAGTTAATGGACCCACAGCAAAAACCAATTTATTTTCAGGAGATAAAGGGTCAATTCCAGGTTTAAGCTCATCCCACAAAATCTTGGCAGCGAACCCTCTTCCACCAAAGAAACTTTTTGCAAAGCTCGCCTCATAGGGTTTTGCAACAGCCTTACTTTTACTCAAGTCCACATACAAGAGTTTTCCATTCCAACCATACATGATTAAGCCTCACCCAAAAGCGCTTATAATTTCTCTCTAAAGTAAATAAAATTAATGATGCAAAAAGCTAAATTACTAGTTTTTCTGGTTCCACATGCCTATTTTTCAAACCTAAATCACTAATCTTAAACTTTCTATCCCCATAAAGCATAGCATACTCTTCGCCACTATAAAGCGCAGCAGCAATCCTACCTAGCGCATCAGCCTTCATTATCCCGCTACCGCTAGCGCCTCCGACAACCATTAAACCATTCTCTTCAAAAATCAAAGGTTGCCCATCAACCGTGTTAATTTCATATAAACCAGCAAAAGCTGAAAAAGGCTCACACCCAATGAACTGCGGAAAATATTTCACTGTCACCTGGTACAATCCATAGCGGTAAAAGTTTTCTTCAGGTTCAGGGTTTTCTTCAATTTTAAAGGCTCGTGGAAAATCGTCAGCATACGCCAACCAAAAAGCTTCTTCTTCAGGCGCTGGTCGAATATAAGAAGAGGGTTTTGGAAAAATTGTAAAGGGCAAAAAACCAGCATTTGTGAACTCTTTTATGTAAAGAAGCCTCTTAAGAGCCTCAGTTTTTGCTTTAACCGAAAAAACTTGTCTTTTCTTGGCTTTAATAAAACATTCAATTCCAATAGGGTCGAGGAGTTGAGAAATCCAAGCTCCAGCGGCAATTATCGTCTTTTCAGCCCTCACCATACCTTTAATGGTTTTTACTCCCACAACAGCGGCATCTTGCCAAAAATAGGGTTCGCCAGGCATACCAAGAGGCTTACATGGTTCAACAACAATTTCCGTAACTTCGCTGTTATACTGAATTTTACCGCCCAACCTTAGAAACTCAGACTCGTAAAATTTCACAAGAGAATCAACATCAAGCAAGCCAGCCTTAGGAATCAATATTCCCTTGTAAACATTCCCCAATCCCATCAATTGCGCTTCTTCATCACCAGCAAAATTTGTCCGCATGTCAAGCTTTTTAGCCAACTCTTCCGCCTCATACTCTTTATATTGAAAACCTCTACCAGCCAACTCCTTCAAAATAGGAAGCATTCCACCATATCGCTCTTCGTCGAAAAGCCACAAATAACCAATCCACCTCATTTTCAAATCAAAACCCAAATCCTTCTCGATGTGCTTGTAAAATTCAACAGAAGAATCAGCCAAATCAAAATTGGTACGAGAATAAAAGAAACAGCGAAAAGCCGCAGCACTTTTAGCTGTGCTACCCTGACCAGCAGCGCCCAACTTGTCAACTACCAAAACGTTTGCTTTAGGGTTTCTGACTTTAATGTGATACGCCGTTGACAAACCCAAAATTCCAGCACCCACAACAACCGCATCATATTCAACCATCAAACGGCCCCTCAAGCAAGGAAATTCTAAAAGTAATACTAACCGTTAATAAGCTTAGCTCTTCAAGCACTAATTGTTTTAATGGCATCGGTTAAGAGAACACTTATCTATTTCCACGAAATATGAGATAGAGCAAACATGCTTCATCGTGGAGGAATGCGTATGCTAATTAACAAAAAAGCCGTCTCAACTCTCATTTTAATAATTTTGCTTTTATGCTCAGCCATTTTAGGAGCGCTTGTATCTTACTTATGGGTTATGGCAAACTATTACATGGAACCAGAAAACACCGTGGACTTGGTCATTACAGAAGTTGATTTTCCAGTAAATCACGCAGACTACTTCTACGTGACAGTCATGAACCCTACACACTCAATTTCTGAAACAAACATTACGGAAATATACTTCACGGTTGAAGGAGATAATACAAAATACAGTGTAGTGGATACATTTCCAGAACTCCCGATACCGCTTGAGAAAGGTACAACAAAAACAATTAAATGCAATAAAAACTGGGGCGACTTCGCAGGGAAAACAATAACTGTGCATGCGTCAGCAACAAACGCTTCTGGGGCAACCTATTCTTTTAAAACAGAGTTCGTAAAGTTGCATGTTAACGCATACTTTAACGCAACAGAAAGCATCAAATACTTTAACGTAACCGTTAAGAATGACGCTCAATCAAAAATAAACTTAACATTAAACGAAGTTGATTTAGATTACCAATCTATTACGAACATGTCTATAGAACTTCCAATGGTTGTCCCAATTAATGACACTGTTGAATTTCGGTGTTATTATGATTGGCAGGGGCATCCAAAACCTAGAGTGATAGTAAAAACTTTAGAAGGCTACATTTTTGAAATAGAGAAAGAGATTTCTTCAACAGTTATACTTGTCGTAACCAATGTGACTTTTAGCGAAACGAACGCCACTGAATTAAAGGTAACTCTTTGGAATTCACCAGATTCAGGAACACTTGTTGACGTGTTAAATATCACTTTAACAGATGATAAAGGCAACGAAACGGGAATGGGAATATTTGACCCCCCAGTTAGAATTGATAAAAATGAAACCGTTACGCTTGACTGCGTCTGGAACTGGACAGAATATCGTGACAGAGACGTTGTGATAAATGCGTATACTAAGCAGGGATTTAAGGCTGTTTCAAAA
>JASEJA010000078.1 GCA_030017755.1 Candidatus Bathyarchaeota archaeon
GACTCCATTATTGTTTCGAAGGCTTCCCATCCGGGTTTGTGTGTTAATGTTGGGTTGCCATAAGCATATCGGTTAAAATAGGGTAACATTGCTTCCACTATTTCATTTGGAACCATGCTTGAGTTTTCAATGTCTAGATAAACTTCCTTTTTCAGTCCTTCATGTGCCTTGAGGAGTTCTCTAACATTTTCAATCATAACCTTTCAAGTCCTTACGCTTCAACAGTTTAATAGGCTTTAGCTTATAGAAAAAGGTATTTGGTTAAGCTCCCATAATGTTTGCATATAATTTATGGCTTGTTTTCAACCTAAATTGTAGCCCCTTCTATAGGTTTTTTGTGGGTCTTCAAGTAACGCTTTAAATTGGCGTTGCGTTTATTGTGCTGTAGGAAAATAGACAGGCGCATTCAAGTGAAGATTATAAATTTGCCAATTCCAGAACCCGTTAAAGAAATACTTATCAAATCTGGAATTGTGGAGCTTTATCCACCACAAGAAGAAGCCATAAAGGCTGGAGCCCTTGAGGGGCGAAACCTTGTTTTGGCAAGCCCAACAGCTTCTGGAAAAACTTTAGTGGCAGAATTCTGCGCCCTAAAGCATATTCTGGAAAAAAATGGAAAAATTATTTATTTAACGCCTTTAAGGGCTTTGGCTAACGAAAAATTTGACGAATTCAAAAAATACACTTCCATAAAGAAAGATGACAGCAGACGAATAAGAATAGGCATAAGCACGGGCGATTTTGACAGCAGCGACCCGTGGCTTGAAAGATACGACATAATCATCACCACAAATGAAAAGGCTGATTCACTTTTGAGGCATAGAGCCAAGTGGATGGATGAGATTTCGCTTGTTGTGGCTGATGAAGTGCACTTGCTGAATGATGCTGAACGCGGTCCAACTTTGGAGGTAGTTTTGGCAAGGCTCATGCAGATTAACCCAGACATACAAGTTTTGGCTTTAAGCGCCACAATAAACAATGTTCAAGAAATCGCAGAATGGCTTAAGGCAGACTATGTGACAACAGAGTGGAGACCAATACTTCTAAAAGAAGGAGTCCTCTTACACGAAGAAATTCAGTTCAAGGATGGAGACGCCCGAAAAATAGAAAAGGAAACTAGGAACCCAGCTATAAACTTGGCATTAAATACGGTAAAGTCTGGCGGTCAAGCCTTAATTTTTGCTGCAACACGCAAGAACGCGGTTATGCTCGCGAAGAAAGTGGCGGGCGAAATTGAACAGGTTTTATCTAAACCAATAAAACGTGCTTTGGAACACGAAGCAGAAAGAATTTTGGCGGCAAGCGAAAGAACAAGAATAAGCGAGTTACTCGCCGAACTCGTTAAACGTGCCACAGCGTTTCATCATGCTGGTTTGGGCGGAAGCCACCGCAAATTAATAGAAGATTCATTTCGAGAAGGAAAGATTAAGGTTTTAACTGCAACACCAACATTGGCTTTCGGCGTGAACTTACCAGCAAGAACCGTCGTAATCCAAGATTATAGACGCTACGAGCCTGGATATGGGTATTATCCAATAAGCGTTTTAGAATACAAGCAAATGGCTGGCAGAGCTGGAAGACCAAAATACGACAAGGTCGGCGAAGCCATACTCATAGCCAAAACCGCGGACGAATCAGACTATTTGATGGAAAGCTATATCTTAGCAAAACCAGAGCGAATATGGTCAAGGCTTGCTGTTGAAAGAATTTTGAGGTCACATGTTTTAGCCACAATAGCCGCAGATTTTGCCCACACAGAACGCGGAATCTATGACTTTTTTGGAAGAACCTTTTATGCGCATCAATGTGAGATAGGCGCCATTAAGGGTATAATAGCAAAAATCCTCAAATACGTTTATGATGAGGAAATGATTGATGTTAGCGGAGAAAATATTTACGCAACGGAATTTGGAAAACGGGTAAGCGAATTATACATAGACCCAGTTTCAGCCGTCATAATACGAAACGCACTAAGAAAGAAACTCGCCTACATAACAGACTTAAGCCTCCTCCACATGATTGCCCACACACCAGACATGGGTCCAATAATGAGACCCTATTCCCGCGAATTAGACGCAATAGCCGTTTTCATGGAAGAACACAAACCAGAGTTTATGGTGGATGCGCCAGACGAATGGGAAGACCGCATAACCTATGAACAATTCTTAGGCGAAGTGAAAACAGCCATGGTTTTGAAAGGATGGATTGAAGAAATGACAGAAGACGAAATTATTGAAAAATTCAGAACGCAACCAGGCGACCTTTACAGAACCATTGAAAACGCAAAATGGCTTCTATACGCGACGCATGAATTAGCCTCACTTTTCGGCAACAAAGGAATCCTACCAAAAACAGCAGAACTCATGGAAAGAGTCGAAAAAGGAGTAAAGAAAGAACTACTGCCAATCGTCAAACTGGAAGGAATCGGCAGAACACGAGGACGCATACTATACAATTCGGGATACAAAACAATAGAAGACATAAAACTCGCATCCATAGAAGACCTAATGAACCTACCGCTGATAGGACCTAAACTGGCAAAGAAAATCAAAGAACAAGTCGGCGGATTTGTGAAAAAGGAAATATGGGAAAAACTTGAAAAAGAAGAAGTTTGGAAGCAGAAGGCTTTAACAGAATATTAGGCTAAACCTCTAGCCTTACGCTCTCTTAAAGTTTTTTTAACCATCAAATCAACTTGTTTTTTGACTGTTCCAAGATAATTCTTTGGCTTTAAAGCCTCAGCAATTTCTTTCTCGCTTAGTTTACTGCGTACAATTTTGTCTTCTAAGAGAACTTCTTTGAAATGTCGCTTTTCTGTTTCACTTTTTATGGTTAATTTTCTGAGGAGTTCATGAGTTTCTTGGCGATCCATTCCCTTCCGTGTTAATGCAATCATAACCGCTTCAGACATGGCACGCCCTTGGGTTAACTCAATGTTTTTTAGCATTCTTCCTTCGTCAATACGCAAATTAGCAACAATATTAGTCATCAAGAAAAGCATGTAATCAACCAAGATGCACGCTTCGGGGATTATGAAACGCTCTGTTGAGGATTGAGTTAAATCCCGTTCATGCCAAGTCACAACATTCTCCAATGCGGGCACAACAAGGCTACGCACAATTCTCGCCAAACCACAAATCCTCTCGCATGTTTCTGGATTCCGTTTATGAGGCATGGTTGAACTGCCAACTTGCCTTTCCACTTCAAAAGGCTCAAAAAGTTCGCCAATTTCTGGTCTTTGCAGTTCCCGAATTTCTGTGGCAAAATTTTCAAGGGATGAAGCAATAATAGCCAATAAGCATACGAGTTCTGCGTGGCGGTCTCTCTGCACAATCTGAGTTGAAATATCAGCCGCTTTTAAACCTAAACGTTGCATAACAAGCTCCTGAATTTGCATGGCGTTAGCGCCTAAACCAGCTTGGGTTCCAACAGCTCCACTCATTTTCCCAACCAAAACCCGTTCCTTACATTGTCTAATTCTGTGAATGTGCCTAGAAATTTCCCGCATCCAAACCGCAAACTTAAAGCCTAATGTTATAGGTAAGGCATGTTGCCCATGAGTTCTGCCCATCATTAACGTGTTCTTATGCTGCAAAGCTTTTTCCAACAAAACCTTCTCAAATTCATCCAATTTTTTCTCAATTAATTCTAGAGCATCTTTTAACTGGAGGGCTATGGCTGTATCCACAATGTCATAGCTTGTAGCTCCAAGGTGAACGTAAGCTCCGCTCGGTCCACACGCTTCTGCCAATGCTCTAACCAAAGCTGCAACATCATGCTTTATCTCACTTTCAATTTCTCTTATTCTACTCAATTTGACATTCTTTAATGAAGCCATGGTCGCAATTTTTTCAGCATCCTTTCTCGGTATGTTTCCAACATCAGCATGCGCCAACGCCAAGGCTGCTTCAACATCAAGCATTTTTTGGACTCGTGTTTCTTCTTCAAAGATTTTTCGCATTTCAGCAGTTCCGTAACGACCAGTGTCTATGGGGAGAATTGGCAAATTCTT
>JASEJA010000079.1:0-1744 GCA_030017755.1 Candidatus Bathyarchaeota archaeon
TATATAAGTAATAATGGAATCAAAACTGAAGTCATTGGAAGCCATAAACCGAGCAATTGAGAAATGTTCTGCATGTTTTGACCTACAGCAAACGGGTAGAAATAGACCTCGGATTAAAACCATACCCGAACCAGAAACCGATTTACGTGGACATCAAAAACCGACCCAAGACATTATGTACATACCGAGAAAACAGGGAAGTATTTTGAAATCAACCCCATTGCCCGTTTACTTCAATTGCTGAAGTCTAAGAAAACTCAAAAGGAACAGCTCCTACTCGCAAAGTCTTTTCTGGATTGGTTCAGTGGGAAAGGAGTTATCGACAGATAATACATCAATGAATCATTTTTTCCCAACGTTCGCTTTGTTCTCGGCGATTCAAGCCGTTTTTCTGAAATCGGCTGTTTTTTGTTCTCTTTTGGCAATTAAGGCTTATTTCTGTCAGCCTGAAAAAGGGGCAAAAATTTTTTAGGGGTATCTTTCCAGATACGTCTTCACGTCTTGATTTTATAGGCTCCTTTTTCGAAAATAAGCCTGTCAATGGCTTCTTTCGATGCATTTACTATTTTTCCGTCATTTTGCGTGATGACGATTTTAGGCTCCTTTTCCGAAAAGAAGGCATTAGCTAGCTCCTTTAGAGATGCCCAAAAATCGATTCTCAGATTCCTTGATTTTTTGAGCCTTTTTTCCGATTTCCAGTCTTTTTCTGTTTTTTGGGCAATAATGTTGCTTGCTCCTTTTGACAATTAAGGCTTAATTTTGGCTCCTTTGCCCACCAAATCGCCATTTCAAATTTAATTTGAGTTTTGCCACGAAACTTCAGTACTTTTCCTCTCCTGAACGGCGAAAATCGGGGAGCACTTTTGAAAAAATCTTAAAAATTTGGCGAATTTACTGCATTGCGGGTCGTCAGTGGTTTCCGGTTGGTGTACTTTTTCGGCAAATTTGGATTTCCATGGAGGCAATCCAAAAATTCTAAAAATCACTAGGTTCCAGGTTGAGTGGTGACAACTAAACCTATATGGACGTATTATGCGCTGACGGAAAAAGGAGACAGAAGAAGAAGAGAAAGCAGCAGAAGAGAAAGCAAAGGGCAACGGAGAATAGGCCAAATGCAAGCTGAAAAGGAGGCTGATGAGAAACCGTTCACAATTTGGTCCAGACGCTTCATCCGTCCCCATAGCAATCCTAAGATGAATTAAAAGCGGAAAAGCTAATTCCCAAGCTTTACGATTTTGGGCTCTGCAATGAAAGGTTACCCTGCCTTTACTGTTTACTGAGGCTAATCCTATTCCGGTTGCTTGTTAGTCTGTTTCAATTATGACACGTGAACCTTTCCCCTCAAGAGAGAGAAACCGATCAGATGGAGTATAAAGGCTAACGAAATTTACCAATTTACAGATTTGGGAGTCGCTTATCCAAGGTTAAGACGCTTGGAAAGCTTTTTTTTAAGATGTGCGTCGCCTTCATTCAGGTCTTCTTTAGTCAACTCACAGATGCATCCAGACGCAAGAGACTGGGAAAGTTTCTGTTTGTATTTTTTGTTCAGAAGTTTACTTAATTCTCTCTTTATTCCCCAAACATCTTTCTTTCCCCATTTATACACTGGATCGTAGGCTGTTACTATGTGTATCCAACCAAGATTACGAATCTTCAACGCCCGAAGAATGTCAAAGAATGCTTTTTCCTTGCTCTCTTTGTACCACACTTCATAGACGTCTATCTTCTTTTTTCTTTTTGAAAA
>JASEJA010000079.1:1844-3910 GCA_030017755.1 Candidatus Bathyarchaeota archaeon
TTCTTTTTGAAAAAGCGTGAAGGTCTGGATTGTATTCTCCAAAAACGTCACAGATATTGAGCTCCCGTGCAGGCGCATTAATTTCACAGTATGTTCTATCCTCGTCAACAAGCTCGTGAAGAATCCTAACTATTTTGGAATGTGTTTCGTCTTTTTTCTTCACGGGTACCACCAATGTGAGTAATCTTTTATTGTTTTTAATGTTCCTCAATTTTAGATTTGTGATATCTGTCTCCACATTTTCCGCATGACCACCATTCGCCTGACATGGATATCTAGGTCATGTTGTTAGTAAAGAACATTGGTTTTCCACGACTCTCGCAAATTGGACAGGCTACTAAGCCATCTGCTTTAGCTTTAGCGGAAGCATTAAACTTTGGTTTAACCCGTTTTTCTTTTCGGAAAATTGGCAATTTTGGTTTTGACCAATCTTCCAAGCTTCTCTCGCCTAAATCAGCTTGCTTTTCGCTTAACGGTGAAAATATTAAAGATGTTTGATTTATAGAGAAGTACTGGTGTAATAAACGGTATTCTATCAGCATTCAACAATGTTTTAACACTTTCAGCCACAACCACAAACCAATGATTTTTCGAACAGATTTTCATTCGTACCTGTGGAATGGAAAGGAATCTATCCAAAATTGCTAATGCAATAGTCGCACGACAACATTTCAGATAGGTCTTTTCTTCAATATGAAAGCTAATCCAGATCCTTTGTTTCACACCACTCAAAATCTCATGCACAATCCAGCTTACAATGCTCATCCCACAAGCGCCAAAATCCTAATAAGAGCGATATTTTAATTTCCTAGAGTGGATACTCTAGGCACGACAGTGTTTTTTATTTGGTGTACTGTAGGATTTGTCGCTGTAGTTTACGGATCCTTAAAGAAAATAGGTAGTTGATTGAAATGTTCTCATTGTGGTCATTGGAACAGAGTTCCAGTAAACAAGGTTTTCATTAAATTAGAAATTTCAGAACCTAAAGTTAAGGCTTACATTCCAATGTATGAGCCACTAGAAGTTGTTAAGTATAAGAAGTGGATATTTGGCGAACCGTCTACGAATTATCAGCGCTAGGTATTGATTCATACTCCAAATTTTCTTGGAGCCCGGTTCTTGTTCGCATAGACTACGGATATAACACGTAGATTACATTTCCAAATCTTTCAATTATCATGTTTTCTCTATTTTCTAGATTACCATTAGATTTGGCTGTTGCAACTGTCAAAAGCATGAACACTGAACAAATTTGGCGGGACATACCTAATCCAAAGTTGGGTGCTATGTTGCAGCCAAGGGTAAGAATAAACTCTTCCTTTTTCCATTTACGTGTGTGGACTAAGAAACGGAACATAAAAAGGAAGAGAAAGGAAGGGAAAAGGAAGGAAAAAAGGAAAAAAGGAAAAAATGTCGCATTTTTGGCTGTGAACGGAGAATTTAACATGACCCTAAGGGTTTTGACCCGGAAAACGAGAATGAGCCTTATCCCAAGTGAAGAGGACATTTGCAAGCTTCTTTTCACCCGCCGTAAACAGCAGACGGCATGTAGGCTGTTCCTTGACTGGCCATATATGAACCATTACAAGTTTCCAAATGCGAAAAATGTGGCAAAACAATTGCTCAACCAAAAGAGCTCATCAGAATTGTAGAGAGCATGGTTAGCTGTTTCTATTTCAGATTTCTTAGCCACTTAATCACTCTGATAAGGAATTGTTGAAGTTATAGATTCTGTCCTCTTGTTGTGTCATTTTATGTTGGCGGTGAGGCTTCTCTACTCACTACAGCATACATATCGTTAATCTGTTTGAGCCTACCGATGACCTCAGAGTCTGATGAGGCTGACCAAAGCGAGAACGTAAACAAGACATAAGGTATTTCGCGTAACAGAAATTTCTTTACTTTGCTATAATGCTCAAATAATCCAGTTTGCGAATTTCTATTTCTACCTCTTATGGCGGTTGCGGCTTCTTTTGATGTGGCTTTTCTCCCAAATATGTCGTTTTCCTCAATCCAGCCTTTTATTTCAAAAACTCATCCATCCTTGAAAGCATGCTTTGGCGCCG
>JASEJA010000080.1 GCA_030017755.1 Candidatus Bathyarchaeota archaeon
TCTTCCTTTTTGGCTTTTGCTTTGTATCCGAAGTTGCTTGCAGAGGAAAAAAGCGAAGATGTAACCACTGCTATGAGGATTGTTCTAATGTTTGCCTTACCAATGACTGCAGGCGCTATAGTGCTTTCAGACTCCTATTTAACAATTCTCACTCCTGAGTTTAGGACAGCTACACCAGTTTTGGTTGTGCTTGCAGTAGATGCACTGGTAGCGACCATATCGGGAATATATAGTGCTGTGCTTATGGGATTTGAAAAAGTTGATGAAAAAGCGCAAATTTCATTCAAGGAATTGTTAAAGAGTCGGCTGTTCATTGCGTTTTCTTTGCCTTATCTCTATTCAGCCATAACTATTCCAACGACATTTTATGCACTAACAACATACATTCAAAATGACCCCGTGAAGGCAGCCCTTTATGTAAGCATAATTAATTCTGCTGCTCGCTTCGCCATGTTTCTCATTCAGTATTTTATTGTTCGAAAAATAGTGAGGGTAAAGGTTCCATGGTATAACATTGCAAAGTACGTTTTTGCTTCAACTTTGATGGCGATAACCCTATTTTTGCTTCCACATCCAACAACTGTAATGTTAACATTTGCTATAACGGCTCTTGGCGGAATACTTTACTTGTTCGTGGTGACGATTATTGACAAAGAAGCAAGAATTTTGGTTTCGAGAATATTATAGACAATTGGAGGCAATTGTTTAGAGTAAAAGTTCTGATAGGATAGTTTTGAGTTCATTTTCATCCTTTAGGCTTCTAAAAATTGCTTTACCGCTTCCATAAATGCGAAAAGAAAAATTTTTGAACGTTAATTCATAAATTATCCCAGAAATTGACTTTATTATTTTTGCCTTCGCTAAAATTTTTGCTAGAGCTTCGTCCTTTTTGTCATATTTGAATATTACTATAACATCTTTCTCTTCGCCGCATGTTCCCTCAATTCTTGCTACATAATCTTCTATTGTTACCATTATATTTGCTCAATCTCCTTTAAGACCTCGATGAATCTGTCGATTTCTTCGCGGATGTTATATACATAAAAGCTTATTCTAGCCGAAGATTTTAATCCAAAAATTTCATGTAGTGGCTGGGCGCAATGGAAACCGCTTCTAACCATAATTCCATAATTGTCCAAAAACAAGGCAACATCATGCGAACTTAAACCTTCAACGCCAAAGGGGATTATTCCACATTTTACAGATGTATCCTTTGGTCCGTAAATCTCGACTTTTTTGCATTCTGCCATCTTTTGTATGGCATATTTCGTTAAAATTTCCTCATGGGCTTTCACGTTTTCCATGCCTATTCTCTTTAAGTATTTTATAGCCTCCATAAGCCCGATGCCACCGCAGACGTTCGGTGTTCCAGCTTCAAATTTCCATGGCAAAATGTTCCAGGCGATGGAACAGCGCTTTTTTGTTGCGTTGAAGGAGACTTCACGTATCATCTCGCCTCCTCCTTGAAAAGGTTCCATGCTTTCAAGGATTTCACGTTTGCCATATAGGACGCCTATGCCAGTTGGTCCTAACATTTTGTGTCCAGAAAAGGTGAGAAAATCTATGTCTAAATCGTTAACGTCTACAGGCAAATGCGGGACGGATTGGGCTCCGTCCACAAGTGTTAGGGCATTGTATTCATGGGCAACTTTTGCGATTCTCTTTACATCATTTATTACGCCGCTCATGTTTGAAACGTGGCTTACGCATACGATTTTTGTTTTCTTTGAAATTTTGTTTTCAAAATCCGCATAGTCTAATTTTCCATTTTTCTTTACATTTACATAAACAACATTGAAGCCGCGCACTCTTGAAAGAAGCTCCCAAGGGACAATGTTGCTGTGATGTTCCATTAAGGATACTATTACCTCATCATCCTTCGTTAGGTTGTGACATCCCCAAGAGTATGCCACCAAGTTTATTGCTTCTGTTGTGCCTCTGACAAAAATTATTTCTTCCATACCTTTTGCGTTTATGAACCTAGCAGCTTCTTCATGAGCTTCCTCATAAAGTTCAGAAGCCTCTTGGGATAACGTGTGGACTGCACGGTGAACGTTTGCGTTGTGGTTTTCATAGAAGTTTTTGATGGCTTCAATGACTTGTTTTGGTTTTTGTGAAGTTGCTGCGTTATCAAAGTATATTATGGGATAATTGTTTATTTTCCGTTTCAGTATTGGGAAGTCTTCCCGAATTTTGTATGGATCAAGCATTCATTTTCCCTCCGCTGTTTTTAGTCTTTTTTCGAGGATTTTTGCTAATTCTTCCTCTTCTAAGGCTTGTTTTTCTTCAAAACTGAGCCCTTCTGGAAGCCAAGAGGGGGAAACTCCTTTGTTTTTATAGTATTTTCTTATGGCTCTGTGCAGTGCTCCAACAGCTAGGACGCCGCAGTGGAATTTTATGCTTGGCAGTCCGCCGACTGCTTCTCTTACGCTTTTCCATGAGATTTTCCATGCGTCTTCAAGTTTTACGCCTTTAATCATTTCTGTAACTATGCTAGATGTTGCTATGTTCGCGGCGCAGCCATAACTTTCAAATGAAGCCTTTTCAATAACTTCTTGTTCGTTTATTTTTAAATAGAAGGTTATCATGTCTCCGCATGCTGGGTTTCCAGCCACAGCAGTAACAGTTGCATCTTCCATCTTTCCAAGATTTTTCGGATTTCTAAATAGTTCAAGAACTTTCGGGTTGTAGGGTAAAGGCATGCGCGACATTTTATTCCACTCCAGTAGCTCCTGTAATTCCCCTTATTCTCTCCACAGCTTTTGGAATTACTTCCAAAACATAATTTATGTCTTCTCTAGTGTGATACCTTGTAACTTTCATTAGTATACTGCCGTGGGCTTCGCTGTAGGTCCGCCCTAAGGCGACGAGAACATGGCTTGGTTGAAGAATCCTTCTGGTGCATGCACTTCCGCTTGAAACATAAACACCATTAAGGCTTAGTTCTATTGTTAAGGCTTCGCCTTCACATCTTAAAAAGCTAATATTAACATTGTCAGGCGCCCTTTTATCGCCTCTGGGTCCATTAAGTCTAACGTCTGCTACCCTCGCTATTACACCATCAATAAGTTGGTCTCGCAAAACCTGCATATGCCTCACGTTTTCTTCAAATTTTTGGAAAGCAAGCATCGAAGCTTTTGCAAAACCAACAATTAAGGGGGTGTTTTCAATTCCAGGCCAAAGCTTTTGAGTCCCAATTTGTCCCTCCAAAATCCGTTCTAAGTTAACGCCTTCCTTCACGTATAAGGCGCCTATTCCCCGTGGTCCCAAAATTTTGTAACTGCTTATTGTGGCTAAATCCACACCTAAAGATTTAATGTCAAGGGAGATTTTGCCGAAAGCGTCCGACATGTCAGAGTGAAATATTGCTTCTGGATTTTTGTCTTTCACAATTTTTAGGGCTTCTCTTATTGGTTGTATTGTCCCAATTTCGTGGTTCACAGCTGACAAACTTACGAGAATTGTTTCTTTGTCTACGGCTTCCTTCAATTTTTCGAGGTTTATGAAGCCTTCACTGTCAACTGGAATTTTAGTTGTTGTGAAGTTGTATTTTTGAAGCATTTCAGTAGCATGCAAAATGCTTAATGGTTCAATTTCGGAAATCACAAATTTTTTCCCTTTATTTTTCATGGAAAAGGCTGTTCCCATAAGCGCTAAATTGTTGGCTTCGGTTTCTCCTGGAGTAAAATTCAGTTCTTCAAGGTTTTTGCATCCTAGAAAATTTGCGATTTTTTGTGCTGACTCCATTATTGTTTCGAAGGCTTCCCATCCGGGTTTGTGTGTTAATGTTGGGT
>JASEJA010000011.1:0-10907 GCA_030017755.1 Candidatus Bathyarchaeota archaeon
GGCAACATAGCCTTCATAAGCCAGTCTGGAGCCTTAGGCTCGGCAATTTTGGATCGGGCTATTGAGGAGAACATTGGCTTCAGCAACTTCGTATCTGCTGGTTCAATGTTGGATGTGGATTTCGGCGATTTAATAGACTATGGCACAGACCCCCAAACAAGAAGCATACTAATGTATATAGAAGGCTTAACAGACGCCAGAAAATTCCTCTCGGCCGCCAGCCACTTCGCAAGAACCAAACCAATAATCGTAGTTAAAGCTGGTAAATATTCGGAAAGTGCAAAGGCTGCAGCCAGCCATACGGGTTCTCTTACGGGCGAAGACGTTATTTATGACGCTGCGTTTAAACGAGCTGGAATTGTTCGCGTTGAAGAAATTGCTGACCTATTCAACAGTGCTGAAGTTTTGGGCATGCAACCGCTGCCAAAAGGTCCAAACCTTGTCATAATAACAAATGCTGGCGGACCCGGAGTTATGGCTACAGACGCTCTTATAGCCAGAGGCGGAAAATTGGCGAAGCTCAGCCAAAAAACCATGGAATACCTTAACAGCATTCTTCCCCACTATTGGAGTAGAGGAAACCCCATTGACATTTTGGGAGACGCCAAAGCAGACCGATATAGGGCGGTTTTGGAAGCTTGCCTTGATGACGAGAATGTGGATGGTGTGTTAACCATTTATACTGCTCAGGCTGTGGCGGAACCAGTGGAAATTGCCAAAAGCATAGTTGAAGTATGCAAAAGCAGGGTTACCAGAACAAAACAATTCTAACATCATTTATGGGTGGTGGGGCGGTGGAAGAGGCAAATAGAATTTTTAATCAAAACAGCGTTCCCACATATTCCACTCCAGAACAAGCGGTTAAAACATATCTTTACATGTACCAATACAAACGCAACCTTGAACTGCTTTATGAGACGTCTGAAGAATTGCCTGTTGATGCTGCTCCGCCAAAACGTCCCATTATGGTGATAATGAGAAATGCTGCAGTGGAAAATCGCGAACTCCTAAATGAGGCAGAAGCCAAAAAATTATTGGAATGCTATGATTTTCCAGTCGTAAAAACTGCTGTGGCTAAAACACCCGATGAAGCCGCAGCTATAGCCATGCAGATTGGCTATCCAGTTGTCCTCAAAATTTTGTCGCCTCAAATAATTCATAAAACTGAGGTGGGCGGCTGATTGCCTCATTGGCTAAGGAATAATTTTTCTCTAAAAAAGCCTGCATGGCCTCAGAGAAGATTGTTGAAGCAATTAGGGACAATCGTCTAATAAGCATGTTAAGTTTAAACTTGGCTGGATCCACAGAACATTGCAATAGGATGTTGTTGGGTGTTTCTTCCAAAATACCTAAACCAATAAGTTTACGAACAATTCTTCGAATTTCATCCACATGCGCCTTCCTTATCCTACTTGAAGATGTTACCCTTATAACATCACGTCCAAGAATGTAACTTCCAACAATTATTCTCTCAAGCATGCCTTTTTCATCGCAAGCATCAGCATTTATTATGTATTCTTCTGCTTCTTCCTTCTGCGCTATTTCACTTGGCAAGATTTTTAAAGTTCCGTCTCTTTCAGGCATGAGGAAAATGAGGTCTCCGAGTTTGATGTTGTTTTGTTTTACCCACTCGCTCGGTAGCGAAACCGTCATGGTTGAGTATCCTACTTTCTGAACTTTTCTGCTTTCCAAAATAGATTCCTTCGCATGGTATTTACTATTATTTGTTTTATATGCATTACGCATATTTCTTCTATTACGTTATGTATTAGCTAAATATTAAGGAAAGTAAGGAAAGGGAAAGATGTTGAAGTGGAAACATCAAGATGTGGCAAAATTTTTGAGAGGTAACTAATAATGGAAAAACCTATCAGGAGTTTAGTTAAAGCCATTTCTTGGCGAATTGTTGCAACCTTAACTACAATATTATTGGTTGTTGTGTTCAGTAAGGATTTGGTTTTGGGCACGGTTGTAGGCATTACGGAACTTGTAGTGAAGACTGTTGTTTATTACGTTCATGAGCGAGCTTGGAATTTATCCAATTTCGGTAGAGAAGTCAAAAGCAAGACACAGTAAACATTCAAGAGTTATGTTCTAAATATATGGTATTTACTATTATAATTTATATGCATTAAGTATATTTTATTCTTGCACTATATATCACTCAAGGCTAAAGGAGGTTGATAAAAAATGACCGAAAAAACATCAGAATGGAAAACCGTAAGCATAAGACAAGAACTCATAAAAGAAATAGAAGAAGCCATAAAAACAGGACGCTACCGAAGCATCTCAGAATTCGTCTCAGAAGCCATCCGACTACGCTTAGAAGATCTCATGCGAGCAGAAGGAATCCCGATTAAAAAACGCAAAGAACTTTTGGCAAAACCAGAACTGCTACTCTACACGCCTAAACACACGTGGGCTCAAATCACTCCTGAAGGAAACATAAGAGTCGGCGTTTCTGAATACGCCCAAAAACACCTGAAAAGCATAGTTCGCGTACTAACAGAGCCTATAGGAAAGGAAATCAATAAAATGGAGCCCTTCGGAGTTGCTGAAACCTGGATGTTCATGTTCGACCTTTACGCTCCAGTCAGCGGCAAAATAGCTAAAGTCAACGAGAAATTGAAGAACGAACCCAACATCATAAATGAAGACCCATACAATGAAGGATGGATTGTTGAGATAAAGCCTAAAAACTCTTTGGTTTTGGAAGAGGAACTTAAAAAGTTACTTAGCGCAAGAGAGTACAATAAGTGGATAAGCAAACTTGAAGGCAGATTACGCGAATAACCCCATTTTCCCCTTTTATTTTTGCAATTTTTATGTGCTATATTTGTGTGTTAAGCTTAACTTAGATGGCTTAATATATTCGCCTAACAAAACTTTACATAGGTAAAGCTGGTTCGATAATGACAGCTAAAACCGAAACAAATGTGAGAAAACTTCCGCCATGTCGAGCTGCATGTCCAGCCCACGTTAACGTTCAGGGCTATGTTGCCCTCATACAAAGAGGAAAATTCAAGGAAGCAGTTGAAATTATAAGACGAGACATGCCTTTTCCAGCAATATGCGGAAGAGTCTGCTTCAGCCCGTGCGAAGATGCTTGTGCCAGAGTTAATGTCGACCAAGCCGTGGCGATACGTGGCTTAAAAAGGCTTGTCGCAGACATTGAACGAGAAACTGGAAGGATAAAATCAGAACCGATACCAAAAAAGTACGGCGAAAAAATCGCAATAATCGGTGCAGGTCCAGCAGGTTTAACAGCCGCTTATGAGCTTGCAAAACTTGGCTATCCAGTTACAGTTTTTGAACGAATGAGTGAAACTGGTGGAATGATGCGTTATTGCATACCAGAGTTTCGCCTTGAAAAATTTGTTGTAGCCAACGAAATAGCCTACATAAAAGATTTAGGCGTAGAAATTAAGACGGGTGTGGAATTTGGAAAGGACATAACCATTCAAACCCTGCAAGATGAAGGTTACAAGGCTATTTTCCTAGCCATTGGAACACAACTGGGAATGAAGCTAAATGTGCCAGGCGAAGATTTGGAAGGCGTCATAAACGCTGTCGACTTCTTAAGAACCGTAAACCTTGGAGAACATGTTGAGGTTGGAGAAAGGGTTGCGGTTGTTGGAGGTGGAAACACTGCTATGGATGCGGCACGCATGGCGAAAAAGCTTGGCGCAAAAGAAGTTACGATATTGTATAGGCGTTCCCGAGAAGAAATGCCAGCCTTGCCCCATGAAGTTGAATTGGCTGAGAAAGATGGAATAAAATTTTATTTTCTTGTCGCTCCAAAGCAGATTATAGGTGAAAATGGCAAGGTCAAAGCCATCGAATGTCTAAGAATGCGGTTAGGCGAACCAGACGAAAGCGGCAGAAGACGCCCAATACCAATAAGCTTCTCAGAACACCAATACGAAGTTGACATGGTAATTCCAGCCCTTGGACAAGTGGCAGAAACATCATGCATGCCAAAAGAACTCCTAAACAAAGAAGCAAGAGCACCATCTATAAAGGTTGACCCAGCAACCCTAGAAACAAACATGCTAGGCGTTTTTGCAGGCGGCGACATAGCAACTGGACCAGCAAGCATAATTGAAGCTGTAGGCGCTGGAAAAAGGGCTGCCGTTTCTATTCACCGTTACCTTCAAGGAATTGACTTACGAAGTGGACGGGAAGAGGTTGAAGAGACAACGTGGGTTAAAAACTGGGGATACATTAACAAAAAAGAGCGCAGATATGAGCCTCCAGTTGAAAAGCCAAGGCTGAGTTTTGAAGAGACAAGGGAATACTTAGAAAATTTAAAACAGCATGCAATGTTTGAGGCTTTTCGCTGTTTAGGCTGTGGACCATGCGCTGAATGTTTAGCAAACTTGGAATTATGCGAGGGTGATAAGGCGGTTGTTGATGAGACTTTGTGCATAGGCTGCAACGTCTGCGCTGTTGTCTGTCCATTCGGAGCAATTAAAAAGAACGAAAAGGAAATCGCCCAAGTAAACGAAGACCTTTGTAAAGGCTGTGGAATTTGCGCGGCAAGATGCCCAGAAAAAGCCATAACAATGAAGAAACTGCCAAACGAGAAAATCCTAAGCCTCGCTTTGGCAATAGTTAAGGGGTGAAAATGATGGAGCTTGAGAATTTTAATGTTGTTTGTTTCATGTGCAACTGGGCTTTCTGCCAAGAGGAAATGCAAATCCCATCAGACTTGAACATTGTTCGTGTAATGTGCATTGGAAGGATAGACCCAGCTATAATTCTTGAAACATTGGAAAAAGGTATGGACGGCGTCATGCTGGTCGGTTGCAAGCCTCCAGACTGTCATTTTATTGATGGAAACCTTCAAGCAGAACGTGCCGTGAAGATGTTAAGGAAACTTCTTAAACTGACAGGCTTAGAAACAGAACGCATAAAACTTCTTTGGTATTCTCCCACAGATGAGAAAACTTTCGCTTATTATGCTAAAAAATTCTTGAAAGAAATCAAAGAAATTGGTTTTTCTCCATTAAAGAGGGGGGCACCAAAATCTAAGCTTTTGGTTAATGTTTTAGCAGCCAAAAATGCTGCCTCAGACTTTAGACTTAGGGTTTTGCTTGGAAGAGAAAAAGAACTAACAGAAGGCGTTAACGTTTACGGCGAAAAATTTTCAGTAGAAGAATTTGATGCCTTATTGGATGAAATCGTCACGGAAGAATTTGTTCGACATAAAATCCATGTCTTAACAAAAACCGAACCTCTCTCTGTAAAGGCTTTGGCCGATGTTCTTGAAATGAAAACAGCAAACGTTCTTAGGCATATTGTGAATATGCGAAGGAAAAACATGATAGCCTTAGACCATGTGGAGGGCACAACTCCACTTTACAAGGCATTGGAGGTTAAATAAAATGGCAGAAAAGAAAGTTGGAGCAGTTCTCGTGGTTGGCGGAGGAGTGGCTGGAATACAAGCGTCGCTGGATTTGGCGGATTCAGGCTTTAAAGTGTATTTAATTGATGAAGGAGCAAGCATAGGCGGAGTGATGGCTCAGCTTGACAAAACATTTCCAACAAACGATTGTTCAATGTGCATTTTATCGCCTAAGCTTGTGGCAACTGGAAGACACCCAAACATCACAATTTTAACTAACACGGAAATATTAGGTTTGAATGGCGAGGCTGGAAACTTCGAAGTGAAACTTCGAAAACGTAGCCGTTACATAATCGAAGAGAAATGTAACGGATGCGGTTTATGCGCACAAAAATGTCCCATTGAAGCAGTAGACATGTACAATGGGGGTTTAAGCGAAAGAAGCGCAATTTATGTTGATTATCCACAAGCGGTTCCACTAAAATACAAGATTGACCGTGAAAAATGCATCGGATGCGGAACATGTTACGAAATTTGCAAGGCAAAGGCTGTAGCCTACGACCAACAAGACAGCGAAGCCACACTAAAAGTCGGCTCAATAATCCTTGCGCCAGGATTTGAACCCTTCGATGCCAAATTAAAAAGCGAATATGGTTATGGACGCTATCCAAACGTTGTCACAAGCATAGAATTTGAGCGAATATTAAGCGCTTCTGGACCTTACGGCGGACTTGTTTTAAGACCTTCGGATGGCGAAATTCCAAAAAAGATAGCGTTCATTCAATGTGTTGGTTCCCGCGATTACAAGCTTGGAAATAATTATTGTTCTGCTGTATGTTGCATGTATGGAATGAAAGAGGCAGTAATAGCCAAAGAACACACACCGACAAAGTTAGATGCCACAATTTTCTATATGGATCTGAGGGCTTATGGGAAAGAATTCGATGCTTATTATAATAGGGCAAGGGAAGAGTGGGGCATACGCTTCGTAAGGTCAAGAGTAGCCTCAATAACAGAAGACTCCTCTACTGGAAACCTTTTCGTCCATTATGTGGAGGATGAAAAGCCTAAAACAGAAGAATTTGACATGGTTGTCCTATCCATAGGCATGCAACCACCAAAAAATGTTGAAAAAATAGCCAAAGTTTTGGGCATAGAGCTTAACAAATACAAGTTTTGCGAAACAAAAACCTTTTCACCCTTAGAAACATCAAAACCCGGCGTGTTCGTCTGCGGAGCCTTCAGCGCACCAAAGGATATTCCTGAAAGTGTTGCCCAAGCAAGTGGTGCAGCAGCAAAAGCAATGAGCATTATTGCAAGTGAAAGAGGGAAGCTTGTGGCAGTTAAAGAATATCCGCCAGAAAGAGATATTAGCCAAGAAGAACCTCGCATAGGCGTTTTTGTCTGCCACTGCGGAATAAATATAGGCGGAGTTGTTAACGTTCCAGAAGTGGTGGAATACGCAAAAACTTTGCCAAACGTGGTTTACGCCGAAGCTAACCTATACACATGCTCCCAAGACACTCAGAAACTGATAAGAGAAAAAATCCAACAACATAATCTTAACCGCGTTATTGTAGCTTCTTGCACTCCGAGAACGCACGAGCCATTGTTCAGAGAAACTGTTCAAGAGGCTGGCTTAAACCCCTACCTTTTTGAGATGGCAAACATCAGAGACCAGTGCAGTTGGGTGCACATGCACGAACCAAAAGAGGCGACAGAAAAAGCCAAAGACCTTGTCCGCTCAGTTGTGGCAAAAGCCAAACTTCTAAAACCCCTGAAAAAGCCAGAGATAAGCGTAACTCCAGTGGGCTTAATTATGGGCGGCGGCGTCTCTGGAATGACAGCAGCCTTAGAATTGGCAAGACAAGGGTTTGAAGTACACCTTGTTGAAAGAGAAAAGGAGTTGGGCGGATACTTACGCAAAATCTATTATCTGTTAGAGGGGGATAATCCAAAAGAGAGGTTAGATGCGCTGATAAAAGATATTATGGAAAATGATAAGATTTATGTCCACCTAAACGCTGAAGTGACGGAAATCAGCGGATTTGTTGGCAATTTTAAATCAAAAATAAAGCATTATAATGGCAAGGAAGAGGAAGTTGAACATGGCATAGTAATAGTTGCCACTGGCGCTACAGAATACAAACCCACAGAATACCTTTACGACAAAGACCCACGGGTTATGACGCAACACGAGTTGGAAGAAAAAATAGCAAAAGGCGATTTTAAAGCCAAAAATGTTATCATGATTCAATGTGTCGGAGCAAGAAACGAAGAAAGACCAAACTGCGCAAGAATATGCTGCGGACAAGCAATAAAGAATGCTTTAAAAATTAAGGAAATAATTCCAGAAACAGAAGTTTACGTTTTGTATAAGGATATTCGCTCCTATGGCTTTAAAGAAGACTACTACCGCAAAGCCTCAGAAAAAGGCGTCTTATTCATAAACTACGAGGATAGCAGAAAACCGCAAGTTAGGAATGAGAAAGGAAAATTGGAAGTAACCTTCTGGGAACCCGTTATAAAACAAGAAGTAACAATTGAACCAGACCTCCTAATTTTAAGTGCCGCCACAATTCCCAACCCAGACAACAAACGGGTGGCAGAAATGCTTAAAGTACCGCTAACAAAAGATGGTTTCTTCTTGGAAGCGCATATGAAACTTAGACCCGTAGACTTTGCGACAGACGGCGTTTTTCTATGCGGAATGGCACACTCACCAAAATACATAGACGAAAGCATAGCGCAAGCTTGTGCTGCAGCAGCAAGAGCCACAACAATACTCTCAAAACCTGCACTTGAAATGGAAGGAATTGTGGCAAATGTAAACGAAGATTTATGTAGTGGTTGTAGAATTTGTGAATATCTATGCCCATACGGGGCAATAGAAATGAAGCAAAAAGACGATAGGCTCGTTGCACATGTAATCGAAGCCTTATGCAAAGGCTGCGGCGCTTGTGGATCAGCATGTCCAACCAAAGCTATTACCATGGGACATTTCACAACAGAAGAAATCATAGCCCAAGTTAAAGCTGCATTGTTGGAGGTTAAAGCATGAGTGAAAAAACAGAATTTGAGCCGAGAATAATTGGCTTTCTATGTAATTGGTGCTCTTATGCAGGCGCAGACCTAGCAGGAGTGAGCAGAATCCAATATCCACCAAACATTAGAATAATCCGTGTCATGTGTAGCGGCAGAATCGACCCAATATTTATCCTTGAAGCCTTGAAGGATGGCGCAGACGGCGTGCTTGTGGCGGGATGCCACTTGCCCTCCGACTGCCACTACATTAGCGGGAACTTCAAAGCTTTAAGGAGAATAACTCTATTAAAGAAAGTTTTACAAGATTTCGGAATCGAACCCGAACGTGTGCGGTTAGAATGGGTTTCCGCCAGTGAGGGAGACAAATTCGCCGCAATTGTTCGGGATATGGTTGAACAAATAAAAAAGTTGGGACCGAACCCATTGAAAATTGGAGGAAGGCAATATGAGTGAAGCACAAGAATACGTGCCGAGCGTTATAAAAGCTGAAGAACTAAACCCCAAATTCAAGTATGAAATGAGTAAGAAGCATGGCGCAGAAAAAATAATGCTCTGCTTCCAATGTGGAACTTGCACCGCTGACTGCCCAATTTCAAGATTCAGCGACTTCTACAGACCGAGAAAAATAGCCAGAATGATGCAGTTGGGACTGAAAGATAGGCTTCTTTCAGATGAAGCCCTTTGGCTATGCTCATCCTGTTTCACATGCGTCGACCACTGTCCTCAAGGGGTGGAAATCGCCGGCATCGTGCGTGTTTTACGAAACCTTTCAGTGAAAGAAAATCGTATAATGCCATTGGTTTATAGAGAACTCGCATCTAACCTCTTAAAAGGCGGTTACGTATACGAGATTGTAGAATCACGCCACAAAAAGAGGGCTGAACTTGGGCTTCCACCATTGCCAAAGCCGAACTTGGAAGAAATTGCCAAAATCTTCGAAATTACTGGTTCCTCGAAAATGCTTGAAAATGTGAAAACTTTTGAGAAGGTGAAGAGTTAAATGCCAAAATATTTAATATTTTTGGGATGCGTCATCCCATATAGGCTTTCGAGTTACGAAATTTCTGCAAGAAAAGTCCTTGAGAAATTGGATGTGGAATTGGTGGAGATGCCAACTTTTAACTGTTGCGGGTATCCCATGGATGCAATAAATCATGAGTTAATGTTAACATTGGCTGCAAGAAACCTTTGCGTGGCTGAGAAAGAAAACCTAAACATTCTCGCCCTATGCAATGGGTGTTTCTGCAGTTTAAATGAAACAAATAAGATGCTGAAAGAAGACAAAAAACTTAGGGAAGAAGTTAACGGGCACTTAAAAGCGATTGGCATGGAGTTTAAAGGTACAATAGAAGTTAAACATCTTGCCCATGTGTTGGCTGAGGATGTTGGCTTTGACAAGATAAAAGATGCTGTTAAGAAACCGCTAACCAATCTTTCCGTGGCTCAGCACTCTGGATGCCATATCCTTCGCCCAGCAAAATACGTGGGTCATGGCGACGACCCAGAAAACCCAACATTACTTAAAAACTTGATTAGGCTAACTGGCGCCCAATGCTTGGATTACATGGATGAAAGTGCATGTTGTGGAAATCCAATAATAGGTGTAAACGAGGAAGTTCCATTCCAAATGGCTAAAGAAAAACTTGACCACATTAGAGCGGTTAAAGCTCAAGCGTTAATTACTGCTTGTCCCTTCTGCCACATGATGTTTGACATGAACCAACCCAGAATTGAGAGAGCCTTTAATGAAAAGTTTGGCATACCAGTACTGCATTATCCACAACTTTTAGGTTTAGCCATGGGCTTCTCGCCGGATGAGCTTGGATTAGGTGAGCTTAGAGTTAAACCAACAGAGCTTCTAAATCAAATTCAAGGAGGAAAGAGTTAAAGTGGTTAAAGAAAAATTAAAATTCGCCTTTTATTGGGCTGCAAGCTGTGGAGGTTGCGAAATAGCCGTTCTAGACATAAACGAAAAAATCTTAGACGTAATACAAATTGCAGACATTGTCTTCTGGCCTGTTGCCATGGACATAAAATACAAAGATGTCGAAAATATGCCAGACAAATACATAGACGTATGCTTCTTCAATGGCGGAATCCGCAACAGCGAACAAGAACACATGGCTAAACTTTTAAGGCAAAAGTCAAAAATCCTCGTTGCCTATGGAGCATGCGCCCACCTTGGCGGAGTGCCTGGATTAGCGAACATTTCCAACAGAAAGGAAATTTTTGAAAAAGTTTATGGCTCAACATTTTCCACAGTAAACCCCGAAAAAATAACGCCAAAGCCGAAAGTGAAGGTTAAAGAGGGCACGCTTGAAATCCCAGAATTTTATGACACTGTAAGAACTTTGGACCAAACGGTGGATGTGGACTATTACGTTCCTGGCTGTCCACCAGCAGTTGAACGCACATTATACGCTGTAGAAGTAATAGCCAAAGGCGAATTGCCACCAAAAGGCTCTGTGCTTGCACCATTAAAATCCGTATGCGATGAATGCCCAAGAAAGAAGGA
>JASEJA010000011.1:11007-25375 GCA_030017755.1 Candidatus Bathyarchaeota archaeon
CATCCCGTCTGTGGAATTCCCGGCGGAATTTCCAAGCCCCTAAGCGAAGAGGATAGGCAAGAAATTGAGAAGATGGCTTCTTCAGCTGTAAATTTTGCAAAGTTTTCACTGAAGCTTTTCCACGACATTGTTCTTGGAAACAGCAAATATGTTGACTTAATTAAGAGCGACGCCTATACCTTGAAGACTTATTATATGGGTTTGGTTGACGAAAACAATAAAGTGAACTTTTACGACGGCAAAATTAGGGTAGTCAACCCAAACGGCAAGGAATTCGTGAAATTCGAAGCAAAAAACTATCTTGACCACATTGCAGAGCACGTTGAAGAATGGACCTACGTCAAATTCCCATACCTAAAGAAAATCGGCTGGAAAGGCTTTGTCGACGGACCAGAAAACGGCGTTCACCGTGTTGGACCCCTTGGAAGATTAAACGCAGCGGAAGGCATGGCAACGCCATCTGCGCAAGAAGAATACGAGTTTATGTATAAAACACTTGGCGGAAAACCAGTCCACTTAACGCTTGCTTATCACTGGGCTAGGCTGATTGAACTGCTCTATGCTGCTGAGCGAGCATTAGAATTAAGCAAAGACTCAGAAATCACAAGCAAGGATGTGCGCAACAAGCCTGGTGAGCCCGGCGAGGGCGTAGGGGTTGTTGAAGCGGCTAGGGGAACTTTAATTCATCATTATATTTTGGATGAGAATGCGCTGATAAAAGATGTGAATTTGATAGTGGCGACCGTTAACAATAGTCCATCCATAAACATGTCTATTCGGAATGCAGCTAAAGGTTTAATCCACGGCGATAAAGTTGACCATGGAATACTCAATATGGTGGAGATGGCTTTTAGGGCTTATGACCCATGTTTCGGGTGTGCAACCCATTTTGCAGTTGGACAAATGCCACTAACCATTGAAATTTATAACAACAAAAAGAAGCTCATAAAAACAGTGCAAAGATAAGCCTTTTCTTTTCTCTATTGCTTTATTTTGATGGCGTTTCTTTGTCAAAAGAAAAGAGCGATATAAAAAAACAGTTGAAGAATTGGTTTTCAGACGCTGAAAAGATTGTTATAGCTGGAATTGGAAATCCCATTCGCATGGACGATTATGTCGGAGTATTCATTGTTCAAAGTTTACGCGGAAAAGTTTCTGATAAGATTTTATTGATCGAATGCGAAACCGTTCCAGAAAGCTACATACAACAAATTATAGATTTTAACCCAACACATATTCTCTTAATAGATGCTGCAATCTTGGGATTAAAACCTGGAGAAACAAAACTTTTAAAGCCTGAAGAATTGGCAAATTTTCCCGCTTTCACAACACATATGCTTCCTTTGCGAATTTTCTGCGAATACGTTGCAAAAATGACAGAAGCGAAAATTTCTCTGCTGCTGATAGAACCAGAAAAAACCGATTTTGGAGAAGGACTAACCGCAAAAGTTGAAGTTTCAGCTAGAAAAATTGTGGAAATTTTGGCAAAACTGCTAAGCTTATAATAATCTTATTTTGCTTTTTTGCTTGGCATGTATTTAACATTAAACGTTTCAGCCAATATTTTAGGCAAGTAAAACAGTACGGTGACAACTGGCGGCACGCTTTTGTCGACGAGTGTGGTAGAACTGATTTACCAAGCGGAAGTTAGATGATGATGTTGAAGTTTATCCGGAAATGATTATGGTTCTAAGCCGTATTCAACAATTGAAATTGAGAGGAAAACAAACTATACTTTGGAAAAACGGACGCTTGAGGAGTTTGTAGAAATTATGAAAAGCTAATTAGGCGTCAAAGGAAAAATTGGGATGTTGGCGGACGTTATATGATTTTTAAGGCTTCTTGGAAAAGTTTCTTTGTAGCGGCAATCCTCGCCTTTTGGGCTAGGACATCGCTTGTAACCAAGTCTAAGGCTTCTTCTGGACACCACTTAACACATTGGGGCTCCCCTTTATCTTTGCATAAGTCGCAGACAAAGACAACTTTTCTTTCTGGGTGTATCATGATAGCACCATAATCGCAGGCTTCGATGCACCATCCACAGCCATTGCATTTGTCTTCGTCAACCATTATTATGCCTGTTTTCTCAGATGGTGTTAAGGCATCTCTTGGACATGCGGCGACGCATGGTGGATCTTCACAGAGTCTGCAAGCAATTGAAACGTTTACCAGCGGGTTTAGTCGCACGACTCTTATTCGGGATTTTAAAGGATTGAAAGCTTTTTCTTTTTCAAAAGAGCAGATGTACTCGCAAACTTGGCATCCAACGCATTTGTCTGGGTCGGCTGTGACGAATTTCCTTTCATGCACTTTAACCATCGTTTTATTCCTCCGCCTTTTTTGTTTTCTCTTCAACTATGTGGACAAGATCTTCCATGCCCAACTCTTTTAGTTTCTCTATTGTAGGCACTCCGTCCCTATTCCATCCGCGAGCCATGTAATAATCGTCCAATAGTAAGTCAAGCTCTGCTTGAGAAACGTAAGCGCCCTTTGATGGACCCTCGTCTGTAATTGGGTGATGCATGACCTTGTAGGGTAACGTGTCATCTTTTCTGCCGAGTCCCTCTCGGATATTGAACAGTCTTGCTAGGTTGTTTATTCTTTCGCCGCTTCGCCTTATCTCTTCTGGCGTTGTTTCAAATCCAGTAACCAAAGTGTAAAGTTTAGCTAAATCTTCGGCTTCTTTGTAGTATGTTCCCCTTGAGAATTTGCAAATTATCATTGAATCAATGATGGTGTATATGTCTTCGATATCTTTAACCATTTTTCCTCTACCCTTCTCGGCGACTAAACGGTTGACTTTGCCTTTCACGTCAAAGGCGTATGCTCCATGTCTGTTGTGGTCTGCTCCACGAAATGAAACTGCAAAGCCCAAAGCGGCTGTTTTGAGACATCTTAAATCGTAACCGGTAACTTCTACTCCCTTAATGTGTTGTGCCAGTTTTTCTGCGCCCTTGCCTATTTTCTCGCCAGCAATCTTAACTCCTTCTGCGAGGATGTCGCCTATGCCATCTCTTTTACCCATTTTTTCTATGAGCTTAAGTAGGGCTTCGTGATTGCCAAATCGAGCGTCTATACCATCAAGATCTTTCTCTGTTAGAATTCCATTCTCATAACAGTCCATGGCAAAGCCTACAATCACGCCAGCGCTTATAGCGTCTATCCCGTAATAATTGCAGAGATCCATTCCCTTTATTATGGCGTCTAAACGATCTATTCCGCAGTATGGACCCATAGCCCATAGTGGTTCATACTCCATTCTTGTCGTTGCGCCTTTGTATGGGCCTTCTGGAACCACACATACGTGTTCGCATCGCATTGCGCAGGAGCTGCATCCAATTATTTTGGCAACAAATCTTTCGTTTAGGGTTTCTCCGCTTACTTTTTCTGCAGCTTCAAAACGTGAATTGGTGTAGTTTCTGGTCGGCATGCAAGATAATGAGTTGTGAACTAAAACGTTTTCTGGAGTGCCTAATGTTCTGTATTTCTGTGTGGCGGGGCCTTTCATTCTTTCGTGGAATTCTTTAACAAACTCCATGAACTCTTCAGGTTTAGCCACGGTGATGTCATGAGTTCCCCGAACAGCAATTGCCTTAAGGTTTTTCGAACCCATAACAGCGCCCATGCCTGTTCTTCCAGCAGCCCTTGTTTTATCGTTAATTATGCATGCAATTCTAACAAGTTTTTCGCCAGCTGGACCTATGGCTGCAACGCGAATGTAGTAGTCGCCTAACTCCTCCCTAATGGCGTCTTCGGTTTCTGTTGGAGATTTTCCCATTAAATGAGAAGCGTCTAAAAGCTGCACTGAATCGTCGTCAATCCAAACGTAAACTGGTTTTTCCGCTTTACCCTTGAAAATTACAGCGTCATATCCAGCTCTTTTCAACTCTGTGCCAAAGGAACCGTGAGATTTAGATTCGCCAACACCATAACTCTGCGGCGACTTCGAAATAAAAGCGTGGCCGTTTCCGCCTGTCGGCCAAACAGTTCCAGATATCGGTCCTGTTGCTAGGATTAGTGGGTTTTCTGGGCTGAATGGTTCAACTCCAGCTTTTGCGTGGTCAAGCCATAATCGCATTCCAAGGCCTATGCCGCCTATGTATTTTTTAGCGTAATCTTCATTCAAAGGTTCAACGTGCGTTTTTCCTGTTGTTAAGTCTATGTGGAGTACTCTTCCAGCATATCCGTACAAGATTTTTCCTCCAAGCTTAGCTTAAGAGAAGTAGAATGTGTAAAGTAGGTTATATTAATTTAATGGTTTAGTTACACTGCATCCATCAAGAGTTCTAAGATGTCTTTCACCACGATCTTGCCTTCAACATCCAAAACTTTTACAGCGTCTTCTAGCGTTGTCACACAGAATGGGCATGCAGTTGCTATGACCTCAACGTCTAAAGCTAAGGCTTCTTTAAGTCTTTCCACACAAGGTCTCTTTTCTGGAACAGCCTCTTCGGTCCAAACTCTTCCGGCGCCTCCACCACAGCAGAAGCTGTTTTGCCTCGTCCTCTTCATTTCTACAAGTTCCAAGCCTTTTATAGACTGTAGGATTTGTCTGGGCGTATCGTAAATGTTGTTGCGTTTGCCGAGGAAGCACGGGTCATGGTAAGTGACTCTTTTATTTATGGTTTTAGAAGTTTTCAGTTTGCCTTTGTCTATGGCTTCTGCCAAAAACTGTGTATAATGCTGAACATTTAATCCCGCATCAGCGTAGGGCTTATCGTTTTTGAAACTGTTATAGCAATGTGGCGACAAAACCACAATTTTTTCTGCATTAAACTTTTTGAACAATCCAATGTTATGTTCAGCAAGCTCTTCAAAAAGCCCCTTCTCGCCTAATCTGAGGATGTGGTCTCCGCAGCACCATTCTTCAGAGCCTAACGTTGCATATGAAATGCCCATTTTGTCTAATAGTGCAGCCATTGCTTTAGCCATTTCCTGATTTCTCATATCATAAGCTGCTGAACAACAAACAAAGTATAGAACATCAGCCTTCGCCACTTCAGGGAAAGCCTTAACGTTTAAGCCCCTTGCCCAATCCATTCTTTTGCTCTGGTGAGAACCCATAGGATTGTGATATTTGATTACACTTTCTAAAACGTCCTTGACAGTTCTTGGTATGACTCCAGATTCCACGAGGAGGCTGCGGTCGTCAATTATGGCGTTTGAACAGTTAACAAGTTTGGGACAGAAAAGCGTGCAAGAATTGCATGAGGTGCAAAGCCATACGTTATCTGCCATAGGCTTTAACCTTTCATCTAAGCCTTCATCCCTTGAGTCGGCTATGAAACGGTAGTTGGCAGTTAACGTGGATGGACCAAGGAAACGTTGGTCTATTGCTGCTGGACAAGCCGAATAGCAAATGGAACATTTTGTACAAAGAGTAAGGTCCCAATATTTCTTTAAGTCCATGGGACTTTGGACAAATTCCACAAGCTTGTTAAGCTCTGCTTCTGGTTTTATCAGAATCTTCTTAATTTTCTTAAAGGTGTCAAAGAAGGGTTGGATGTCAACAACCAAATCTTTTATGACTGGCATGTTTGACAAAGGCGCCAATTCCAACACGTCAACTTTGAGGTCAAGAACTTGCGTGTAACATGCCAGCATTGGTTGCCCGTTAACGTTGATTCCGCAGCTTCCGCAAATTCCCATTCTACAAGAGTGCCTAAAAGACAGCGTCTCGTCAAGGTTGTCTCTAATGTATTGAAGCGCTTCGAGGATGCTTGTTCCCTTGCGAACAGGCACTTTATAAGTTGATACGTAATGCCTTCCAGTTTGGGGGTCAAAACGGTTTATCCTAAACTCAACAATTTTCTCAACTCCAACGCTCATACATTTAACCTCCTTAATAGGTTCGTGCGGCTGGCTGCCACTTGGTTATGGTGACTGGTATATACTCCAGCCTTGGGCCTTCTTTTGTGTAATAGGCTAGTGTATGCTTTAACCAGTTTATGTCATCACGCTTTGGATAGTCAACTCTTGAGTGAGCACCACGGAATTCCGTTCTCTGAAGTGCACTAACTATGGTTACTTCTGCAAGTTCCAGCATGAAATCAAGCTGTAAGGCATCCACCAAACCAGTGTTGAATGGACCGCCTTTGTCTTGAACCTTTATGTGTTTGAACCTTTCTTTTAGTGCTCTTATCTCTTTTAAGGCGCTTTCAAGCTGGTCTCCTCTTCTGAATATCCAAACTTTCTCGTTCATAACATGCCTCATCTCATCTCTAATTACTGGAACTCTTTCGCCGCCTTCACTGCCCAAAATTTCATCAAAAACCCTCTTCTCCTCCGCCAGAAGTTTTTCTTTTGACAGTTCCTTTAGACTGTTTGACAAGGCATGTTTAGCAACCTCTTCCCCAGCAACCGCCCCGAAAACAAGACATTCTGCCGTGGAGTTTGTGCCAAGTCTGTTTGCTCCGTGAAGGCTTAGGCATGAGCATTCGCCAGCAGCGTATAACCCAGCAATTGGCGTTTCGGTTTTTATGTTAGCCTTTATTCCACCCATGGAATAATGGGCTGCTGGCCTTATTGGAATAGGCTCTTTGGCAGGGTCTACTCCGCCAAGTTTTATGGCGACTTCTCGGATAAGCGGCAACCTCTCGTTTATTCTTTCCTCACCCAAATGCCTCAAGTCTAAGGCTATATAAGGACCATGAGGCCCTTCTAATCCTCGGCCTTCGTTAATTTCTGTTTGCTCAGCCCTTGAAACCACATCGCGGGGAGCCAACTCCATTTTTTCCGGAGCATAATTTTTCATGAAACGTTCGCCTTTAGCGTTTATTAAATATCCGCCTTCACCTCTGGCTCCCTCAGTTATTAACGCACCAGATGGAATCAAACCAGTTGGGTGAAATTGGACAAATTCCATATCCATCAATGGAGCCCCAGCACGGTAAGCCATAGCCATTCCATCACCAGTGGTTGTGTAGGAGAAAGTTGTAAACTCGTATATGCGCTCGTGACCTCCCGTTGCCATTACAAGAGCTTTTGTTTGAAAGGCGTGCATTTCTCCAGTTTTCAATTCTATGGCTGTCAAGCCTACTGCCGTATTGTTTTCAACTATTATGGATGTGGCGAACCATTCATCATAAAATTTAATGTTATTATATGAAGTTGCTTTTCCATAAAGCGTGTGCATTTCATGAAAACCCGTCATATCAGCTGCAAAACAAGCCCTCGGATAAGTGTGACCTCCAAAGGGACGTTGATCTAATTTCCCATCCGATGTGCGGCTCCATGGAAGCCCCAAATGTTCTGTTAAAATTATTTCTCTAGGCGCTCGTCTTACAAAAAATTCCACAACATCTTGGTCTGCCAAATAATCAGCGCCTTTAATGGTGTCAAAAGCGTGTAAGTCATACGAGTCCTTTTCTCGCATTACCGCAGCTGTGCCGCCTTGTGCACAAACAGAATGAGAACGTAAAGGATGAAGCTTTGATATTACTGCAATATCAAGCTTATTGCCTACTTCAGCCGCCGCAATTGCAGCCCTCAGACCAGCCAAGCCTGCTCCAACAATAATTATATCGTGAGCATACTTTTCCATCAATATTCACCATTCAAGAGACTACGTAATTTTGCAACCCAGCCTTTATATTTTTCTGAGCATTTTTGTCTCGAAAATCTTATTATTTTTAAAAGTAACGTTTAAAGAAAGTAACGTGCTGGTAAATTAAATGTGCTCCATCAAAGAGGGGCTTAAGAGATGCAAAAAACTCCAAAAATTGAATATCCACCAAAACTGAAGTCAATGCTTAAAAAAGCTTTAGAAGATCCTGAAAATTTCTGGGGTGAGATAGCCGGGGAACTGCATTGGTTTAAGCGTTGGGATAAGGTTTTCGAATGGAACTATCCAAACTTCACATGGTTCAAAAACGGGATAACAAACATCTCTTACAATTGCACGGAATACCACGTTAATAAGGGTCGTGGTGATTGTACTGCAATAATATGGGAGAATGGTGAAGGACAGCCCACACGCAAATTAACTTACGAGCAACTTTTACAAGAAGTTAAACGGTTCGCTGCTGGCTTGAAGGCGTTAGGGGTTAAAAAGGGCGATAGAGTGACGACTTACATGCCAATGATTCCTGAAGCAGCAATCGCCATGCTGGCAACCACAAGAATTGGAGCAATTCACTCAGTTGTCTTCGGAGGTTTCGGCTATGGCGCTTTAGCTGACAGGATAGCTGACGCTGAGCCAAAAGTTGTTGTCACAGCAGATGTGGGTTTCAGACGGGGAGAAACGATTAACCTCAAAGAAGTCGTGGATGAAGCCCTCAAAGTTTCTGGAAAAAGCGTGGAAAAGGTCATAACATTGAAAAGAGGCGAAAAAGAACCGCTTATGATTTCTAAGAGAGATGTTTTGTGGGATGAAGCCATAGAAAAAGGAAAGGGCGTAAATGCGGAAGCTGAAAGAATGCGGGCAGACGAATTGGCTTTCATTCTTTACACTTCGGGAACTATGGCTAAACCTAAAGGCACAGTTCAACCTCATGGAAGCTACCAAGTTTACATATACGCCATGGGCAAGTGGGTTTACGACTTAAATGAGAATGATGTTTGGTGGTCAACATCAGACATAGGCTGGATTGTCGGCCACAGCTACGTTATTTACGCGCCTTTACTTTTCGGTTGCACAACAATAATGTATGAAGGAGTTCCAGACCATCCCACACCAGACGTGTGGTGGCAAATAATAGAAAAAAATCGTGTAACAAAACTTTGGATATCCCCCACAGGTGTGCGCACTCTAATGAAATATGGCGATGAATGGCCTAAAAAGCACGATTTAAGCTCAATAAAACTTGTAGTTTGCGCTGGAGAAGTTTTGAACCCACCAGCGTGGGAATGGCTTCAAAAGAAAGTCTTCGAAGACAAGGTTCCAGTAATTGACCACATGTGGCAAACTGAAAGCAGCGGCCCAATGGTTGGCAACCCCTATGGCATTGCATTGCTGCCAATAAAACCCGGCTCGGCAACTATTCCGCTTCCAGGAATTGATGCTGAAATAGTCGATGAAGACGGAAAACCTGTTCCCACAGGCGTTGAGGGGATATTTATATGTAAAAAGCCTTTCCCAGGCTTAACGCCTACGCTTTGGCGTGATCATGAACGTTATGTGCAGGATTATTGGAACAGGATTCCAGGCGTATATTATACTGGCGACGCAGCAATAAAAGACGGGGACGGTTACATTTATTTTTTGGGGCGAATGGATGAGGTCATTAAAATTGCGGGTCATAGGATAGGCACTATTGAAATTGAGAATACTTTGCTTCAGCATCCAGCCGTTGCCGAAGCAGCCGTGGTTGGGCGACCAGACCCTTTAAGGGGTGAGACTGCATGTGCCTTTGTTGTTTTAAAGAGCGGGCATGCGCCAAACAGTGTATTGGAAGAAAGGTTGAAACGGTTGGTTAAGGAAACCTTAGGACCTATAGTGATTGTTAGCGACATGTTTTTTGTGAGTAAACTTCCTAAGACGAGAAGTGGTAAGATAATGCGTCGCCTTATTGGAGCATTGATTGCGGGCAAACCTTTAGGAGATTATTCAACAATTGAGGATGAAACAGCTATAGAAGAGATTAAGAAAGCTGTAAGCAAATCTTAGAGTTGCCGTAAAAATTGGCAAACGCTTTATAACATGTTTAATATACGATTTTAAAATTCTATGAGGTGAAATGTGGATGTTTATTGGTGTTGACCATGTTGGAGTTGCCGTAAAAAATCTTAACGAAGCCATTAGCATTTACCAAAATGTTTTGGGTTTCAGGCTTGAAGGTATTCACGTTTTGAGCGAGAGAGGAGTTAAGGTTGCTTTTCTCTCCAGCGGCGGCGAAACAAAAATTGAACTTTTAGAACCCTTAGGCAGCAACAGCCCAATTGCAAAGTTTCTTATAAACAGAGGTGAAGGCATCCACCATATTGCTGTAAAAGTCAAGGATATTGATGGGGTGCTGGAGGATTTTAAGCGTAAAGGCGTAATTTTGGTTGATGAAAAGCCTAGAATTGGCGCCGAAGGTGCAAAGATTGCCTTTGTCCACCCGAAAAGCACAAAGGGAGTGCTTTTAGAGCTCATTATGAAGTGAAGGCTTTAAGCATGTTTTTGGTAGAAGTGGTGGTTTGAACCAGACTAGAATTGCGCTTTCAATACAGTTTTTCCACTCCTTTGTCAGCGGCATTCTCGGAGTTGCTGTGCCTTTAATGATGAAAGAGCGGAACGTGGATGTCGTCGTTATAGGACTTGTTTTTGCAGCCATGCCACTAATTATGCAGTTTGGGAGAATGTTCTTTGCGACGCTTTCAGATTTTTTGGGTAGAAAAATATTCTTCGTCTCAAATGGAGTTTTAGGCGTTATTTCCAGCCTAATTTACTATGCTGCAAAAATGCCCTCAGAGTTTTTGTTTGGCAAAGTTGTGGAAGGAACTAAGGAAGGCGCTATATGGGCTGTTAATAGGGCTTTCCTTTTGGAAAGAGAAAGGGGACGCTGGAGAATTTTGGTTTACTTAAGAACAGTGGTTTATGTTGGTTTTGCTGTTGGAAGCTTGCTGGCTGGTTTTTTAGCTGCTTGGCTATTCTTTGATGGAACAATGCTTTGTGCGCTGTTTTTGGCGCTTTCGTAATTGTTTTAGCTATGCTGCTGTCTGCGAAAGAAAAGAGAAATTCAGTATGGTAAAGGCCTTGCAGTTTCTGGATTTAAGAAAGAAAACAAGAGTTTTCAAAATTTTCCTCTTCCTATTTTTTATGATAGGTTTTTCGTATGGTTTTCACGGAGGTTATGTAACGCCACTTTTTCTAAGCACACATGACTTTGACGCTGAAATGATTGGGTTGATAATTGGTTTGCAGATTCTCTTTGCCAGCGTTTCCTCATACCTTTTTTCGAAAACCACTAAGTTAAGGCAAATAATTCTCCTTCAAGAAATCCTCTTTTCCACTGTTTTCTCTTTACTAGGTTTTTTGAGTCCAATAGTGGCTGGAGTTCTTTTGGTTTTTTATGGTTTTATTGAGGGCATGTCAAGCATTGGTCAAGAGGGAATCTTTATCTAAAATCTGTGATAGAGAATCATATGGAACGGACATTGGTTTGTTAATGTTTGGATTACATGTTGGTGAAACCTTAAGTTTGGCTTTAGCCGGTTTTCTCATTGCAGCCTTGGGTTTTGTTGTTCCCTTTATATTGGCAGCTTTAACCTATGCGATTTTCTACCTAACTTCATATACCATCCTGAAAGAGTGAAATAATGTTGAGAATAGACAAAATTCAAGAAAACCTTCAAACCAAAAAACTTGGTAAAAAGGTACTCTTCTTACGCGAAGTTGGCTCAACAAACGACTTAGCTAAGAAAATGGCGGATTATAGAGCTTCTGAAGGAACAATTGTCATAGCGGAAATGCAAACCGCTGGAAGGGGAAGGTTCGGGAGAGCATGGTTTTCGCCAAAAGGTGGGCTTTACTTTTCTGTTATTTTGAGACCAAACATCAGCCCTAAAGAAGCTGCCAAACTTGTGTTCGTGGCTGGTTTGGCTGTGGCAGAAGTTTTACATGAAAATTACGGGTTAAAAGCAGAAACTAAATGGCCAAACGACGTTTTGGTAGGCGGGCGAAAGGTTTGCGGAATACTCGGTGAAATGAAGACAAAAGGCGAAAAAATAAATTACGCAGTGATAGGAGTGGGAGTGAACGTAAACGTTAATGTTGAAAGGAATTTCCCAGAAAATCTGGTGAACGTTGCAACATCCATTGAAAACGAGTTTGGCGGAAAAGTTAGGCTGGAGGAATTGTTTAAACTGTTGCTTGAAAAGTTGGATAGCCTTTATGAAGAGTTCTTGAAAGAAGGTTTCACTCAAGTTCTAAAAAGATGGAAAAAGTATGCAAGTTTTCTTGGCAAAACTGTGGAAGTCACGGGTGGAACTGAAAGATTGTGCGGTTTAGCTTTAGATGTAGACGACGAAGGCGCATTGGTTATTAGGCTTGAAGATGGAATGGTGAAACGCTTTCTTGTTGGAGACGTTTCATTGAAACAGTGAGACTCTACTTTTTTCTAATTAAACCAATTAGTATGATTATGACGCCAACCAACGCTATTATTCCACTTAGAAGCTCCATAGCTGTCCAAAAATTCATGTGGCCGCTTGTGATGAAAGCTATTAGACAGTTCCTTTGCGATGCATAAAGCCCTACAGTTACGCCTAAAACGAATAAGATTAAACCGAAAATCAAACTTTTTCTCAAAGTTTCTTCCCAAAATAATTGGCAAGTTATGCTTTGTTATTCAAGTTTTCCGTATGTTCTAAATATTTGTTAGAAACAATAATACACAATTTGAGGGAAAAGCCGTGAGCGCAATTAAAGAGCCTAGTGTTGATGAGAAGGTTAAGCGTTTACGGGAATTAAATGAGCAAGCAAAACTTTGCGGTGGACAAAAGCGCATCGAGGAACAACATGCTAAGGGTAAGCTGACAGCCCGAGAACGCATTGAACTGTTGCTTGATCCTGGCAGTTTTAATGAGCTTGACCGTTTTGTGGTTCATCAGTGCACAGAATTTGGCATGGCAGAACGCAAATATCTCGGCGACGGCGTGGTAACTGGCTACGGCACAATAGACAGTAGACTAGTTTACGTTTTCAGCCAAGACTTCACTGTTTTTGGCGGTTCATTGGGCGAAATGTTTGCAAAAAAGGTTTGCAAAATAATGGACTTGGCATTAAAGGCTGGAGCACCAGTAATAGGGTTAAACGACAGCGGCGGAGCACGCATACAAGAAGGCGTTGCAAGCCTTGCTGGTTATGGAGATATTTTCTTCAGAAACGTTATAAGCTCAGGCGTGATTCCACAGATAAGCGCTATAATGGGTCCATGCGCTGGCGGAGCCGTCTATTCGCCTGCTCTAACAGATTTCATAATTATGGTTAACAAAACAAGCCACATGTTTATCACTGGTCCAGATGTGGTTAAGGCTGCTTTGGGGCAGGAGGTTACTTTTGAAGAGTTGGGCGGAGCCATGGTGCACAGCACAACCAGCGGCGTAGCACACTTCATAGCCCAAAACGAAGAACATTGCATACAAATTATAAAGAAGCTTCTAAGCTATTTGCCAAGCAATTACCTTGAAGACCCGCCGGCAGTAGAGCCCACGGACGACCCAGACCGCACTGATATGGATTTGGCGAGGATTCTTCCAGACGACCCAGACAAGCCTTACGATGTTAAAGAAATCATTAACCGCGTAGTTGATAATAGCGAATTCTTTGAAATTCAGCCCCTTTGGGCGCAGAACATTGTTATTGGTTTTGCAAGGTTAAACGGCAAAACAGTTGGCATAGTGGCTAATCAGCCATTACATTATGCTGGAGCTTTAGACATAAGCAGCAGCATGAAAGCGGGGCGCTTCATACGCTTCTGCGACTGCTTCAACATTCCAATAATAACATTTGTGGATGTACCAGGCTTCCTGCCAGGACTCGAACAAGAGCACGGCGGCATAATAAAGCACGGCTCAAAACTTTTATATGCTTATTGCGAAGCCACAGTGCCAAAAATCACTGTTATATTACGAAAATCCTATGGAGGGGCCTATGACGTTATGGGCTCAAAACATTCAGGCGCAGACATAAACTATGCTTGGCCAACAGCCGAAATAGCCGTAATGGGACCGCAAGGCGCAATAAACATAATATTCCGCAAAGAAATAGCCGAAGCAGAAAATCCAGAACAGAAGCGAATGGAGCTTGTAAGCGAATATCGCACTAAATTTGCAAACCCATATGTGGCAGCCCAAAAGGGCTACATAGACGAAGTCATAGAGCCAGCGGAAACAAGACCAAAACTCATAAGCGCTTTAGAAAGTTTAGCCACAAAACGTGAGCCACGCCCAGCCAGAAAGCATGGAAACATACCGTTGTAAGTTTCTAATGGTTGAAACGTGAAATGGAAAGAAATAAGCTTCCTCCCATCACAAAAAGCAGGTTAACAGCAGATTTGAAGAAACTGGGAGTTACTTCTGGCGACACAATAATGCTTCATGCTTTTGTTAAAGCCATAGGCTGGATTGTGGACGGTCCAGATATTGTTATTCAAGCGTTGCTCGAAGTTTTGGGCAAGGAAGGAACATTGATGATGCTTGCAAGCTGGGAGGACTCACCTTGGGGAGCACCCCCACAAGTTTGCTGAGTGGCCAGAGGAATGGCGTAAGGCGTACTTGGAAGAGTTTCCTCCTTTTGACCCGGCCACATCGCGAGCGCATATAAAATGGAGCATATTAACCGAATATTTACGCACATGGTTAGGCGCTTACAGAAGCATCAATCCAGAAGCTTCATGCGTAGCCGTTGGCGCAAAAGCAAAATGGCTAACAGAAAATCATCCGC
>JASEJA010000081.1 GCA_030017755.1 Candidatus Bathyarchaeota archaeon
GTGCTGCTAGCAAGTATGCGCATGCTGTTCCATGATAATGATTTGTTGTTACGTTATACCCTGCATATGGGGTTCCAACGTCGGGGCTTATGTCAATTCCGTCAATGACGTTTCCAGTTAGAAGCGGTGATGCAGACCATACTCCTGTATCTATAATCACGACGGTGCTTCCAGCTCCATAGTTTGTTTCAGTCCAAACGTCATCAGCGTTTGTTAGGTTCGCGTTTGTATAAATGCTTGGCTCTATTGATTCCAACTCCTCTATCGAAATTGGCTCCACTTGAATTTCGGACGTCGATTCTTCAATCAAAGGCATGTTAGCTTTAGATTTTCAATAATATCTCCGACATAGCAAACTTCCCTAATAGGGTCACCATAAACACGGACAACTTCGGGTATAGAGGCTAATTCAAGCATTTTATCCTTTGGAACGGAAGCAGCCAAAGCTTCAACACTTTCATACATTTGCTGAACTTGCCCACCGATATTCACAATTTCCTCCGCTACATGAGCTTTATCCACAACTTGAACAATCACCTTTAATTCTTCCACCGCCGACTGCAAGGACTGCACAACGCTTTCTGCCAATTTTTGAACCGCAGAAGAATTAACCACATTAGTCGCAGAGCTTACGCCTACGGGAGCAACAGCTGCAAACATTGAAACAATCAAAAGTGTTGAAAGCAAAGTTCTCTGCACTGATGATCGTTTAGATTGTGCATATAGCATACTGATCATTGTATAAAAACACTCTCTCCTCTTTTCTTTTCGGCAAAAATAACACATCAAAAGAAACTAATATTTTTGTGGAAACCTCTTTCTATTATTTCAAAAAAGAATATTTGAATGAACAATTATGGCTGTTTTTCTAAGCAGAAACCCGTTAATTGATTAGTCTCTTGGAAGATCTGTTTTCCATTTAATGTCACATTTTCCATTTCAAGCAAAGAATTCCAAAGTTTTTCTTCAAGTATTTTCTCTCTAAGTGTTTTTCCTTTATACAATTTATCATTTTGATTCTTTCACCAACAGCCAGTTCCAACAAATCAAGTTTCTTTTGTTTGCGGTTCATATGTTCACAAAAAACAATTGTCGCGTTTCTTAATAAATCATTTTCTTCTTCATCGACACATTCCGAAAAACGATATATGAATGCATGCTTTCGGTAAGGAAAATTATAAGACGCTGATGTTTGGATACATATCTATAAAAAAGGGCTTAACATGAAGCGGGACACCGTAGAAAACGCGTTTTTTCCAATAACTGTAAATCCTTTACTGAAAGGTTTGATCAGTCGCTTTGATAAAGAATGTCCCACAGACGGGAATCTCCTTCTAAATTCTCTTAAAGATTTTTTAGGTGCGCCGGTCTCTCTTTGCCCAACATGTCGGCATATAAGCCGTCGAATAGCTAAACCCTTCTATGAGCTTGGAAGCCGTTTTCTGCGCGTAGAGAAGGAATTCATGCGTAATCAGTTTCTTAATCAAGAGTATGGTGAGGCTTGGCTTAGGGGTTTCGGCTTAATGATGAAGGGTGTTGAGAAGTTTGGTGTACGTGTTCCTTTTACGCCTGCTGGTCCTTTTGAAATTGTTTGGAATTTTACTTATCAATGTAATTTACGATGTAAGCATTGCTATGAAAATGCTGGTGGCGCAAAACGTCCAGAACTTTCAACAGAAGAAGCCAAACAAGTATTAGACATACTTTCGAAGGTGGCTGGTATAGGTTTGCCGGCATTATCCTTCAGTGGAGGCGAACCTCTAGCCCGAAGGGATTTCTTTGAACTTGCAGCCTACGCTAAGAAACACATTGGATATGTGAGCATAGCTTCTAATGGAACCCTCATAACTAAGGATAACGCAAAGAGGATAAAGGATTCTGGAATTGATTATGCGGAAATAAGCATCGACGGCGCCACACCAAGTGTGCATGACGATTTTAGGGGGATACCAGGCGCTTTTGAGCGAGCCTTGGAAGGCGTTAAAAATTGTGTAGAAGAAGGCATAGACACGTGTATTGCAACAACCATACATAGAGATAACCTCTCCGAACTCGGCAAATTAATAGAATTATCAAAGCAATTAGGTGTAAGATTCATGCATTTCAATTATATCCCAACTGGAAGGGCGAAAGCTTATGTTGAATTGGACTTAACCCCAGACGAGAGGCTTCACGTATTGGAAACAATAGGGAAAGAAATAATTGGTTTATATTTGCAAGCGAAAGAAGAAGAACTGAAAAGTGGAAAGTCAAACGTAAAAGTTGACAGATTTTTCAGCACATGCCCCCAATACGCAAGCGTAATGAGAGAGCTGTCTAAACGCTTCGGCGAAAAATTCATGGTTGAAGCCCATTACGCAGCAAAAAAGGGCGTAGAAAGCGTTGCAAACTTTTTGGGTGGATGCGGAGCCGGACGCCTATACTGTTGTCTTGAACCCAACGGGGACATAAAACCATGCGTTTTCTTTCCAACAAATAAAAACACTGTTTTAGGCAATATGCTGAAAGACAATTTTGAAGAGATATGGGATAAGCATCCGCTTTTATGGAAACTGCGCATAAGAGAAAAACTTGAAGACTACATTGTTGATGGGAAAAGAGTGGGCTGCGGAAGTTGCCCAGACAAATATATTTGCGGAGGCTGCCGCGCAAGAGCCTACAGCTACTTCAATGGAAACGTGAACACACCTGACATTGGATGCATCCACAACAAGCCTTTATGGGAAAAAATAGTTGGAAATAAAAGGTAATTTAGCTCAAGCTTTTCCTTTTTCCTCTTTGCCGAAGTAGCTTGTCCATTTAAGTTTTCGTGCATCCCGTCCAAATTTTAAGGAACTTTTTCTGCATTTACTTGAGCAAAACCATAAAGTTGACCCGTCATTTCTGACGTACATTATGCCGGTTCCAGCTGGGAATTCGTTGCCGCAAAATGAACATTTTCTCGGTTTAGGCAAAAGTTGACCCTCCTTTGAAGATTTAAATTTAATTATCTGGTGATTTTCTTTGCTTCTCTTTCAGTTTCTCTAAGCATTAGGATGTCTTGAACCCGCACGGGTCCCTTAACATTTCGTGTTATAATGCGTCCCTTGTCTTTTCCCTCTAAGATGCGAACCCTAACTTGTGTAATTTCGCCTGTTACGCCTGTGCGTCCAATGACTTGAATCACTTCTGCGGGGGTTATTTCCTCTACAGCTTCTTTTTCTTCTTTGCTCATTACTTTGCTCCTCTTTTCAAGGTTTCAATTCTTGTAATTATTTCTTTGACTAATCCTGCAGCGTCTCCTTCCTTTATTATGCATGCGGAGGCAGCTGGAACATCTATGCCTATGGCGTTTCCTATTTTCTCCTTGGTTGGAACGAATATGTAGGGAATTTTTCTTTCTTCGCAGAGCAGTGGTAGATGAGCTACGACTTCTGGTGGGTCAACATCTTCAGCTATAACTACAAGTTTTGCTTGGGCTCTTTCTATGGCTTTTGTAGTTTCGTTTGTTCCTTTTCTAACTGTGCCTGTTTTTGCGGCTATTTGGAGGGCTTCATAGGCTGCATCTGCGATTTCTTTTGGAACTTCAAATTTTACGTAAAAGGGTTTAGACATTAGCCTCACCCGTCAAATCCACAAAGTTGACATTACTTGTTTATGAAGGTTTCGGGTTTGGTTGTTGGTGTTTGTGTGTGCAATGGCTTATAGCCCGTTTATTTAGAGCCTAATATGTTTTTGTTGTGTTGTGAAGAGGGTGTTTATTGGTTATTCGGAAGGAAAAGTG
>JASEJA010000082.1 GCA_030017755.1 Candidatus Bathyarchaeota archaeon
TTCTCCACCAGCCATCAAAAACCTTTTCTTGATAAACTATTAGGTCGCTTGTGTATCTTTTGCCATTTATAACCATCACGCCAAAATCATAAAACTCTATCATGGAGACCCCAACTATAAACCATTTAACTTCTACGATTTAAATTTCATTACTCTAAAATATATAAAGGCTGTAGAATATGCGTGTGCTACCTAAAAGTTTCTATGAAAGAAACCCAGCCATAGTCGCCAGGGAATTGCTTGGAAAAATTTTAGTAAGAAAAATGGATGCCGAGGGCTTGTCTGGAAAGATTGTTGAAACAGAAGCCTATTACGGAGAAAAGGACCCAGCTTCAAAAGCCTATAAGGGTAGGAAAGCGTTTAATGAGTTGATGTTTTTGGATGTTGGGAGAACCTTCATTTACATGGTTCATGGAAATTGGCTTCTCAACATAGTTGCCCATGAAAAGGGCGATGTGGGCGCTGTTTTGATAAGGGCCTTGGAGCCAATTAGTGGAATGGAAACCATGAAAAAGAATGGAAACGTGAAAGACATACGCTTTTTGGCGAATGGTCCAGGAAAATTGTCAAGGGCCTTAGCGATAACTAAAGAACTAAACGGGGTCTACGTTACGAAAAAGGATAGCCAGCTACTGGTAATTGAGGGGGAAAGGGAAAGCTTTGAGGTTTGTTCTTCTCATAGGATAGGCGTAAAGTTTGATTTGCCACAAGAGCTAAGATTTTTCATAAAAGGTAACAGATTTGTTTCTAAAGCCTCTAGCTAAGATTCTTATTTTTGAAACGCTAAATTGTTTATAGAGGAAGGTTAATGGCTTATCAGCAGCCCAAAATTCTTTCTAAACCGCCTGAATATTCAGTGGCGAAAAATGTTGGCTTAATCTCTGACACGCATATACCTGTGAGGGCTAGAGTGCTTCCGAAAAAGGTTTTTGAAGTTTTTGAGAAAGTGGATTTTATAGTGCATGCTGGCGATTTGGTGCAATTATCCGTTATTGATGAGTTGGAGCAGTTAGCGCCAGTTTTAGCTGTCTATGGGAATATGGATGGACCGGAAATTCGTGAAAGACTTCCAAAAATAAATTCTGTTAAGGTTTTTGATTGGAAGATTGGAGTGATGCATGATCCTGGAGCCCTTTTCGGAATGGGTAAGATGAGAGAAATTGTTAAGCATAACGGTTTTGATGTGCTGGTTTATGGGCACACTCACAATTCAAGCGTGAAATGGGAAGGAAAAACCCTCTTCATAAACCCTGGAAGCCCTACCAACCCCATTCCACCTTTCATAATGAAACCAACCGTGGCTTTGCTGAAAATAACAAAAGAAAAGATAGTGCCAGAAATAATCCAAATTTAAGTTATTCTTTTCCAAAGAATCGTTTATGCTCCCTCATCATACATTTGTCCATAATCACCGTTAAGCCCGCTTCCCTTGCCTTTTCTGCCGCTTTTTCATTGATAATCCCAAGCTGCATCCAAACCACATAAGGCAAACCATAACGCTTTCGTAACTGGATGGCTTGTTCAATTATGGGCAAAACCTCATTTGAGGGTCTGAAAATGTCAACAATCTCCAAGGTTTTTTGAATCTCTTTCGGCATGTCTAGGAGATTTTTGTAGCTTTTCTCTCCAAGAATTTCATCCGCCGTAGGGTTTACCGGAACTATGCGAAAGCTGTGTTCTTTCAAATATTTAGCAACCCTATGACTGTCTTTTGAAGGATCTCCTGATAATCCCACAATGGCGACAGTCTTACATTTTGACAGAATTTTTCTTAAATCTTCTGAATTCACCATTTAACTCTCCTTAAGATGGTTTAAGTTCACTTTAACTTATCTCTCCTTAGTATGAAAAGGTTGTTTCACAGAGTGTTTTAAAAGGAGAAAAGGCTAAGCAGTTTGCAGCAATTTGCGACTGGAGGTCCGCTTTGATGGAACATTGCAAAAATCCATGGAATAAGGAATGCAAAAGCAACGACATTGAGGTTTACATTCTTTTTAGAGGGAAAAACTGCCGATTTGTAAGCGATGTTGGACCAGAATAGCCGGTAAGGATTTGGAGTGGTAAAAAATGGAGAGGTTCAGTTTAAACACGGCGAAGTCATTCCTTGGAAAAAATGTGAATCTACACTTAAAAGATGGCTCAGTCATAGTGAACGTTTGCTTTTCAGAAATTTTGAGGGACGATTTTGGAAGAGAAACCTTTGTTAAATGTGTTCTATACAAAAAGGAAAAAGAGTTTAAAATACCTTTAAAGAACATTGCATGGGCAGAAATTCTAAACTTAAGCCTAATTTTGTCTGGTGACGGAAACTAAAGATTTTACATAAAACTGTCAAAAATTCTTAAATAATTAATGACAAATTTTGTCATCGGTGATAAAATGCCTTGCACAGTTATAGCTGGAGCCTTCTGGGGAGATGAAGGCAAGGGAAAAATAATTTCCTATTTAGCCCTAAAAGACAAATTGGATGTTTGCGTGAGAACTGGTTCTGTCAACGCTGCCCACACCGTTTGGATTGAGGGTAAACGTTACGCTTTACACATGGTTCCAGCAGCCTTCGTCTACGAAAAATGCCGTTTGTTTATAGGCGCAGGCTCAAATATTCACGTTGCACAACTTCTAAAAGAAATTGAAGAAACAAAAGTTGAAAACCGCATAGGTATAGACAATCAAGCTTCCATAATTGAAGAGAAACACTCAACCCAAGACAAAACAAGCGCCCACTTGAAGGGCTTAGGAACAACGGGCTGGGGCGTAGGACCAGCCATAGAAGAACGGGTTCGCAGAACAGCGAAAATTGCAAAAGACATTCCAGAATTAAAGCCATACCTAACGGATGTGGCGGAAGAAGTTAACAACGCAATAGACGAAGGCAAAAAGGTCCTATTGGAAGGAACACAAGGTTTGCTATTGTCGCTTTATCACGGGACATACCCCTACGTGACGGCAAGGGACACAAGCGCCGCAGCCATATGCTCAGAAGCAGGCGTAGGACCAACAAGTGTAGACGATGTCCTTATAGTGTTTAAATCCTTCATGACTCGCGTTGGTGCAGGACCATTACCTGGAGAATTAACAAAGGAAGAAGCCCTAAAGCGTGGATGGTTTGAGACTGCTGCTGGAACAGGCCGCGACAGACGCTCAGCCCCATTCAATTTTGAGTTGGCAAGGAAAGCTGTAAAGATTAATGGGGCTACACAAGCGGCTTTAACGAAACTTGACGCTGTATATCCCCAATGCAAAGGCATAAGGAATTATGAGGAGCTTTCAAAAGAGGCGAAGGAATTCGTGAAGGAAATTGAAAGACAAACGGGCATATCAGTTGTGCTTATTGGAACGGGACCAGAAGCCTTAGACATAGTTGACAGAAGAAAATAAAACCAATGAAATATTCTCTTAAATGCCGCAGTAAGACATAAAACAAAATCATTATTTTAATTGCTGAAAGGGCATGAGGTTCAAATTTGAGCTTTAACAGGCTACAGAATGTCTTAAAGTCAAGTTTTCCTTTTTATGTACTAAACAAGGATTTGAAACTAATTTATACATGCAACCTTGTAGGCTCTTTCGGGGATGGGCTTTACGCTTATCTCCTACCATACTATATTACTGAGACTCTTAATGCGGGTTCTGTTGAGGTTGGCATCCTCTATGCCGTGATGACTTTGGTGGCGGCTTCAACGCTGTTTTTTGCTGGAACCCTTGCAGACAAGTATGAC
>JASEJA010000012.1:0-14529 GCA_030017755.1 Candidatus Bathyarchaeota archaeon
GAAAAACAATGGGCAATCTGAAAGGGCTTTCATTGAAATCCGCCGCAAAGCCCTAGAAATAGCTGAAAAATACGAGTTGGAAGCAGCAAAAACCACCGGGCTTCTACCAGGGGTTTTGGAAACATTAAAAGCTTTGAAAAGAATGGGGTTGAAGCTTGGCTTATGCACAATAAACAGCGAAAAATCCACAAACCAAATCCTAAAAAAGTTTGGAATAGCAGAATTTTTCGATGCTGTAACGCCACGGAACCATGTAAAATATGTTAAACCAAGCCCAGAACACCTTGAAGCTACGTTAAAGGCTTTAAATATTAAACCCGAAGAGACAGTGGTTGTTGGAGACGGCTCCAGCGACATGAGATGCGCAAGGGAGTTAAAGGCTGTTGCCGTGGCTTTGCCAACAGGCGTTTCTAATCCAAAAGAGCTAATCGCATCAGGCGCAAACTACCTCATAACCTCAATAACAGACTTACCAATGCTAATCGAGTATTTGAACAAAACTTCGGAAACATAATAATTTTAAGCTGGCTTAAAGCTGTATCTTGGCCATTGCGGCCAAGGTTGTGTTGCTGCGCATGTTCCAAAGTCTATTGTTAAGGGCATACCGATTTTTATTTGCTCTAAGGCTATGCCCTTAATCATTCCTGGGATTTTTACTCCGTTTTCAAGTTGAACTATTCCGACAGCGTATGGCGCCATTCCTTGAAATTGGGGTGGCGCCACATGAATAATCGTGTATGTTAGAAGTTTTCCGTTTTTTGGGAGTTCAACCCATTCGAATTCATTTAAGAAGCATTTATCGCATAACGGTCTTGGTGGTAAATGGATTTTGCCGCATTTTTTGCATTTTCCACCTATAAACTTTCCTTGAAGCATATGCTTATAGAACTGTTCTATTGTAAAGGGTATTTGCTCGCCCATTTTATTCCCTCCTGTAAATGTGGACTGCGGCTGTGGCGCCTGAACCCCCAACATTATGTGTTAAGCCAATTTCTGCATCTTTCACTTGGCGTTTTTCCGCTTGTTCAGTTAACTGCAGATAAATTTCATAGGCTTGGGCTGTGCCAGTGGCACCGACCGGATGCCCTTTAGCTTTTAACCCACCGCTTGTGTTTATTGGAATTCTTCCGCCAAGTTTTGTTTCGCCCTTTTCGGCTAAGTGTCCGCCCTCGCCTGGTTTGCAGAAGCCCAAATCTTCGTAGGCGATTATTTCTGCTATTGTGAAACAATCGTGAACTTCAGCCACATCGATGTCTTCTGGTTTCACATTAGCCATTTCATAAGCCTTTTTGGCTGCAAGTTTGGCGGCTTTAAGCGATGTGAATTCTTCACGTTCATACATGCCAATTGTGTCGCTGGCTTGTCCGCTTCCAACAATGTGCACGGGCGTGTCTGTGTATTTTTTGGCTAGTTCAGGCTTTGTTAGAATTAGGCAGCTTGCGCCATCAGTTATCAGCGAGCAATCATAAAGTTTTAAGGGCCAAGCTATGACTCGTGATGATAAGGCTGTTTCGAGGGTTACTTCCTTTTGCATGTGCGCTTTCGGGTTGAGGCTTCCATGATAATGGTTTTTCACGGCTACCATTGCCATTTGCTTTTCTGTTGTGCCATACTTGTGCATGTGCGCCGTAGCCATTAGGGCAAATAAGCCTGGAAAGGTTATGCCATGCCACTGTTCAAATGGGTAATCTGAAGCCATAGCCAAAAATTCGGTAACTTCAGGTGTTGTTCTATGAGTCATTTTTTCAACGCCGCCAACCATAACAACATCGCATAAGCCGGAAAGAACAGCGTAAATTCCAGCCCGCAAAGCCGCCCCAGAAGAAGCGCATGCACCCTCAGTTCTAATGGCTGGTATATGCAGTAATCCAGCCCAATCCGCAGCGGTTGCGCCAGTATGCCCTTGATGCTCGTAAGATTCGCCCATGTGTCCAACAAAAAGGGCTTGAATATCTTTTTTGGGATTTAGGTTTGGACAACGCTCATAAGCTTCTTTTGCTGCTTCGGCGAAAAGTTCTCTGGCGTATAAACCTTCAATTTTCCCAAATTTTGATAAGCCAGCAGAAACTATGGAAACGAGAGGTTTGCCTTTCAAGGCTAATTCTCCTTTTATAGGTTAGGGTTTTTGTGGAAAATGGAATAGTATTTCAACAAGTATTTAAGTTTCTTCAACGTTTTCCCGAAATTTTCACGAAAGTTTTATGTGAAGAGGCTTTTACAGTATAGGCTCTAAAACAATTGGAAGGAGAGAGGAAAATGACGGAAGTAGCAATAGTTGGTGTTGGATGCGTTGGCTTTAGACAGATAACGCCAGAGCTTTCCTATAAAGAGCTAATGTATGAAGCTGCAGTGAAAGCCTACGAGGATGCTGGAGGAATCAATCCAAGGAAAGATGTGGACGTTTTTGTGACATGTGCAGAGGATTATTTAGAGGGCTTTAGCATATTCGACGAGTTCGTTCCAGACCAGTTGGGCGCAGCATTACGCCACTTGTTCACTGTTTCCGGCGACGGCATGCTTGGGTTGGCAACAGCTTACATGCTCATCAAAACTGGACAGTTTGACACAGTGGTTGTGGAAGCCCACAGCAAAGCCTCGGACATCCTCACATATATGGATATTGTCGCCTTTGGACTTGACCCGATTTTTAACAGACCTTTGGGTGGTCATCCCTACTATGTTGCTGGAATGGAAATGAACCGTTACATGCACGACACTTGCACTACAATGGAACAGTGCGCCAGCGTGGTTGTGAAAAACAAGAAGAACGCCATACTAAACCCATACGCGGCTTACGGCGCTGGCGTAACCATAGACCAAGTTTTGTGTTCTGAAACTTGCTTTTATCCATTGAAAAAACTGGAGATAAGCAATCCAGCAGACGGTTGTGTAGTCATGGTTTTGGCTTCAGAAAATGTTGCAGAAAAACTCACAGACAAGCCCGTTTGGGTTAAGGGTGTCGGATGGTGCACTGAAACGCCCAGCCTAGAAACAATGGATTGGACCAAGGCGGTTTACACGCGCTTAGCAGCGGAAATGGCATACAAAACAGCGAAAATCAGCAATCCATTGAAAGAAATTGACTTCGCTGAAATCCACGACTTATTCGCCTACAAGGAGCTTCAACACATGGAAGCACTGAAATTATGCGATTACGGCGAGGCTGGAAAACTAACAGAGCAGGGACTAACGGCGTTGGATGGCGAATTTCCAGTAAACCCCTCCGGAGGCTTGCTCGGAATGGGATATGGACTTGAGGCGTCTGGAATGCAAAAACTCCTCGAAGTTGTTCTACAATTAAGAGGCGAAGCGGGTAAAAGGCAAATACAAGACGCAGAGGTAGGCTTAGCCCACACCTGGCGTGGAATTCCAACAACCACTGGGGTTGTAGCCGTATTAAGCAATAAAAAGTGAGGTGAAAAAGGAATTGTTTGGAAAGAAAAGAGTTGCAATTGTAGGTGCTGGCGTAACACTTTTCAGAAGAAACCTAAAAGAAACTGGTAAAGAACTTTCCTACGAAGCTGCAAAAACAGCTCTTGAAGTTGCTGGCTTGGAATTGCGTGACATCAAAAGCGTTGTGATGGGTTCTGCGCCCGATGCCTTCGATGGCGTACACATGAAAGGAGAATATTTAGCTGATGGAGCAGGCGCCTATCACAAACCGTACACAAGAGTCTTCGTAGGTGGCGGAACTGGAGTTTTCACACCGTTGGCTGGTTGGTGGCATGTAGCCTCTGGACAGTTCGACACGTGCTTGGTTGTGTGCGAGGAGAAAATGTCATCATGCTATCCGCATCCACAGTATGCCTTTACAACAATATTTGACCCAATACTTGAACGTCCCATAGGCATGAACCTAATCTGGATATTTGCTTTGGAAATGAACCGTTACATGCATAAGCATAACATCAAGAAGGAAGACATAGCCCTAGTCTCAGTAAAGAACAAGAGAAATGCGCTTGACAATCCAATTGCGCAGTTAGCTGCAAACATAACAGTGGAAGACGTCCTAAACTCTGAAATCATGGCTTGGCCAGTTCAACGTTTAGATGTAAGTCCAACAAGCGATGGGGCTGCTGCTGTTGTTTTGGCATCAGAAGACGTTGCGAAAGAGGTTACGGATAACCCTGTTTGGATTGACGGCGTAGGCTGGTGTATTGATTCGACGCATTGGACGGACAGAGATCTCTACTATCCGGATTATGTGGAGTGCGCCGCTAAGATGGCGTATAAAATGGCTGGAATCAAAAATCCACCAAAAGAAATAGACTTAGCTGAACCCTACGACCCCTTCGACTATAAAGAGTTGCACCACATGGAGGGACTACTTCTATGCAAGAAGGGCGAAGCACCAAAACTAACCCGCGAAGGCGTAACACAAAGAGACGGTGACCTACCAACATGCCCCTCTGGAGGATTGCTTGGATGCGGCAACCCCATAGCAGCGGCTGGACTCATGAAAGTGTGCGAAATTTTCTGGCAACTCCGTGGTGAAGCTGGAAAAAGGCAGATTCCAGGCGACCCAAGAACTGGTGTAGCTCAAGCGTGGGGAGACTTGATGCAGTATGGTTCTGTTATTGTGTTAAGGCGTTAGGATAGGAGGAGGATGAAAAATATGAGGTATTATCAAAGTGAAGCGGTTGAAACAAAGGACATAAAAGAAGGAAAAATTCCAACGGAAAAGTTTAGACCAAAAGCCAAGTTTGCATGGAGTGCTGGCATAGCCATAAGCAGATTCCTCGAAGAACTCAAAAATGGAAAAATAATTGCGACTACGTGCAGCAAGTGCGGGCGCATAATGGTTCCGCCTAGGATTTACTGTGAAAAATGCTTCAAACCCGCTGACGGATGGAAATACGTGAAGGACACTGGAGTAATCAACACGTTTTCAGTTTCGTTTCTGGCAGCGGATGCAAGCAGACTTAAAGAACCCATTGTTGTGGCTATAATAAACTTGGACGGTGCATCAGAGGGAATGGGAATAGTTCATAGAATTGAGGAATACGGAGACTGGAGGGAAGTTAAAATTGGAATGAAAGTTAAAGCTGTATGGAAGCCTCCAGAAGAGCGAACAGGAGCCATCACAGACATAGCCTACTTCAAACCCATAAGAGAGTGAAGAAGCATGAGTTTGGAAAAGATAACCAATCCGTTTAATGCACGCCATTGGATAGGACACATGGAAGCAGACTACGTATATACGCTTGGCGTTGCTGGAGAACGCTTCTTTAAGGAGATTAAAGAGAACGGCAAAATAATGGGGGCTAAATGTCAAAAATGCAACATCACATATGTTCCGCCGCGAATGTACTGTGAAAAATGCTTTGAAAAACTTAAGGAATGGGTTGACATAGGCAAAAAAGGCGTAGTGCACACGTTCACCATAGCCACAATAGACATTAACGGAGAAAAACTGGAAAAACCAACAATATACGCGCTCATAAAGTTTGATGGCACATGCGGCGGAATAATACACAAGATAGACGAAACCGACACAGTTTATATAGGCATGGAAGTCGAAGCAGTGCTTAAACCATCAAACGAGAGGAAAGCGTCAATAAACGACATAGCCTACTTTAAACCAGCAAAATAACTAAACTCCCCCTTTTTAGTCAGCTAAATTCTCATTTTCTTATTTTGCCAACACCAAACCATTTGCCAATAAAAACGAAATAAACTATTTGAAAACCATAGGCTAAAACAACTTCGCTGTCAAAAATTACTAAAAAGTGTAATTAACAATTTTGTAAGGGCTTAGCACCACATATGCTAACATAATCTTTTGTCATAGAATTTGGAGTTTTGAACCGATAAGAAAATATCTTTTTAGGTTTGAAACGGATATGTTAGTTTAATCTAACTTTAATGGCGGAGGCAAATTGAGGCGATGTTTGAGAAAGAAAAAGTTGAGGAAATAAAGCTGGAGCGGGAACGTTGGGAAAAGACAACACTGCCAAACTGGATAAGACAATGTCCAGAATGCAAAAGCGAATTCAGGAATCACTCGGGCATACTCATAAAGCGAGTTTACACCCCAGAAGACATTAAAGAATTGGATTATATGCGAGATTTAGGCTTTCCAAGCGAATACCCCTTCACAAGAGGCTTGCACGCAACAATGTATCGTGGACGTTTGTGGACTATGCGCATGTTTGCTGGTTACGGCACTGCTGAAGACACAAACAAACGTTTCAAATACTTACTAAGCGAAGGCGAAACTGGATTAAGCACAGCATTTGACTATCCAACAATTATGGGTTATGACTCTGACCATCCAATGGCAAGGGGCGAAGTGGGCGTCTGCGGAGTCGCAATATCATCCCTCCAAGACGTGGAAGTCCTCTTCAACGGCATACCATTAGACAAGGTTACAACTTCAATGACAATAAATGGACCCGCCCCCATACTGCTTTCCATGTATATAGCCGTAGGAGACAAACAAGGCGTGCCAAGGGGAAAGCTTGGAGGAACAACCCAAAACGACAATTTAAAGGAGTTTTTCGCCCAAAAACTATGCATTTTCCCTCCAAAACCTTCAGTGAAACTAACAACGGACGTGATTGAATATTGTGCTAAGCACTTGCCAAAGTGGAATCCCGTAAGTATAAGCGGCTATCATATTCGCGAGGCGGGCGCAACAGCCCTCCAAGAATTAGCTTTTACGCTTTATGATGGAATAGCCTATGTGGAATCCACCCTTGAAAGAGGATTGAAAGTTGACGATTTTGCCCATCGCTTAAGCTTCTTCTTTGCATCCCACAATGACTTCTTTGAAGAAATAGCCAAGTTTAGAGCGGCAAGAAGATTATGGGCGAGGATAATGAAGGAGCGATTCCACGCCAAAAATCCAAGGTCCATGTGGATGCGCATGCACGTTCAAACTTCTGGCTGCACCCTCACGGCCCAACAACCATTAAACAATATTGTACGCACAACAATCCAAGCTTTAGCAGCAGTTTTGGGCGGAACCCAATCCTTACATACAAACTCCTTTGATGAAGCATTATGCTTACCAACGCAAGAGGCTGTTCGCGTAGCCCTAAGAACTCAGCAGATAATAGCCTACGAAAGCGGAGTCACGAACACCGTTGACCCATTGGGAGGCTCATATTACGTTGAAGCCTTAACAAAGGAAATGGAAGAAAAAGCCATGGAGTACATCCAAAAAATAGATGACTTGGGTGGAGCCGTAGCCGCCATAGAAAAAGGGTTCTTCCAGAAAGAAATTGCTGACAGCGCCTACAGATACCAGCGAGAGGTTGAAGAGAAAAAACGTATATTAGTTGGCGTAAACGAATTCGCCATAGAAGAGGAAGAATGCCCAATAGAACTTTTAAGGATAGACCCAAAAGTTGAAAAAGAACAAGTCGCAAGACTTCAAAAATTAAAGAGAGAAAGAGACAACAGGAAGGTGAAGGAAATCCTCGAAAAACTCCATTACGCAGCGGAAAAGGAAGAAAACCTCATGCCAACAATAATCGAAGCAGTAAAAGCCTACGCAACCCTTGGCGAAATAACAGATGTGCTGCGAAAAGTTTACGGAGAATATAAAGAATTAATAGTAATTTAAAATAAAGGGAGCAAAGAAAATGCAGAGCAAAAGAAAAATTAGAGTATTAATCGCTAAGCCAGGCTTAGACAGCCACGATAGGGGAGCAAAAGTTGTAGCCAGAGCCCTAAGGGATGCTGGAATGGAAGTAATCTACACTGGTTTAAGGCAAACGCCAGAACAAATAGTTGAAACAGCCCTTCAAGAGGACGTTGACGTAATAGGTTTAAGCATCCTTTCAGGAGCCCACAGAGCCCTCTTTCCAAGAATAATGGAACTCCTTAAAGAGAAAGGATTAACAGAGGTCATGGTTTTCGCTGGAGGAATAATTCCAGACGAAGATGTTCCAGAAATGAAAAAGTTAGGAATAAAAGAAATCTTCGGACCTGGAACCCCAACGGAAAAGATAATAGAGTTTGTTTTGCAAAACATGCCAAAAAAAGCCTAAGATGTGCCAGAATTGTCAAAAATCGAAGAAATATCCCAAGGCGTTGTAGCCGGAGACCGAAGAAGCATAGCAAGGGCAATAACAATAATAGAAAATGACGCCCCGGAAGCGAAAACGCTTATTTCAAAAATCTATTCCCATACGGGAAAAGCCCACATCATTGGGTTGACTGGACCAAGCGGTTCTGGAAAAAGCACTCTAATCGAAAAAATTGTTAGGGAGTATAGGCGAAGGGGCAAAAGCGTTGGCGTTGTAGCCGTAGACCCCACAAGCCCCTTCACTGGCGGAGCCTTTTTAGGCGATAGAATAAGAATGCAAGAACTGAGCACGGATGAAGGCGTCTTCATAAGAAGCATGGCAACCCGAAACTATCCAGGCGGAATAGCAAAAGCCACAAGGGATGCCGTTAAAATTTTGGATGCAGCAGGCAAAGACATAGTGATTGTTGAAACCGTAGGCGCTGGACAATCAGAAGTTGAAATAATAAAGGTTGCAGAAACAATAGTCGTTATTCACGCTCCTGGTTTGGGCGATGACATACAAGCCATAAAGGCTGGTTTGATGGAAATAGCCGACATCTTCGTTGTTAACAAGGCAGACCGTGAAAACGCAGAAAAAGCGATAACAGACATCCAAGCCATGCTACAATTAAACACTAAAGAAAAGGCGTGGAAGCCTCCAGTTCTGAAAACAGTAGCCCTTACGGGCGAAGGGGTTCCGCAACTAATTGAAAAATTGGAAGAGCATAGAACCTTTCTGAAAAGGGAAAAGATTGGAGAAAAAAGTCTTTTAAGAGCAGAAACCGAACTTGTCGAAGCCATAAAAGAAAAAGCAGTAAACTCCATAATTGAAGAGTTGAAAAGGGAAGGAAAATTCCAAGAAACCCTACAAAAGATTATGGCGAAAGAAATAGACCCAAGTTCAGCGGCTGAAAAACTTTTACATTCAAAATTTAAGAAGGCAAAATAATGCCAAACCTTGAGAAGGGAATGGTTCAAGTTTACACTGGAAATGGGAAGGGCAAAACTTCAGCAGCCTTTGGACTTGCCCTAAGAGCCATAGGAAGAGGATTAAAAGTTTACATAATCCAGTTTATTAAGGGAGGATTCGACTACGGCGAGCTCTATGTTGTGGATAAACTTCCAAACTTAACATTGAAACCATTTGGCAGAGGTAAATTTGTAACAGAAAAACCCCCTAAAGAGAATGACATTAAACTCGCAGAAGAAGCCTTAACACTTGCTGAGGAAGTTGTTAAAGGCGGCGAATATGACATAGTAATTTTAGACGAAATTAATGTAGCCTTAAACTTAAAGCTGATAAAGACTGAAAGGGTTGTAGAGTTGATTAAGAAAAAGCCAAAACATGTTGAACTCGTATTGACTGGACGATATGCGCCAAAAGAAATAATTGAAGCGGCAGATTTAGTCACAGAAATGAGGGAGATTAAACATCCATACAATAAGGGCTTTCAAGCAAGAAGGGGAATAGAATTCTAGGCAGAATTAATAGATTATGCTTCTTCAATAGATTTTTGAGGGCTTCTTTAACTTCTTTTAAGGGTTTAGGGATACGGTGAAATTCTGGTTTGTAGGGGTGCGTTTCGCTTTCCAAAAGCTCCTTTAAACGGGTGTAATAGACTTCGAACCGTAATGGATTGCTGCTTTTGAACTTGAATACTGGAATGTTACCGGCTAGTTTTTGCTAACGCTTATCCCAAGCAATAACAGCCCTTGCGTCGCCGAATTTTTCAATGTTTCTTTTAATTAAGACAGCCCTATCCACGATTAGCATGATAAGTAAGGAGTTCACATGTTTCTTTCTGGTTGTTAGTAAAAATTGGCGGGTGATATTGTCTGGTGCTGTTGAATCTATAACGACGCTGTAACCTTTTTCTAGCAATTCATCTCGCATGTCAGCAATCATTGAATATACTACAAATTCGTCACGCATGGAGGCGTCTCATTGAAAAGCATTTCCCTCAACTCATCCACGCCTACCCTTGCAAAATACGGGTTTTCAGCAATCAACCTTTTTGCAAGCATTGTTTTGCCAGACCTTGGATAGCCGCTCAAAACAATATTCCATAAACCCTTAACAGTGCCCTTCATTGATTTCCCTTGCACACAAATTTACAAAAGCGTATGTTTCCTCTTCACTTCATTATTAGTTTGTAAACTTCCCTTGCAACATACTCCAAATATTTTTCCTTATCCGTCAAATTGAAAATCGTTACAGAAGCATCTCTTGTTATGCCAACAACATAACCATGTTCCCTAGCCCTCGCCACCACATACCACAAGTCGCCATGCTTGCAGTAGTCTTCGAAAAGCGAAGTGTTTATCAGGTCTGGACCATAAAGCGAAAGCTTATTCACATTTGGAATATCCACATTATCAAAAAAAGTTATCTTTGTGTCTTCAGGATTTTTTAGGTGAAATTCCCTTAGCGTTTCTGGCGGAATCCTGGCTTCCACTATGCCGCCAACCTTTTCGAAAATAATTTCACTAAGCTTATTGGCTATGAAATTGGCTAGGCGCTTCTTCTCAACAATTGTCAAGAAAGTGTTATCTTCATGGGAAGCAAAACTAAAAACTGCTTCGATAGTGCGTGGCAAAGGCGCCATCTTGCCCCTATGAAAAACGTGAATCACGTAATCATGCGAATAAACGCCTCTAAGCATATTCTCCTTAGGCTTTGGCAAAAGCCCAACAACTTCGCTAACAAGCGTAAACTTGTAGTCGCCCTCCTCATAAGCCTCTTCAACGCGATAACCCTCAAGCTCTGAAGCAATTTCAGCTATGGAAAGGGGTTCAGAAAGCCTAAAAACCTTACCAGCAACAACCACACCTATCACCAAAGCTGAATATACGATATATGCTTAAGAAGTTTAAGGTTAACTTTAGCCTCCAACTAGTTAAATTCTTATTCTAATTTAAATGCAGCTTTAATCATAAATTGGCTAATTCTTTAATAAGAGAGTTTTCACCTCTATTATTTACCGCAAAAGAGAGGCTAAGGGCTTCAATGCTGATTAGCGAAGTAATCCTTGAAAACTTCATGAGTTATGAGTATGCTAGGGTACCCTTTAAACATGGCGTGAATGTTGTTTGCGGACCCAATGGTTCTGGGAAGTCTTCGCTTTTGTTGGCTATTTCTGTAGCCCTTGGGCAGTCTTATACTGAACGTTCTAGAAAATTGAGCGATTTGATTCGTTGGGGCAAAGACCAAGCCCGTGTTACGCTTATATTGAATAATACGAAGAGGGGTGGAAGGCGCCCTGTTCCAAAATTTAATAAAGACCAAATTTTCTTAACGAGGGTTTTGCGTAGGGATGGCAAATACTGGTTTGAATTGGAGAATAGGGCTGCCACAAAAACTGATGTTGAAAGGTTATTGTCAAAGTTGGGTGTTGACCCGGAAAACATGCTTATAATAATGCATCAAAACATGGTTGAACAGTTCACAGTGCTTTCCCAACAGGAAAAGTTGCGAATGGTTGAGGCAGCTGTGGGATTGGAGCCCTACCGCCAAAACGTTTTGGATGCACAGAAAAAGTTAACACGAATATTAAGCCAAGAAGACTCCATAAACAAGCTTTTAGAGTCGGCTGAGCAGACGCTAAATTATTGGAGAGAACAGTACGAGAGATATCAGGCGAAGAAGCAATTGCAGACGAAGAGGAGGTTTTTGGAGAGGGAACTTGCTTGGGCTGAAGTAGCAAAAAGAGAAGAGATGGTTAAACGTTTAGAGACTGAAAGAAGAAGCGAGCTGGATGCTTTAAATCAGGTTGAAGAAGAAACTAAAGTGGCAAAAGAGCAACTACAAACTCAACAGGGCGAACTTGAAAAGCTGAAAAGTGAATGGAAAAACTTTTTCACGGAACGCTTAAGCCTTGAAGGGGAAAAAGCAAAAAACGAAGCAACAATCTCATTTTGCGAGCAACTTTTAAAAGAGACAACACTGCTGGAAAAAGGAAACCCCTCAACCCAAACAAGTGTAACAATCAAAGAAAACCAGACGCAGTTTAGGCTTTTGAAAAGTGAAAACTTGAAGGAGCTTTTGCAAAATTCCAGCCAGCAAATTTCAAAGATAAACAAAGAAATCGATGAAAACCAGAACAAAACTAGGCTTTTGGAAGAAAACATGGACAAGATTAGCAACAGAGTTGTGGACAGCCGTATCCAATTAGCTTTACTGCAATACCGCAAAGAAAACTTGAAAGCCGAACTGGAAAGACTTGAAGGCGAACTTAAAAGTGCAAGGGCAAGTTTGAATGAGGCTTTGGCGAAGGCTGAGCAGACTGGACCAAGAATTGCAGTTATAAAGAGCGTTGGCGAAATCTTAGATGAGATTCGTGTCACTGATGGGCATTTGGCTGCGCTTGCTGATGTTTCAGAGGATATAGAACGCATGTATGAATCCTACTCAAAGCTTTATTTGGAGCTGAAGGAGAAGGCGCAACAAGTTGCCGAAAACCGTGAAAAGGCTTTGGAAGAGGTTAAAGTGCGAATGCAAAATTGGCGAACGGTTATCCAAAGTCTCCTTGATCGTGTAAATTTGGAGTACCAGAAGATTTTGGCTCAAGCCCAAGCCGTCGGCGAAGTGAAGCTTGTTAATGGACACGACATAGAGGCCGCTGGATTAGAAATTGATGTTGGCTTTAAAGGCGGCAAACCCGTTCCATTGGATGCTTATACGCAGAGCGGTGGAGAAAGAACAACGGCAACCATGAGCTTTCTTTTGGCTTTACAGCAGCATGTTCGTTCGCCGTTCAGAGCCGTGGACGAGTATGATATCCATATGGACCCGAAAAACCGTGAAATAATCGCTAAAATACTGATTTCAACCGTTAAGGATGCAAACGCCCAATACATCGTTATAACTCCAAGCCAAGTAACTTTTGCAAAGGAAGAGGCTAACATAATAACTGTTCAAAACATTGAAGGGAAATCCATAATCAGAGAGGTTGCCTAATGCAGTCCAAAAAAGAGTGGGTGAAAATTGGAAGGGAAAAGCTTCAACGGATAATAGAAATGTGCAAGTCTGTGGAAGAACGCTCTCTGGACCCGTTCCTAATAAATGTTGAAGAGATAATAGGTATAGTTAAAGAGTATTTCCCGGAATGGGAAAACCCAGAAGACTTATGCTTAGATGCTGAAACAATACAGCATTTGGCTTCAGTCATAAAACTTCAAAGCGAATGGGTTAAATATCGCTCCACATCCCTCTACACAGACCCATTTCTCTTGGAGGAAAAACTCACACGCATAGAAAAGGAAGAGATTGTAGATGCTTTCCTTAAAGCTTGGCATCCAATAGTAGAGATGGAGCAGATTTCGCTTCACAGCCTAGCAGAAGCCACAAGATACTGGGAAAGTTTGCTTCCACTAAAAGAGAGATGGAAAGGATTTCCGCCAGCAGAGGTTGAAACAAGTCTCGCAACAAGAGAAGAACTCATTAGGCAGAGGATTTTGCGGGAAAAAGCCTTTTCAGAGGAACTTGAAAATTTCTGGCAAGAACTGAAAGTTAAGGTTGGAGAAAAAGGAAAAATTCACTATTGGAACTTTGTTGGCGCAGAAACCTACGAGGAAACAGTGCATAGAGCCTTTTTAACAAGCTTTCTTGTCACATATGGATACGCAACATTGGAAATTCATCCATTGGAGGAGGAAATTTTCATAAAACCAAACGAAAAGCCCATAACAAAAATTGGAAAGAAACAGTTGGTTTCAATTCCTATAACTGTTTCGCTAGAAGACTGGACAAAATGGAAAAGAGGCGAACTAAAGTGAGCAAGAGAAAAGGCTATTACGCAAGCAAAATAAAACGGGCAGTCCACATGCTCTTCTACCGAAGACACAAAAAAACAGGAGTAAAAGGTTGGGAGCTCCGCAAAGTCTTAGGGTCAGACTATCCAAAAGTTCTGAAAATTTTAGATGATTATTTGAAGGCTTTGGATTTGCAGGTTAAAACAATTTTTGAAGAGGAAAAGGCTTTTGAGAAGCCAAGTTTAGAGAATTTTGACAGCGCAAGATTCTACATCACATTAAGGGGCGATTTAGCGCCTAAAGAGGCTAAGATGATAGGATGGCGTATAGACGATTTGGCAGGTTTAGCCATAACAATAGCCTACATAATATCAAAAAAGGGAAAAGTGCCGCGGAAAGAAGTTGAAGAATTATTACGCGACAAACTTCCAGGATGGAAAGTGGGCTTAAACATTGACCGTTACATTCGCTATGGATATTTAACGCAAGATGAAAATGAACAGTTATATTTGGATTGGAGAACACGAGCAGAAGTGGACCAAAAAGCGCTTATAGAGTTGCTTTTGTCAAAATAGAACTCTTTCCTTTCAAATTACTTTTTAACTAATAAATAGAGAAAAACAATGGGAACCACACCGAATAATAATACTTTCCAAGCGACGTAGAGTAGCCAAAGTTCTTGAGGCATCATGTTAAGAGCTAATGGTATCGTTGCTATTCCCATTCCAATACTGGATGCAATAATCAATATTTGTCTTAAC
>JASEJA010000012.1:14629-23583 GCA_030017755.1 Candidatus Bathyarchaeota archaeon
TATCGTTGCTATTCCCATTCCAATACTGGATGCAATAATCAATATTTGTCTTAACATGAAAAACTTACAAGTTTCTTAAAAATGTAAAAAGTGTGGAAAAGCTGAACATTTTATTTTCTTATCTTATGGTAGATGAAGGCTATTAAGTCAATGATGATGAATGCTGTGAGAATTAGGAGGGGACTGCCGATAAACTGGTCTATAAACTCCATAATTCAACAACCTATGTTATGCTGACGTTTTGTATTTGGAAATATCTCTTTGCTAAGAAGCGTAGGCGTTCGGCGTTTCTTCCATTTTTGCCTATGGCTACCCCTTTGTCTCTTGGATTAACTGATACGACGGCTATGGTTTTTCCGTCAGGTCTTTCTGTTAGGCGAATTTCTTTAACCACTGCTGGTTTTAGGGCGTTTTTTATGAACTGGACTGGGTCTTCTGAATACTCTATTATCTCATGTTTTTTGCCAGTCATTCTCTCTAAGGTGCGTATGTTTCTTCCACCTTTTCCTATGGCTACGCCCACTTGCCCTTCATTAACTATGAAAATTACACGTCCCTGCTCCTCGTCGACTATGCAGTCTTTAACGCTTGCGCCCGTTATGCTTTCAAACAATGCTATATAGCGCATTTCCGTGCTTGTGAATTTTATTCCACTTGTCATTCATTTCCTCCGTGGGATTCCTCTGATTCAGCGCTTTGTGTTAGTTCAAGAATTTCTGAGTCACCGGGCTCTCTTATACTTAACGCTGAAATTGTGAAGGGTTTACCACACACAGATGCCAAATCTAATGATGAACCCTTATATGTTATTAAGGGAACCTTTGAAAGTTTACAGTAATATTCTATGTCTTCACGTGTTGTAGTGGGGCAGTTTACAGCTAGAATTATCATTTTGGCTTTGCCTGTTTTTGCGTTTTGAAGGGCAGCATTAGCTCCAAAGGATACTTTGCCAGTTTTTACAGCAGTTGCAATAGCCTTATCCACATCTATCATTTGTTCTCCCTTCCCAAGTCTACTGTTGACATGAATAACTCAACCAATCCCGTACCAATGGGTATGGATTGCCCAACAATAACGTTTTCGGTTACGCCTTCTAAGGGGTCGCTTTCGCCTTTTATGGCTGCATCAACAATGTTTGGAACTGTTATTTCGAAGGCAGCTCTAGCTAGAACGCTTGATTTTTTGCCGCTTATGCCATGACGTCCTATCTGTTGCACCTCGCCCGTGGATGTCATCATGTCAGCAACAAGCATGACGTGGCGAACGTCAACATCCAAACCTTGGTCTTCTAAAACGCCTTTAGACTCGTGGATTAGGGCGTTTCTGGCGGCTTCTATTCCTAAGGTTTTGGCTATTTCGTGAACGTTGTTTGTTGTTGTTCTTGATGTGTCTACTCCGTAAACTTCTAAGACTTTGGGCAGATTTGAACCGTCGGTTCTTATAACCCATTCTCCATGTTCTTCTGTTACTAAAACTCGTTTTATGCCTGGGATTCCCTTAATGTAAAATGATGAAACTTTGTCTAACAGTTTCTTAAGGATTTCAGTCTTTTTGGGCTTTATGTGTATTTTGTTGCTCCTTATTTTTATGGTGCAGTTTTGTATTTGCAGTTTTTCCTTCAACTCTTGAAGTGATACGCCTCTGTCTTCCATCATTGATTTGTTAAGCTCAACCACTATTTCCTCATGCATAGGGTCTTCATAGACTGTTTCAGCCAAATCCTCCAAAGTTGTGTAAAGTATATTACGTGCAATTTTCACCGCTGCCTCTCTGCTTTTCTTATGTTCTCCAGTTAGGTAAATTGTCATTATTGGCGTTGACGGAATTCTCCTTGCATCAACAATTTCTATAAGCCTTGGCAAACCTAAGGTTACGTTTTGCTCTCTAACACCAGCATAATGGAATGTTCTCAGAGTCATCTGTGTGCCAGGTTCACCAATTGATTGGGCTGCGACTATGCCGACGGCTTCGCCTGGCTCCATTAAGGCACGCTTATAATGCTCAACGGTTAGTTTGATGGCTTTGTCAACGCCTGTTTTGCTTAGTTTTGCCTTGGTTAGGCTTTGTTTGAGTTCTTCTATGAGTACTGGTGTAAGCTGGTCTTCAACTTCTTCCAGCTGCTTTTTAATGTATTCTACTGAGGCTGGTTTACCTTTCTCTTCGGCAATTTTGAACTGTTCCACAAGGCGGCTTACGTTAACGGCTTTTCCATGGTCGCTTTTGGCTGGGTCAACACCATCTTCGCCGTACCTAAATTGGATTATGTCGCCCGCTGAGTTTCTAACAGTCCCATCATATTCTAAGCGTATGTGTTCCAGCGCATTAATAAGTCTCCTTTGCATGTAACCGCTCTGTTGTGTTCTAACGGCTGTGTCTACCAAGCCTTCCCGTCCACCCATGGCATGGAAGAAAAATTCAATGGCGTCCAATCCCGTTTGATATGAAGAATAAACGAAGCCTCTCGCTTTTGGGCTTGGGTCGCCAGACTTAAAGTGAGGAAGCGCTCGACCCACATAGCCTCGGAGTATTCTTTTTCCACGCACTGACTGTTGTCCTATGCAGGCGCTCATTTGTCCAATGTTTAGGCTTGAACCTCTTGCGCCTGTTCTTGTCATGACTATGCCAGCATTTTCTATTGTAAAGTCTTCATCAGCGATTTTTCCAGCATCATCCCTAGCTTTTGCAAGCTCATTCATTACGTAAATTTCGAAAGAGTCTTCTAGTGTTTGTCCTGGAAGCCTTGGTAAAGCGCCTTTGCGGTAACTTTCTATAAGCTCCTCCACTCTCTCCTGAACTTTCTCCATAGTTTTGCTTATTCTTCTTTCAGCTTTAGAAGATAAAACAAGTTCGTCATAGGAATATGTGAAGCCCCGCATTGTGATGAAAAGCTTCAACAATCTTGTTATCTTGTTTAGGAATTCGCGTCCCGCTTGGGTTCCATAATCCTTTATTATTCTATGTAGGAGGCTTTCTGACTGTTCAGCGCCTATGGAACGCCTGTCTATGACTCCGCTTATAAGCTCACCATTTTTAACAACAACATAAGCATCATACTTGCAGTTTTCCTCTTCACATTTTATGCACCCTTGACAAATGTTTGCCTTCAAAACATAATTCATATCTTTTGGCAAGAAGAGGCTAAAAATTTGTTTACCAGTCCATAATGGTTGCGGCTCTTTAATTTTAGGCTCTGGTAAGGGTCCCTCATAACCAGCTGCCATGAGTAGTCTGCTTACTTCTTCTTTTGTTAGGTAGTTTGTTTTTCTTGTGAAGAGATATGCAGCTGTTATAAAGTCGCGGATTGCTCCTATTATTGGACCTCCAAATCTTGGCGAAAGAATTTGGTCTTGAACTTGCATGAGCAGAAGCGCTTCTGTTCGGGCTTCTTCACTTTGCGGTATGTGAAGGTTCATTTCGTCTCCGTCAAAATCAGCATTATAAGGTGGACAAACGCACAAGTGTAAACGAAACGTTTTGTATGGCAGAACGCGGACACGATGCGCCATTATTGACATACGGTGAAGTGAAGGTTGACGGTTAAATATGGCTATGTCCCCATTCTTGAGGTGCCTTTCAACAATAAATCCTGGCATTAAAGCCTCAGCAATCTTTTTCCTGTCAGTTACAAATTCAAGTCTTATTCGTTTGCCGTCGGGTCTTATAATGTAGAGGGCGCCTGGATATTTTTCAGGACCATTGATAACGAGTTGCCGCATCTCTTCAAGGTTCCATTCTGTAACTTTTTCTGGCACGGACAAACGCATGGCAACTTCTATTGGAACGCCAACCTCGCTTATGTCAAGGTTTGGGTCTGGAGAAACAACTGTGCGGGCTGAAAAGTCAACTCTTTTTCCAGAAAGATTGCTTCTGAATCTTCCCTCTTTCCCCTTCAGCCTTTGAGACAGCGTTTTTAATGCCCTTCCAGAGCGATGCCTTGCTGGCGGTATCCCTGAAGCTTCATTGTTAAAATATGTTGTCACATGATATTGCAGAAGCTCTGACAAGTCTTGAATTATGAGGGTTGGGGCTCCAGCATCCATGTTCTCCTTAAGCCTTTGATTAATGCGAATTATGTCCACAAGTTTGTGGGTTAAATCATCCTCCGAACGGATGCCAGATTCCAGTGTGATTGAAGGGCGAACGTAAACTGGTGGAACGGGTAAAACTTGCAGAACCATCCATTCTGGACGGGCAGCTTTGGGATTAAAACCTAAAATTTCGAGGTCTTCGTCAGGTATGCGTTCCATTCTTTCCCTAATCATACTCGGCGTTAATGGTTCTGAACCGCTTTCTGGGATTTGCTCGCTGAACTTTGTCGGCTTTTCAAAAACTATTTTATACTGAACCGCTCCACAGTGAGGACACTGTTTCGTTTTTATTTCCTGCGTAATGGACTTGTAAACTTCATCTGGAACCAACCCCAAAAGTTGACGTGTCTTTTCAATTCTGGCTTGAGCCCTCTTTATAGTATCATCTGGAAGCAATATGCGCCCGCAGTTTCTGCATGTGGATTTTAAAAGTTCATAGATTAACTTTGTAAATTCAATGTGAATTATTGGAACTGCAAGCTCAATGTGACCGAAATGACCTGGACATCGGATGGCAGTGTTTCCGCATGTTTTACATCGTTGCCTTGGTTCAAGGGTTCCAAGTCTTCCATCCATTAGTCCCGCTGTTATTGGGGCGCCGTCTTCATCATAAGTGTCTGGCGTTTGGATTTCTACAACAGAGAGTTTGCGCACGTCTTGTGGTGAGAATAGGCTGAGATGGATGCCATCTATAACTTTGTGGACTACCTCTTCAGCTGCCATATTAAGCTCTCTCCTTAAGCTTTAGTTTTGGGGCTATGCAAAGGCTCATTAATTCTTGGAGGAGAAGTTTAAAAGCATAGGAGACTACCACGGGGGAGATTTTTGCTTTGTCTCCGCATATTCTGCAAATATATTTTCTCTGTTTCATGTCATAGTAGGCAATGTAGCCGCAGTTTTCACAAACATAAAGCGTATATTTATCTGACTCTTCCAGCAGCCTATCCCGTAAAAGCATGGCAGCTCCATGCCCAATTAGGCAGTCGCGCTCCATTTCGCCAAACCTTAAGCCTCCGCCCCTGGCCCTTCCCTCTGTGGGTTGCCTCGTCAGCATCTGAACTTGTCCTCTGGCTCTGGCATGGATTTTGTCTGCAACCATGTGATGTAGCTTTTGATAATAAACAACTCCAACAAAAATGTCTGCAACAAATTTTTCTCCCGTAACCCCATTATAGAAAACTTCACTGCCCGTGTGGCTGAAGCCCAATTTGATTAAAGCTTTTCTAAGCTCTTCTGATTTTTCGTTAGAGAAGGGTGTTCCATCCACTGGTTTTCCCCTAGCAACGGCAGCCTTTCCAGCCAACGACTCCATAAAATGTCCAATAGTCATTCTTGACGGTATAGCGTGAGGATTGATTATTATGTCTGGAACTATTCCATCTTCTGTGAAGGGCATATCCTCTTGGGGCACGATTAATCCTATCACGCCCTTTTGTCCATGGCGGGAGGCAAATTTATCACCCAACTCTGGAATGCGTTGGTCTCTAACGCGGACCTTCACAAGTTTGCTTCCTTCCCCAGATTCTGTTAAGAAAACAGCGTCCACGATTCCAGTCTCTGAAGGACGCATATCCACCGAAGTATCTCGCATTGAAGGACCTTTCACTTCAAACTCCTTATATTCCTCAATAAACCGTGGTGGACTAATTCTTCCTATTAAAACGTCTCCACCAGCAACGCTTGCCTCCAAACTTATTATGCCATCAGGTTCAAGAAGCCTATAATATTGTTCTCCTCTAAAACCACGAGTTCCAGGTTCTGGCAAAATAAATTTGTCCTTTAATCCTCCTAAGTATTGGCGGCATTCTGCCTCGTAAATTCTATAAAAGGTTGAGCGCCCCAAGCCCCTTTCTATTGAGGCTTTGTTAAAGATTAGGGCGTCTTCCATGTTGTAGCCTTCAAAGGATAAGACGGCAACTACACAGTTTTGTCCCGAGGGTCGAAGCTTATATCCCATGATATCCATTAAAGCTGTTTTAACCAGTGGTGTTTGCGGATAATGCAAAATATGAGAGCGGGAGTCTACTCTTTGGTTAAAGTTTGTGGTATAAACACCTAAGGCTTGTTTCGCCATTGCCGCTTGGTAAGAGTTGCGGGGTGACTGGTTGTGTTCTGCATAGGGTATTGTTGATGCGCAGATGCCGAGAATAGTGTAGGTTGCAATTTCCACGTGTGTATGTTCTGGGGTGATTTTGTCAAGGCTTACGGCAACATAAGCGTTTTCTTCTTCTTCAGCATCTAAATATTCAATTATGCCGATTTTGATAAGGTCTTCCCAAGACCATTCTCCAGAAGCTATTTTTTCCACATGCTCCCGTTGAAGTTTTGGCATACCATCCTCAATAATTATTAAGGGTCTTCGAACTCTTCCCTCATCACAGTTTAAGTATATTTCATCCCTTTCCTCATGAACTTTTGAGAAATAAGCGATGTTGACTTCTGTTGAAATTTCGCCTCTTCTTCGTCTTTCCCTAAATACTTGTGTTAATTTTTCAGGAGCATTACAGTAGCCAATGAGGTTTCCGTCCACGAAGACTTTTGCTCCGTAAAGTTTGATTGTTTCGTTTGCTTCATAAACTGGTATTACACCCATGCTGAATAGGACTTGCTTTATTTTCTCAGGGTTCACACCAACAGAAATGCATGCTGAAAGGGCTAAGTTTTTGACGAGACCGCAGTTTGAGCCTTCTGGGGTTTCGTTTGGGCACAAGCGTCCCCAATGGGTTGGGTGAAGGTCTCTTGCCTCAAAGTTTGGTTGGCTTCTGCTTAGGGGTGATTGAAGTCTGCGCAAATGGCTTAAGGCTGAAATATGATTTGTCCTATCCAAAAGTTGTGTTACACCGACCCTTCCCCTTCCCCAGTTTCCAGTGGCAAGCGCATGCTGAAGCCGCTCAGTTATTATTCCTGGGCGAACGGCTGCTGAAACCGTGATTATTGGTCCTTTTACTCCTATACGTTCAAGCTGATATTTTATGTCTCTAACAAGGTTTCTGAAGGCTACTCTGAAAAGGTCTGCGAGAAGCGGACCAGCAAGTCTTAGGCGTTTGTTTTTGAAGTGATCTTTGTCGTCTACGCCTCTTCTTCCAAGTTTTAGTTCGATTACTCTGCAAACCATTTCGCCTAGGAACAAAGCCTTGTCCTTTCTGCTCTGGTTTGTTCTGCCTATATGTGGTAGAAAGTTTTTGTCAAGGATTGTTTCTGCTTTTTGTATGCGATATTCTTCAACTTGGCCGTGGGCGACACGGTTTCCAATGAAAATTATTGCGTCTTTTACTGTATCTACTCCTAAAGCCTTTTCAAATGAGGGTTCCAATTCTCGCTGTATTTCCTTATCGAGAGAAACCGCCTCAGCTATTTCTTTATCCGATTCTAAGCCGAGCGCACGCATCACTATGACAACTGGAACTTCTGTGGGCACGCCTGGCATCGAAACGTAAATGGCGCCGTCTGACTTCATTTTCAACTCTATTCTGGCTCTGAAGCCCACTGTTGTGGAGAACATTTTCGCCATGTATACGGGTGTAGCGCCTTTCTCGTCTATATCCACTATTATTCGGTTTGGAGCCAAATCCTCCATAGCCACTATCACACGTTCTGAACCATTAACTATAAAATAGCCGCCAGGGTCATCTGGATCTTCTCCACAAGCGATTAGCTCTTCTCTTGAAAGCTGCGATAGGAAGCAAAGTTTTGATTTTAGCATTACTGGAATGTTTCCAATATAAACAAGTTCTGTGTCTTGTTCTCTGCCGTCGATGACTGGTGTCATTTCAAGGGCTAGTGGAGCCGCATAAGTAAGGTTTCGAAGCCTTGCCTCCATTGGGTATATTTCATGTTTTGTGCCGTCCACTTCCGTCGTGTATGGACCAGTAATTCTGGTTTGAGGATCTATTATCCAAACTTGCCCAAGCTTAACTTTGTATGGGCTTTCTGGAACGTCTATTGGAATTTCGCCAACTTCGTCTATTACTTCTTGTAAGCCGTGGTCTATAAACTCGTTGAAAGAGTCTAAATGTTGGCGGACTAAGCCTTTCTCTTTAAAAAATGCTTTTAACAAAAGATTTGTTTCTTCTGTTGAAATTTCAGTCAATTTTAACAAACCCCCGCCGTTTTACCCTTAAACATGCGTGGATGGAATTATGTGGTGCGGGTTTTCTCAAACTTTCAATTTCCTCCAACAGTTGGTTCATCCAACCGAAAAATTGTCTCCAATTTTAAAGAGCTAAACACAGAAACCACACACCTCACTAATAAACTTTTTCGTAAAATCTTCAACTTCTCTCTTGCACCACGCAAACTTTAGCCCCTATTTTAATCATTTATTGAGCGCTTTCCATTCCAATAGGGACCCTACCCTCTAGGTTTTCCAGCAAGACGTCGGTAAGCTTAAATTTCAATTATCCAATTTGAAACAATGAGCGGCGGTAGCGAAGCCAGGTCTAACGCGGAGGACTCAAGATCGGCGTTTAAAGGCTGAGAACTCCTATGAGCCATCCTCTCCCGTAGGGGTTCGCCGGTTCAAATCCGGCCCGCCGCATCTTCTTTTACATGAACTATTATGTTCCTATTTTAATATCCGTCGCAAGGATTTTATTTTGATTAAACTGAATTCTGTTTGATGTTTAATGCTTGAAAAGCAGTTTGTGTAAAAGGGGTTTCATGATTGAAAAAACTTAAGCTTTCGCCTCCACTTGTATTGTTTTGTTTTGGCTCCGGCAATAGGTGAGCTTCTTTCAGGTTTTTCGCCGCCATTAGAGTTTTTTAACCCTTTTGTTTTCTTTCTGCTTGCTTCGTTATATGGTAGCGGCGCCATTGTAATGCGTGAACTTAAAATTCGATGGAAAAAAGACTTTAGGGCGTTGCTTT
>JASEJA010000083.1:0-1107 GCA_030017755.1 Candidatus Bathyarchaeota archaeon
GTTAATTGCTTTACTGGGAGGGGCGTTCCGGGTTAAGAGAGAAGAGATAATAGTTGTTGGTGCATGCGAATTATTAGCGCTTATTGCAGCAATTTCAATGGTTGAGAAGGGATATATTTCAAGGATGAACGCCATATTCTTGGTTGCTTCTTGGCCGCTTCTCATGTTAATCATAAAAAATGTTATGCGAAAAGATTATCCAAAACAAGAAACCGACCGAGCGCTACACCATCACATCGAAATAACAGTTATAGGCTATATTGGCGTTGGTGTCGGAGCTTATATCGTAATAAACTCTGTAATCGCCCTATCAGCGATGTTAAATATTCCTGAATATCTAATAAGCTTCTTCATAGTAGCTATCGCACATCCCTTCCAGAATTAGCTGTTGACTTAACAGCCATTCGTAAAAAACAGTATGAAATTGCCATAGGAGACGCCATAGGAAGCTGCCTTGTCGACGCAAGCGTGTCTCCAGGAATAGGTCCTCTATTTTTTCCAGGCAGCGTTTCAGGGAGACTTGTGGAAACCACTGGTTTGTATGCATTATTTGCTTCAATCATTGTTATTTTGACGCTTGCCATAAGACAACGCCTTGACAAAAAGGCGGGAATTCTTTTCCTAATCGTTTATGGCTTTTCTTACGCTATGCTTTCTGTTGGAGCATGAAAATTCATAAATTTAACAAAAACTTAATACATAATCTTTCTATTTTGGAAGCAAAATTCTTTAAGTTGAAGAGCAAATTAAGGGGAAGGGTTTAAAATTGGATCCTATTACGCGTGCGTTAATACTTGCGGGTTCAATAATTGTAATAGGTTTTCTGGGCAATTACCTTTTTGAACGTAAGGGTTTTCCAGACATGCTCCTCCTCATAATTTTGGGCATGTTGTTTGGACCAATTTTCGGTTGGGTGGATAGAGCTTCTATAATGGGTTTGGCTCCATATTTGGCTGCTTTGGCATTGGTTTTCATTTTGTTTGATGGAGGAATGGCTATGAATATTTATCGTGTTTTCGCTGAAAGCCCAAGGGCTGCCATTCTTGCCATAATAGGCTTTACATTAAGCGTCATTGCGACAACACTGTTTATGGCGTATATTGTGAT
>JASEJA010000083.1:1207-3465 GCA_030017755.1 Candidatus Bathyarchaeota archaeon
TATTGTGATCCCGAATGTGCCCTTTTTGTATTCTGTTCTGTTTGGAACAATTTTTGGAGGAAGCAGCAGTGTAGCCGTGATTTCTTTGGCTTCACGCCTTAAAGTTAGCGAGAAATGTTCAACAATATTAAGCCTTGAATCTGCGTTTACGGATATTTTTTGCATAGTTTTTTCATTAGTGGTTATAGAGATAATATTGAAAAGAGCCGTGGATTTAACAGCTATTGGGCAGTCTATTGCAAGTCGGTTTTCAACTGGAATAGTACTTGGAATAATTTTTGGCTTAATTTGGTTAAGCATATTAAAGCGAATAGCAAAAGCCTCTTACGTTTACATACTCACTTTGGCTGTTTTGCTTTTAGCTTATTCCCTTTCAGAATATTTAGGCGGAAGCGGTTCCCTCTGTTCTCTTCTCTTTGGTATAATGTTGGGCAATGAGAAGGAGATTTACAGAATTCTTAGAATGGAGAGACTGCCAAACATGGTGGTTGATATGGGATTAAAAAAGTTTGAGTCTGAAGTTGCCTTCCTTTTGAGAACCTTCTTCTTTGTTTACATAGGTTCAATCGTGTCAATTAGCCATGTTACAATTGTGATAGCTGGAACAATCCTTTCCCTAATACTTCTTCTAGTTAGATTCGGCGCCGTGGCATTAACAACCGTCCGCAGCGATGAACTCATAAAAGAACGGTGGATTATGAGCGTAATGCTGACAAGAGGTTTAGCAGCAGCTGTTTTGGCAACATTACCACTACAATACGCTGATCCAACAAAATATCCAGAGGCTGATCCCATTTTTGAGGATTTGTCGCCCATCTACATCAATCTTGCCGTTGTAATAATTTTGGCTACTGCAATAATAGCTACTGTTGGCATTCCATTGCTTAAACGAAAGGCAGAAACATAAGCGCTTGTTATTCGTAAAACATTTAAACCAAACATGTTCTTATCATTGTAAATTGGTGAACCTTGTCTCAAAAAACTCAAAAACTAATTCTTCCATTTTCAATTCCATCAGAAAATCGCACAGAGCCCTTCTCAAATGAAATGGAAAAGGGTGCCATTTACTGTTTCGCCCAGTTAGAACGAGAAAGGGGTGGCGGTTTAATATTAAAAAAACCAGAGGAGAAACTGGTTTTTCTGGCTGAGTTCAGTTATCCATTATGGCTTTTACAGTGGGACGAATTAAGCCTAATCTTTGACGGGTTAAAAACAAAGGCGCACACTCTGACTTACAGAATTGTTCCGGACATCAAAAATTTCATGGAAAATGTGCAGAGAAGCTCAAAGAGTATAGAGACTTACATGAGTTTCCTGTCCGACAGCCTTAACTATTTTCAGATATCTGGCAGCGAAAAAACAATGACAATAGATGCGCTCATTACGGAACCGAGCTTCCTTAACGAATTTAGCTTATACCTTTCAGAGGCTACTGCGATTGAGGCTTCGCCTTCTGAAATGGTGTTTTTGCCACCAGTTATTGATGAAACTTTAATTTTATCCGCTGTTCAAGAGCTTGAAAACCTAAAATCCCAATTCAAAGAGGATGTGACTCTTCTTTACAATAGTATGAAACTCCTAAACAAAACAACCCGCAGCTTCACTAAAACAATACGTGGCAAAATGAGAACTATCAAAGAAGAATTCAACAACGAGATTGAAAAGCAAAAGGGCGTCATAATGCCAAAGGTTGAACGCATAAACGAGGAATACGATGAGCTAATAACTCAGCTGACAAGAAATTTTGAGAAGCAGCTTCTTCCTTTACAAAAAGAGAAAGTGAAATATGAAAAGCTCAAGGAACAAACCCTTACAAAAATTGAACGCTGCAAAATGGAAGCAAAAACATGTGCTGCTAATAAGGACCGTGTTGGCGAACGGAAATGGAAAGAAAAAGAGGCTGAAAGCAAAAAGGAGTTTTCCGAAATAGAAGTTAAGATAGAGGAACTCGAAGGAAAGATAAAGGAAATCGAAGACAACAAGTCTGCTGAAACTTTTAGGTTAAGGTCTGAATGCGAAGCCAAAGTTAAAGAAGCCCAGAAAGAGTTGCTGGAGCTTGAAGCCTCAAGGGATGCTAAAATCCAACTTTACACTCAAGAGATGGAAAGGCTGGAAAAACAGACTTCTGCTATAATTGAGCAAATCAATAAAATGGCTAAGATGAGGGAAACGGACCCTTCCAATTTTGAAATGTTGGGAATTAAACAAACACGGGTGAAAAATGCTTTAATCTACATACCTTTCTATCTGGCTTGTTA
>JASEJA010000013.1:0-9860 GCA_030017755.1 Candidatus Bathyarchaeota archaeon
TTGCTATTGGAATAAGCCATTCTACGGCGTCTTCTTGGCATGTAGCCCAATAACAATTCGAAAGAATCTCTACACGAAAGCCGAGGTTGACCGCTTCTTCGGTAGCTTTAACCATTATTGGATAGTAAAGGAATGGTTCTCCGCCTTCAATGGAAATATAATCCACTGTTCCCAGTTTCTTCGCCTCATTTAAAATGTTCCTTATCTGTTCAAGAGTGAATGTGCCCTTTGCTTTTGGGCTGCCCCAAACAAAGCAGTAGTCGCATTCCAAATCACACCGATAGGTGAGGAGAAAGTGAACACCTTTTAGACTCAACAAACTGCACCAGTTAAATGCTATGCGCTCTAACATAGTTAAGTTTTGTTAGAAGGGCTGATTTGGGTAAAATATATAATGTGCTCTGAATTTTTTGCTGTGAATGTTGAGTGTCTTTCATGGTTTCAATGACGTTTAAAGCCTCTTGGAAAACCTTCTTTCTCTTAGCATTGGGTTTAGCAGCTTTCTTCATCTACCTCTACCTTTTCAACGTGGATATTCCAACAATAATCGCCACAGCCCAACGTGTGGATTTATCCATATATTCTGCGGCGGTGGTCTTCCTTATTCTTGACACGTTTTTCTACTCCCTTTCATGGTATCTTCTGCTAAACTTTCTCTCTGTAAAACTTTCAGTAGCAAAATCCTTTCTTTATGTTTGGTATGGAACTTTTGTGGACATAGCAATACCAGCAGAATCCTTAAGCGCAGACGTAACAAAAGTCTATTTGGTTACAAGAGAACACAACGGAACAAGTGGAAAGGTTGTGGCTTCGCTTGTTATTCAAAGGCTTATGGGTATGGGCATAAACATTGTAGGCCTATTGCTTGGCATAATCCTCTTACTGATGGAACGCCCTATCAGCGGACTTGTCCTAAACTTATCATTGTTTTTGACTGGCATGTCCACACTCTTTCTAATATTACTGATTTTCTTATGCTTTAGGGAGAAGTGGACTTTGAAACTTATTGATGCTGTAATAAGGTTTTTAAATTATGTAAGTCAGGGACGCTGGAAACTAACGAGGGTTAGGGGGAAGGTTGTCAAAGCAGCGAAAATGTTTCATGATTCAATAAAAGAGTTTGGACACGCCCCAAAAATCCTTTTTGCATCGTTTTCTTTTGGCATTTTTTCATGGTTTTTAAGCGTGGGAATAGCCTATCTTGTTTTCTTTTCCATGAAAGAAGTTTTCCTTTCCATGAACGTGGAGTTTCCAGTTCCATGGAGTGTTATAATATTGACGCATTCAATAGTTTCAGCCATCCACGGCATTCCATTGGGAATACCATTTGAGGCTGGGCTTCCAGAAATAACTATGACAACCATTTATGTTTTAACAGGCATACCATTCGATATAAGCGCCACAGCAACCATTCTCACAAGAATTCTGAGTGTTTGGCTGCGATTTTTCATTGGATTTGCAGTTCAGCAAGCCCTAGAAATTAAGGCGATAACCGCAAACAATAAGGCTGATAAAACCCTTTTTGAAAGGATATCTTAAATGTCGATAGTAATAGAAGACGCCTCAATAAAACAGTTGGATGAGCTGTATAAAATTGAGACTGAATGTTTCAAAAAGGAGGCATTCAGCAGACAACACATTGCCAATTTGTTGACAGACTATAACGGCATAAGTTTAGTGGCTAAGATGAACGACAAAATTGTGGGTTTCATTATAGGCATAATACATATGGAAAGAAACACTCTGGCGGGTCACATTCTCACCATAGACGTTTCACCACCATACCGCAGAAAAGGAATTGCACAAAGGCTGTTAAAGAAGATTGAAGAAATTTTTAAGGAAAAAGGCGTTAAATCATGCCGTTTAGAAGTTCGGGAAGACAATGTCGCAGCCTTGAGGCTTTACCAAAAACTTGGATACAAAAAGATTGCAAAGCTTGAATATTATTATGGAGACGCCCATGGAATATATTTAAGAAAAATTTTATCCTAACTTCAAAAGTTTTAGCCCAGTTTTCTCGTCAAAGACTCTCTGCAAGTTTACACCTTTCGCTTCAACTATCACCAGTTCCGCTGTGGCACTAACATGGGAATCCTTCATTACGTGACCGCCGAAAGCTTCTCCATCCTCATTTGAAACCACTACATGTGCGTGAACCATCACTTCTCCATTCTCGTCAACGGCTATGTTTCCCATGCATGAGGCTATTTCTAATGGACCTTCTAGGCGTGTTGTTTTATACTGCCCACTTTTGTAATAGCCCAAAACCGCATCTTTCAAGCTTCCAATCAAAAGGAAGAATCCAGCTTTTACTCCACTTTCCTCCACACGCTTTTTTATGGCTTCAGCTAAGTCTTCGCCCTCAAATAGGCGAGAAAAGAATACTCTTCCAGTTTTTCCCTTCAACATGCTGTCTCCTCAATTCTTTTTAAGCGCAAACCCTAAAAATGTTTAGGGAAAATATGTCTCTTGTGAAAGGTCTTGACGCGGAAAAAGAGAAGTGAAACAAAAGGGTTGGCGAGGGCTATGGCTGTGCTTATTCGGAATACTACTTGGCGTTGTGGAAAACTTGAACGTTCAATAGTGAAGCATCTTTATAAAAGGAATTTGAGTTTTGGAAAACCAGAAATGCCAATAAAAGATATGCTTAAAAACTTCAACTTAACAGGCAAAAAAAGAAATGATTTTTTGGACGCATTGAGGAGACTTGAAAGAAGGAATATAATAAGAATCTTAACCATCGTAGGTTAGATTTCTATTTTAGCCCCTTTTTAGGATTTTCCAGAAAGTTTTTTTGCTTCTTCAATCCATCTTTCAATAATCTTCGGCGAAATCTTCAGTTTTGCAGCCAAATCTTCCGCTGAAGCCTTTGCCAAATCTTCAACGCTGTTTATACCAACAGCCTTCAATTGTCCAGCCCGCTTTTCCTTAATCCCCTTCACTTGAGTAAGCTCCAAAATTGGAGGCGTAATTTCTGTAGTGGTTACTAGTTTTTCTTCCACCACAACCTCTGTGACTGCTGGTGCTGGTTGTGGTGTTGGTGCGGGTGTTGGCTCTACAGCTTTTACTTGTGGTTTTGCTCTTTGGGAATAGCCTAAGCCTACAAAGAGAAGCCCCAGGACAGCGGTTGTGACAATCCATAACCCTTTGTATGGCTGCTCTATTTGGCAGACGAGCACTATGCCTGTTATTATGAAAGATATTATTGCTGCTGTGTATAGGACATAATCTGAACGCATATGGACTTTCTCTCCTCTCCATGTATGTTCTATGGAAGAGTTTAAATAATTTTCTGCGATTTCAAGATAAAAATTGAAATTTAATGGGTGTTATGAGTAATTTTTGGCTGTTCCTATTTTAGAAGTTCCTTTTCTGGTGGTGGCGGTTTTATTAAGCCCTTTTTCATTAAGGCTTCAAGAGAGTCTCTTGCGTTTTTGATAATTGTTGCAGCTCTCTCGTAAAGCTCTTTTCTGCTCGGTTTAACTCTTGCCACGCCTTGGTCTATGGATTTTAATGCGCATGCCACTGCTTCTCTTGGGTAAACTTCCCATTCCTCCATCCTTGGAAGGATGTCCTCTTCATGCATTCCCCTTTCCTCTGCGAATTCTGCTAGTTCTTGGGCTGCGGCTATGCACATGTCGTCTGTCACCGTTTTTGCCTTTACGTCTAATACGCCTCTAAATATGGCTGGAAAACCTAAACTGTTGTTAACTTGGTTTGGAAAGTCGCTTCTACCAGTTGCCACTATTCTGGCTCCTGCTTCCTTTGCTTCCCAAGGCCAAATTTCAGGAATCGGATTTGCGCAGGCAAAAACTATTGCGTTGTCAGCCATCGTGCGTATCCATTCCTTCTTTATAGTGTCAGGTCCAGGCTTTGAAGCAGCAACCACAGCATCTACGCCTTTAAAGGCGTCTGCTATATCGCCTGTTCTGCCTTCAGCGTTTGTTTTTTGGGCTAGGTCGTATTTCCATGGGTCTTCTTCTTTTGTTATGTCCTTTCTTCCTGCATGGATAATGCCTTTAGTGTCCACCATTATTACGTTGCCTGGCTTCATTCCCCATCTTATTAGGACATAGGCTGTTCTGATGTTGGCTGAACCTGCACCGATAAGGGTTATCATGCTCTTTTTCGGGTCTTTACCTACAATTTTGAAGGCGTTTATTAAACCAGCCAGTATCACCGTGGCTGTTCCCTGCTGGTCATCGTGCCAAACTGGAATTTGTAAACGTTCTCTTGCCTTTTCGAGAACGTAGAAGCATTTGGGCTTTTCAATGTCTTCTAGGTTTATGCCGCCAAAGGATGGCTCTATAAGTTCGCATGCTCGTATTATTTCTTCTGGGTCTTTGGTTTTTAGGCAGATTGGGAAAGCATCCACTCCACCCAAATATTTGAAGAGTAATGCTTTTCCTTCCATGACTGGCATGGCTGCTTCTGGTCCTATGTCGCCTAAACCCAAAACACGGGTTCCATCAGAAACAACCGCAACATAATTCCATCGGTTTGTAAGCTCAAAGGATTTTTCCGAGTTTGCCTGAATCTCTTTGCATGGTGCGGCAACGCCTGGCGTGTACCATATTGCAAAGTCGGCTGGGCTTGTTATGGCGCATTTTGGCATTACTTGAACTTTTCCTTCATAAAACTTGTGCATTGGCGGCGCAAGTTGTGAGGGTTTTTTGGCTTTTGCCAATAACTCTTCCACTTTTGGTTTTTTCCCCTCTTTTTTCGGTTTAGACATTTATTTATTCATCTCCTTTTAACGTGAATGAAGGTGTCTGTGGATGTTCAAGTTTTAAAATGTTACGGTATATTTTAAGAAAAATCAACAAAATTGGGTTCAATTACGATGAATATGTATTTTATATTCCTAAAATTAAAATACTTACAAAAGAAAGGCTCTTTTCATTAAATGAGGAGCAGCAACGGCAATGTTAATCGTCTATAAAATTGCTTTAGCTCTGATGGTTGGCTTGGCGCTGATTTACGCTTTTCAAAGCCATTATCCAGAATTTATTTTGTTTTTTCTAATGCTTTCTCGCCTTTGATTGCTGGTGCAGCCGTTGTGGTGTCTGGAATTTCATTGCAGAAGTATTGGCGTAAAATTGAAGAACGTTTTTCATTGATATGGTTTTTATTTACAATTGGATTTGTTTTTCTGGTTTGTGGCGAATCTGTTTGGATGGGTTATACGCTCATTTGGATGTGGAAGTTTCAGATCCCTCTATCGCTGATGCCTTTTGGATTATGGGATATATCTCTTTCTTTTTTGGTGCAGTTTTGTCAAAGAAAATGTTAGCCATCACCTTTACTCTTACACTTATTTTGGCTTTGGCAGTATCCTTTGCTCGATGTCGCTTTGCTTTCTCTTTCTTTTCTTGGATTACTAATTTTTATGAATGGAAAATTGGGAAAGTCTTGGCTGCTCATTAACTTGGGAATTTTTATGGATGTTTGCGGGGATATCCTCTTCAGCTACACAACCCTGCAAGAATCCTATTATAGTGGGCATTTTCTGGAACTTTTTTACCATTTCGGTTACATCTTCTTCCTATTAGCCTTCTACATCCACACAAAAGAACTTTGAGGTGCAAAGCCTTGAGCAAAAAAGAAAATTTTAAACGGGTTTTGCTTGAGGCTGTAGATGAGGGTTTGTTAACTTTTGGAGAAAGCGGAAGAGAAGCAGTATATTTTCACCTTCAAAATTTGTATGACGTCAAAAAGGAGGAAATTCCCGTTAAGCTTGAAGAATTTGCGAATGGTTTACGTAAAATTTTCGGTTTAGGCGCTGATGTTATTGAAAAAGCCATAATCAAAAGTTTGTATGACAAAATTGGAATGAAACATGAGGAAAAAAGGGTTACAGCTTTCTAGCATATATTAGAGATGCGGAAAATGCTGTTGAAAGTTAACACTGAAATATAATTAATTAGAAGAAAGTGAATGGGAGTATTTGTTAAGGGCGTTAATATCTTCTTTGCCTGTAGCCGCCCCTTCTTTCTCTTCCGCCGAAGTCTCTTCTGCCACGTCCTCTGAATGGTCTGCGCTCTTGCTCGTAAACTTTGCTGGACAAATTGTTTTCAGTGTTCACTTCGCCTGCTAACGCTTCTTTTGCCACTTCCAAATTGCCATATCTGCCAACGTTTAAGCGCATGTTACCCCTAAAAAGGGTTACATAGCCGTTTCCAATCTTTATTGTGTCGCCTTCGTTTATTTTTTCGATGTTGTCGTCCCATAGGGTTAGGTAAACGCAGCCTGTTTCGTCGCCGACTAAAGCGTCGCATACACGATGCGGAGCGCCATCCCTTCCCGTGGCTATGTTTCTTATTTCGCTTTTTGAAACCACTTTTGCTGTGACGTTTACTGCTCTGGATTGAGGGGTTAATTCGCCCACTTTCACGTCTACTGGTTGTCTGCTTCCCGAAAAACCTTCAACTGCCAAACTTTTCAACACCTACATTTTTGACAACACAATAAAATTGCCTTTAACACTTAAGCGTTGTGGTTTAAAAACGTTTTAAGATGTTTCATGCTGTAACCGCTCAGCATCACTTATAATAGAATTTAATTGTTCCTTGCTTAGGGGATAACCGTGAAGGGTTCTGCCGCGAATTTTCAAGTCTTTAAGAAAAGTTTCCTTTATTGGCAGAGGCTTTTCGAAGCGTATTATGTATTTGAATTCTATGGCTTTCTTCCATCGCCACTTTTCGCATTCACGCCTTTCTTCTTCAGAAAGCTCATCCAAACCGTAAACATTTCCAATTTCCCCATAACCCACGAAGGCATCGCCAAAAACAGTTTTATGCACAAAAAGGATTGTTTGTCCAACCTTCCATTTTCTGCGAAAGCCAGTGTAGTAGATTGCCATTTCAAAGACTTGGTTAACCCATTCCGCAGTGGCTATTCTCAAAATGTAACCATAAGCTATAGACATTTAACTAACCATGCTAAACATAAAATTACATTTTACAGTTTTATTTTTTGCGTAGAACAGGCTTAACAGCTTTTTTAGTTTTATGCCTCATACTCTTAATAACACTTTAATGCACATAGCGATCTGCATACTCATTTATCATGTTGAAGCTTTCCATTTTTCATTACGAGTACATTGTCAACTTCTATGTTGGGATCATATAAGATAAAATCCCAGTGTATTGATGCCTTGTTTACTCCGCCTAAGTGAACATTATTGCCTATTGCTATGTGAACTGTGCCAAGAGCTTTTTCATCATATATTCTATACCCTATAGGATTCATACCATAATTTATTCCGATGCCGAATTCCGCTATTCTATCCTTGTCGCCTTCAGCCTTATCCAACAAGTCTCCAAATATTCTGCTTCCTTTTTCAGCTTTGAAACTAACGATTTTTCCTTCGCTAAAACGAAGCTTGAGATTTTTAATTTTATAGTCTCTAAACTCTTTAACAGCAAGCACACCGTTTGCTGAAGTCTCAATTGGAGCCACGTAGACTTCTCCTCCCGGAACCTCCACATCACATTCTTTTTCGAGCGAAAAACGGTCTTCTAATGTGCCGACTTCTACTCCAACATTTCTTTTATAAATGCTAAAAGTCAAATCGGTGCCTTCCGCATCATAAACATGAACTGTTTTCTTTCCGTAAAGCTTAGCAGCAATTGCATTTCCAATTTTTCGAATCTTGCCGTAATCAACATTAACAGCGTTGGTGAATGTTTTAAGACAGAGTTCATAGTTTATGCCCATGTATTTAATGCATTGAGAAGATAGCAAATTTACATATAAATGAGGTTTAGTCCGTGTAGCCTCATCAACTTCATCCCAGAAAGAAATTATCGCCTTTCTAAGGTTTACTGGAAACTTATCTAAAGCACCAAACTGACTAAGCCATATTATCACGTTCGAATTTTCCAAAAGAGAACGCAAATGTGTTGGAAGAAAAGCCATTGTGCTTTCAGAGAGAATTTCTGCATGTTTAAGATAGAACTTTTCGTCAAAAACCCACAAGTGAGGATACGCTCCCACAGCATAAGATTCCAGCATTATATGTTCAGCCAAAGTTTTGTTATGAAGCCCACATATAACTAGAACGTTGAACTTTTCCCTTAAACATGCTATTTTAGTCACCATGACATGAGCGGCCTCTTTCATTAAATTCTCCATGGACAACTACATCACGCACCTTTAGTAAAGAGAAACAAGCTAAGCTTAAATTTAAGGGATTATTGCAATTTTAATCTCATTTTTCGAGGTAACAAGCATTTGAAAGGCTTCCTTAATCTCATCCAGTCTCATCTTTCTTGTTATTAATGGTTTGACATCGATTATTCTTGACGCTATTAGGCGAAGGGCTTTTCTAAAGTGTAATGGAGTTGCGTGGAAGGCGCCCAAAACTGTTATTTCCCCGTAATGGAGCATTTCTGTGTTAACTTTAATTTCCGTCCCAGGTGGGCATCCGCCAAACTCCAGTACAGTTCCGCCTTTTCTAACAAGCGTTAGGGCTTGTTCCCATGTTTTTGGCAAACCAATTGCTTCAATAACAACGTCTGCGCCATAACCGCTTGTTATTTTCCTAACTTTTTCAGCAGCATCCTCTTTTCCAGCGTTAATTGTTTCATCTGCGCCCAGCTTTTCGGCAAAACTAAGCCTTTCATCCACTAAGTCTATGATTATGGCTTTTTCTGCTCCTAATTTTTTTACGGTTAGCAGGTGAAGTAATCCTATTGGTCCAGCGCCGATTATGGCTACAGTATCGCCTAATTTCACTCTTGCCTCTTCGACTCCGTGCAAGACGCAGGCTAATGGTTCTGTTATGGCTGCCTCTTCATAAGAAACATGCAATGGAATTTCCTGCATATTCACAAGAACCATGCGGGCTGGAACCTTAATGTATTCCGCATAAGCGCCCCACAACCAAATCATGTTTTCGCAAAGATTATACTTGCCCTTCTGACACATGACGCAACGCAAGCACGGAGCACTATTGCCAGCGCGGACACGCATGCCTTTATGCGGCCATTCTAAGCCGCTGCCAACTTCAGCCACTTCTCCAGCCCACTCATGCCCAAAAACTGTTGGAAGCTTTATCACTTTTTCAACATAGCCTCTTTGGAAGATTTTTAGGTCTGTGCCGCAAGTTGTGGCTGCCTTAACTTTGACTAGAACTTCGCCAGCACCTACCTCTGGCTTTGGAACATCCTCAATTCTTAAATCTTTTATTCCATACAGCATGGCTGCCTTCATTTGCATCCCTTGTTCAAGATTGTAGGCTAAACTATATGGAACTTTTCCTCTAAACAGAAGCCATCGACGCCACAGCCACAACAAGCAGGGCTATGCCGGAAAAAATGAAAAGCAAAGCCAAACCCATAACACCAATCGACAAAGGGTTCATTCCAAAAAGCATATTTGAACTCTGAAGCATTAACAACAATCCAACAACCACGAGAAAAATTGCAACTAACAACATCTTCCAAGAAAACTCCATCCTACTAATATAATTCTTCATTTCGCTAAGCAATTGGAAACCTAAAGATGAATAAGCGCAAGACAAATTAACACTTACGGATTTTAAATTAAGCTTGAACTGTTAGATTAAAAAATTAATCCAACAAGCATAAAAGCTACGCCCAAAATTAGCAGTAAAAAGCTTTGCATGCACACCCATTCATGTGAATGGGCAAAGAAAGGTAAACTTGGACTTTCTCGTTTTTAGGCGTTGTCTTCTCCAGCAAAAACAGGGTGGCGCATGCAACAAGAGCAATAATCCCAACCATCATAATTTTAGGGTTCATGACGCTTCACAGCCAAACGGCGCTATCTCTTATAATAAACAAGTTTTAGCTAGTGATTATGATTTTCAAGCTTTCTTTGTTTTCCAGAGCTGT
>JASEJA010000013.1:9960-22808 GCA_030017755.1 Candidatus Bathyarchaeota archaeon
ACAAGTTTTAGCTAGTGATTATGATTTTCAAGCTTTCTTTGTTTTCCAGAGCTGTCTTAAATGCTTCAGCTGCTTCTTCAAGCTTAAAACGATGTGTTATCAGCTCCCTCAATTTTAGCTTTCCAGACTTTATCAGTTCCAGAGCCATCCGCGTTTCAACATGCGAAGTTGAATAAGACGGGATTATCTGAACTTCGGAAAAGAATAAGTCTTTAGGGCTTATCTGAAGCTTTTCGTTAGGCTCTGTGGGTGCGAAAACGCAGAGTTTTCCACCTTTTCGGCAAATATTTAAGCCAGCCTTGTATGCGTTTAGGCTTGGCGCTGTGACAAAGGCGACGTCCACGCCGCGCCCATCAGTTTCATTTTTAACAACGCTTGCCAAATTTTCTTCTTGGGGGTTAACTGTAACGTCTGCTCCAAACTTTTTGGCTATTGCAAGCCTAAAATCAATTATGTCGCTGGCGATTATTTTTGCGGCTCCAAAAATTTTTGAAAGAGCTACGTGAATTATTCCAATGTTTCCAGAGCCAATTACTGCAATAGAATCGCCAGCCTGCACTTTGCATTTGTTTATGGCTCTTAAACAACAGCCAACCGGTTCTATGAATGTTGCCTCCTCAAACGATAGATTATCCGAAATCTTTAAAGTGTCAATTTCAAGGTTTGGCGCTGGCACACGAAAATATTCTGCAAATCCGCCTGGGTCTAAATGCGTGTTGTGGAATTGTTCGCATAAAGTGTAATCGCCACGTAGGCAATAGTGGCATTTTAGGCAAGCAACATGATGATGCGCAAAAACCCTATCACCAACACTAAAATCTTTAACTTTCCTTCCTTTTTTGGCTATTATACCTGCTGGTTCATGGCCAAGCACAAGGGGCACTCGCCTCTTCAAATACCAATCCATCATGTCAGAACCGCATAACCCACAAGCCTTCATTTCCACGAGGGCTTCATTTTCGCCAATTTTTGGGATTGGCAAATCCTCAATTCTTATATCCCTTTGGCTATAATACATGGCAACCTTCATTTTCGCTCAAACCTTTTCTCTACGGGCTTAACACTTAAGACTTTCCAAGAAAATCCTTATTGAAAAAACATACTCTGGAGTTTGGCCCTATAATCCCATGGATTTGCTGCCTATAGAAGGCGACGAATTTTCCCATGTAATTGTGCAGATAAGAAAACCAAAAAGCGCTTGACTTAGGTTTTTGGGAATAAACCTTTTATAAAATAGGGGGAATAATCGTTTCCATGGACTCTGAAAAGAAAACTGAAAAAATTGTTGGTTACGTGCTGCTTGCATTGGGCTTAATCTTAATAATAATTCCAGCCATACTTGCCATCATCACATTCATGAGCCAATCGCAAATTCCACAGTTTGTTCAAATTCCAGAAGGAGCAAGCGATTTTGTCAAGGCAATGGCTATTTTCAGCAATGTTTGCGTTTTCTTCTTCATCTTCATCGTAATCGTCTGGGCAGGCTCAATAATTACCAGTCGCGGCATAGCAATAATTAAAGAGACTAAATTGAAACTTGTCAGCAAAAGCCTAAAGGAAGCTGTTGAAACGGCTGAAAAGGTTAAAGAATCCTAAACTAAGCCTTTTTCAATTTTTTCTTTTACTTTGCCTAAAAATTCGGCTGCTGGAGCGCCATCAACAATTCTGTGGTCGTAGGAAAGGCTTAACATAATAAAGGGTTTTGCTTCAATTTTTCCATCAATCAAAACTAGTTTTTCCCTTATCTTTCCTACGCCGAGGATTGCCGCCTCTGGAGGATTAATTATTGGAGTGAAAAATTCTACACCGTACATGCCAAGGTTTGTTATTGTGAATGTTCCTCTGCTAACATCCTTCTTAGCAAGTTTCGCATGCCTTGCCTTCTCCATCAATTTCTCAATGGCTGCATTAATCTCCTCTAAGGATTTTCTATCAGCATCATGTATCACTGGAACAACTAAGCCTTGTTCGGTGGCAACAGCCACACCCACATTTATGTCTTCAAAAACTTTTATTTTATCTCCATCCAAAGTCGAGTTCATTATCAAGTGTTCGCGCAAGGCTTTGGCTACAGCAGCAACAAGGATGGCTGTATATGAAACATGAAGTTTCTCATAGGCTTCTTTAGCCCTAGAGGCATCCACTTCCATCACCAAGGTGCTGTGGGGCGCTGTCTTGAAGCTCATGGAGACCCTTTCGGCAGAAGTTTTCCTAAAACCACTTAACGGAATGATTTCCTTCACTCTTGGCTGAACCACGCTTGTTTCTTCAATGTACCGCTTAACGTCTTCTTCAACAATCCTTCCTTCCGGACCACTACCCTTAACAAGTGACAAATCTATGCTATACTCTTTTGCTAGGCGTTTTGCTGCTGGCGAAGCCAAAACTCGCTTTTCTTTCTCTTCGGCTAACTGTATAATTTCCGCTTGAATTTCTGTTTCTGAAAATGGTTCTTCTGGAGCTGTTATAACCGCAAGAACCGCATTAACTTCTGCGTCAACGCCTTCATTAACAAAAATTTTTCTTAATATTCCAGAGGCTGGAGCTTCTAAATCGTATGTGGCTTTTTCCGAAATTATCTCCACTATGGGTTCGCCCTTTTCAACGGTTTCGCCTTCACGCTTGTACCATTTGCCCACCGTGCCTTCTTTCATTGTTAGGCTAAGTTTTGGCATAACAACTTTTGAGACCATGCTAACCACTCAGTTGTTATGTCGCTTTACCTTATTTCACTTCCGTTCTGTTTCAATAAAATTTTACAAAATCCTTTTATAAACAGCGGTATATCGCCTAATCAAAATTTGGCTATTATTTGAGGCGGTTTAAAAGCATGGTTAGTATCAGAAAAGCAAATGGTGAAGACATTAAAGCCCTAAGTAGAAAGCTTTCGTCGTTTTTAGAAGATAAAAAAGCCAAATATACCTTGATAATGTTGTCAAATTCGGTATTCCAGACGAGTATGTTAAAAAGGCTTTTGCAGAAGAAACGTTACGGAAGGCAATTACAGAAGGCAAAGCAACATTTTACCTTGTCCTTGAAAACAACGACATAATGGGTTTTGCTCAAACTATGCAACATGATGCGAACACTGTGGAATTAGACCGCATCATAATCTTTCCGCCCTGTGAGAGGAAGGGAATCGGCACCAAACTGCTGCAACATACTCTCTTGGACCAGAAACAGAAAGGCGTTGAAAATATAATTGTGAATGCTGGGAAAGAGGAAATTCACGCCAGAAGATTTTACGAGAAAAATGGTTTCAAACAAATAAGAGAAGCCACGATAGAAACTCCATGGGGCAAAAAATTAACTCTTGTAACTTACCAACTTATTCTGGAGCATAATAAACATTAAACAACTTCTTTTACGGCTTTGATTATGGCTTTTTCATCTGGAATAACATATTGTTCCAGTGGTGGACTGAATGGTATTGGCGTGTCCGGTTCAGCTACTCGCTTTATTGGAGCATCCAAATAGTCTATGGCTTCTTCGGCTATTATTGCGGCTATTTCTGCGCTCACGCCAGCAGTCTTGCAATCCTCGCTTACTATGACTATTCTACCAGTTTTCTTAACAGAATTTATTATTGTTTGCTTGTCGAGCGGCGTTAACGTTCTTGGGTCGACAACTTCAACGCTTACGCCTTCCTTTTCTAGGGTTTTGGCTGCTTCCAACGCCTTGTGCACCATGTAAAGCGTAGCCACTATTGTTGCATCTTCGCCTTCACGTTTTATGTCAGCCACTCCAAACGGAACAGTGTATTGTTCTTCTGGAACTTCGCCTTCAACGGGATACAAGAGTTTGTGTTCGCAGAAAATGACTGGGTTGTTGCCCCTAATGGCCGATTTTAAAAGTCCTTTTGCATCGTATGGCGTTGATGGAACAGCCACATACAAGCCTGGCACATGCATAAACCATGCTTCTAAACTTTGCGAATGATGCGCGGCGATGTTTACGCCAGCCCCGAAAGGTGTTCGAATAACAAGTGGACATTTAACTTGTCCGCCGAACATGTAACGAATTTTTGCAGCTTGATTTGCAATTTGGTCCATGGCTAAAGCCGTCAAATCTCCAAACATTATCTCTGCAACTGGCCGCATACCAGTTATGGCTGCGCCCACACCGACACCGATTATTGCAGATTCGGATATGGGTGTGTCCCTAACCCTTTCTTCGCCAAACTCTTCAGCCAAACCCTCCGTGACTTTGAAGGCTCCGCCCCAATACTTGCCAATGTCCTCGCCTAAAAGAAAAACCGTTGGGTCTCTACGCATTTCTTCGCGGAGTGCCTCACGCAAGGCTTCCCTATAAGCTATTTTACGCATAAGCCATGCCTCCTTCTAAGCGTAAACATCCTCCAAAGCTTCTTCTGGAGCTGGATATGGACTTTCCATGGCGTATTTTACAGCCTCCTCAATTTCAGCCGCAACTTCCCGCTCAATTTTCTGAACCTCAACTTGAATAAGAACGCCTTCTTGCAGAAGCTTTTCCTTAAAGCGTTTAATCGGGTCTTTGGCAAGCCACTCTTCCACTTCCGCTTTTGGTCTATACTTCGCAGGGTCAACGCGTGAATGTCCCTTATGCCGGTAAGTTTTGCATTCAATAAGGGTTGGTCCTTCGCCTTTTCTGGCTCTTTCAACAGCTTGCAAAGCCTTTTCGTAAACTGCTAGGACATCGTTTCCATCCGCAATAACGCCTGGAATTCCATAGGCTAAGGCTCTGTCTGCAATATTCTCAATGTTCATGACTCTTGATTGGTGGGTTCCCATAGCGTAAAGGTTGTTTTCGCAGATAAAAATTACTGGAAGCCGCCATATAGACGCCATGTTAATGCCTTCATGGAATGTTCCTTGGTTTGAGGCGCCTTCGCCGAAGAAGCATGCCACAACTTGTCTTGTTTTTCGGAGTTTTATGGATAAGCCAGCGCCGACAGCTATCGGCATTCCAGCACCAACAACAGCAGTAGCGCCTAACATGCCTATGCTAAAGTCTGCAATGTGCATTGAGCCGCCCTTACCCTTACAATAACCAGTTCTTTTGCCCAAAATTTCAGCCATAGTCCGCTTCAAGTCAGCGCCTTTGGCAATACAGTGTCCATGACCCCTATGCGTACTCGTAACATAATCAGTCTTTTCAAGAGCGGCGCAAACGCCAACAGCAACCGCCTCCTCTCCAGTATAAAGATGAATCGTTCCTGGAACAAGATTCTGAGCATACAAGTCGAAAACTTTCTCTTCAAAAAATCTGATTTCAAGCATCTTCCTAAACATTTCCGTAAGCTTCTCTTTTGCAAGATTTAACATCAAATTCAAGCCTCTTACTAAACAAGTTCACTTCATATACGCATCGACACTTTTATATCATTTTACCATGTAAAAACATAATTTCATTTGGACGACAGCACAAACCATATAGAAACATGCCTAATAGATATTTATCAAGGAGTTAGAAATGCAGAAGTCTTATTCGCGTTTGTTGGGTATTGTTGGGAAACCTAACACTGGAAAATCCACCTTTTTTAGTGCAGCGACTTTAGCGCCTGCTGAAATTGCCAATTATCCATTCACAACAATAAAACCAAACAGAGGCGTTGGTTACGTGCGGACTCCATGCGTCCACGAAGAATTCAATGTTAAAGATACGCCAGTTAACTCCATATGCCTAAACGGAGTACGCCTAATCCCGGTAGAATTTATCGATTGCGCTGGTCTCGTGCCTGGCGCATGGCAAGGAAGAGGCTTAGGCAACCAATTTTTGGATGAGATTAGGAAGGCTGATGCTTTAATCCATATTGTTGACGCTTCTGGTGGAACAGACTCTGAAGGAAGACTTTGCAAGCCAGGAGAACACGATCCAATAGAAGATGTGAAGTTTTTAGAGCGGGAAATAACAATGTGGATGGCAAACATTTTGAAGCGGGATTGGCCGAAAATCGCAAGAACAGCTGAATCAGAAACAAAAGACTTATACTTAATGCTTGAGGAAAGGCTGAGCGGTTTAGCCATAAAAAGAAGCCAAATTTTCGAAGCCATAAGAAAGGCTGGGTTAAACGCTGAAAAACCAACCCAATGGAGCGAAGAAGAATTCCTAAAATTCGTAGACACGTTAAGGCAGATTGCCAAACCCATGTTAATAGCAGCAAACAAGATAGACATCCCAAAAGCTGAGGAAAATTTTGAAAGACTGAAAAAATTGAATTATATTGTTGTGCCATGCTGCGCAGAAGCAGAACTCGCCCTAAGAAGAGCAGCAGAAAAACAACTAATAGACTATGTGCCTGGAGACTGCAACTTCAAAATAACGCATCCAGAAAAACTAACAGAAAGCCAAATTAAGGCATTGGAAACCATAAGGGAGAAAATCCTCCTAAAATATGGCTCAACAGGCGTCCAAGAATCCATAAACATGGCATACTCAAAACTTCTAAACATGATAACAGTTTACCCAGTAGAAGACCTAGAACACCTATCAGACCATAACGGAAGAGTTTTACCAGACGCATATTTAGTGCCGTACGGAACAACAGCCCGCCAACTCGCCTACATAATCCACACAGAACTTGGAGAAAGCTTCATTTACGCAGTAGAAGCAAGAGAAAGAAAACGGGTTGGCGAAGATTACATTCTAAAAGATAGGGATGTCCTCTCAATAGTAAGCGCCAAAAAAAGAGCCTAAACTGATTTATGCACCAAAACGGCGCTTACGGTTTTGAAAAGTTCTAACAGCCCGCAAAAGGTCAATCACTCTAAAATCAGGCCAGTAAACATCTAAAAAGCATAATTCGCTGTATGCGGACTGCCACAACAAGAAACCACTCAATCTTTCTTCGCCAGAAGTTCTGATAATAAGGTCTGGGTCTTGTTTAGGCATATGTGAAGTGTAAAGGTACTTTTCAAACAAGTCCTCATCAATGCTTTGAATGTTCAGCTTTCCAGTTTGCACGCTTTCTGCAATTTTTCTTACAGCATCAACAATTTCAGCCCTTCCTCCATAAGCAAAAGCAATGTTCAGAAAATGCTGATCATAATCTTGTGTTGCCTCTTCCACATCTCGTACGAGTTGTTGCAAGCTTTCGGGCAATAAGTTCAGTCTACCGATGACTTTGACGCGCACCTTGTTTTTGTGGATGCGCTCCTCGGTTAAAATTTTGCGAAATTCCTCTTCAGCAATTCGCATTATCTCCTCAACTTCTGCTTTTGGGCGGTTGAAATTTTCTGTGGAAAAAGCGTATAGCGTTATGGATTTAACATTCAACTTCGAGCACCAGTCAAGGAGTTGCTCAACCTTTTCAGCGCCTTTTTTGTGGCCAAACCATGGTTGAAGCGCCTTTTCAGAAGCCCATCTTCTGTTTCCATCCAAAATTATTGCTATGTGTTCTGGTTTGCCGTCGTTTTTAACTTGGTGCAAAAGCCACTTCTCATATAATTTGTAGGCGCCAATTATTGAAAGGAAAGTTTTAATCATGCCTTAAACCTCGCATTTTTAAGAGCGTTAGCACATGGACAGTTGCTCTCACGTTGGATAGGTAAAGCCCTAACTGTTTCAATTAAAACTTGCTCCATTATAGGCGTAATTTCCTTGGAAACAGTTAAAACTTCATTTGGGGTTAACCTCTCTTGCATGCCAGCAGCCATGTTTGAAACAAAACACACAGCCGCATAACAAATTTCAAGTTCTCTTGCAAGGACGGCCTCTGGAACCCCAGTCATTCCAACAACATCACAGCCCAAAAGCCTAAACATTTCAATTTCCGCTGGAGTTTCAAAACGTGGACCTTCAGTGCAAGCCAAAACAGCCTTATCCCACACACGCCTTCCAAACTTTCTTGAATTTTCAATTAGGAATTTGCGTATTTCTGGGCAGTATGGCTGAGAAACATCAATATGCGTCACAGGGGATTCATCATAAAATGTTGTTATGCGAAGTTTCGTGAAGTCGATAAAATCGTGGGGAACAACTATGTCTCCTGGCTTAAAATTGCTGTTTATGGCGCCAACAGCGTTTACCCCTATAATTCTCTGCACATTCAACTCGTATAATGCATAAACGTTCGCCCTATAGTTTATCTTATGTGGGGGAATGGAATGGTCTGGACCATGTCGTGGAAGAAAAACCACTTCTTTATCGTCTATTTTTCCAACAGATATTGGCGGAGCAACTCCATAGGGCGTTCCTAGACGTATTTGTTTTGCATTCTTAAACAGTTTCTCGAAGCCTGTTCCACCAATAACCGCTATTTTAGCCTTCTCCAAACTCTTCAGCCTGCTCTTTCGTCTCTTTAAAGAAACCTCTCGCAGACCTCTGAACAACAAATATGACCAAAACAGAAGCTATGCCTATTAAAACACCCACAATTATGGAGAAAATAAGCCTCTCATATCCCATTTCAGGCTTAATTAGCACAATAGATGTTCCTTCAAGAATCCATCTTGACCATGCAACAGTAACTATAAGAGCCACATTTCGAAGCAGCCTAGCGTCACGTTCCATATACCATCGTATAGCTCTGCCCAACAAAGCAACGCAGATGCCCACAATTATGAGGTCCATGGAATCTCTGATAAAATAGCCGAAAATTTTGGGTAAAATGCTAAGCCAAGCTGCGAGATCTACTTGAGTTGGAATACTTTTTGAAACGCTTATCCATCCAAAGTATATGCCGAAAACTATACATAAAGCTCCAGCTATTGTTGAATAATTCGAAATTTGCACCTGAAGTGGTGGTGGAGAATATTCTTTCATCCACTGATAAAAGTTTTTGACGGCTTTGTCAACTCCAAAACCTTTTACCAGCAGAAAACCGCTGAAAACAAAAATGAACGCTACCCAATAATAATATAGCAAATTAAAAATTGATAAAACTCCCAAAATTAGTAAAAGCAGACCTGGCAAGCCCAAGGCTATGCGGGAGTAACGTGGGTTTTCCATTATCATTTTTAGGTATCTTGTAAAAATAGCAGCTGTCTCTTCTATGGATTCGCTGTGTTTTACAACTATCCGCCTAACAGAGGAAACTGGAACTCTTGACTCTACAAGCGGCAAAACAGCCTCATCAGAATAGCCATCCGTAACCAGAATAACCTCATTAGCTGAAAAAGAACTCAATAATTCGCCGAGTTCAGCCACAATTTTTCTATCCGCCCCAACTCCGCCAAGCTCAGAGCCCGATATTGTTGCTATTTCAAAAACTTCTTCTGGTTTAGCTTCGCTTTTTAGACGGTCATATACGCGGACTGCCTCAAACATGGCGTTTGCGTCTGGTTCCTCTGGGTCTCGTAGGGCTAGAGCTACTGCGGCGTTTAGATTTTCTTCTCTGCCTACAACTGGGGTTTTTATTTCAGCCTTTGTCCCTAAATCGCCATCTCTGTCTACGCACAAAATTAGGATTCGCTTTTCTTTTTCTTCGGCTGTTTCTTCTTTAGCCATACTGCCCTCTGTTCCTCAATACTATTTATGTAGGCTCACTTTAATCTTATGCTCCCATCCCCTTCTCAGCAATGAGTTGAAACTCCTCCCATGTCAGTTTTTCGCCACGCTTCAACTTCTCTCTTGTTTGTCTCTCGAGTTTTTCGCGAAGATTTTCCTCTGTTTTCTTTCTTTCGTTCATTTCTCTCTTTTGAATTTCTTCTTTTAGCATTTTTATTTTTTCTTGGATGGGTTTCATTTTTTCCTTTTCTTGTAAAAAGAGTTTATGGAATCCATCAGCTTCCATTTTAATTTTCTTTGACTCATCAATTTTTTTCAGCATTCGCTCATGAATTTTTTGGCTTTCTTCTGCAGTTTCGGTTAGTTTTTCATGAAACATTTTACTTTTGGTTTGCAGAGCTTTAAGCTCAGCTTTTAATTCAACACTTTTCTGTTTTAGTTGTTCAAGTTTTTTACAAATATTTATTTGAGTCTGCAATTGTTTGACTTGCTCTACGAGTTTATTTTCATCTTTTAGGCTTAGTGGTGTTGTTTGAATCTTCCACTCAATGCTTTCAAACTCTTTCTGCAACATTTGAAGGCTTTTTGAAGGCTTCTTCGCAGTTAAAACATTAATTTCTTGGTTTGTCTTCTTTATCTCGTCGATTTTTTCTCGGATTTCTGTTTTGGTTTCGTCTCTTTGCTTTTTTAGCTCTTTAACCTTGTCATTTAATTTGTCCCTTTCGTTTTTTAGTTCAACTATTTCAGCCTGTAAAGCTTTGAACTGTTCATTTAATTTGTTTCTTTTTTCCGCTGATTCTTTCGCTTTAGCCATGAATTCTCTTTTTTGTTCTTCTAACTCTGAAAGCTTCCGATTTAAATCTTGAATTTTCTCCTGCCCAGACAATTATTCTTTCCTCTTCTGCCTTGCCAATTCGAGAATCCCTTTGATTAGTTTTATTCCATCCTTTGAGGTGAAAAGCGGCAAATCCCATTTTTCATTTATTCTCCACCTTTTCACAACTTGGTTATGGCTTTTTCTTGTGAAAAGTTGCTTGTATAATAGGATTCCTCTCCTCTGCCACTGAGGAGTTCTAGCAAGGTTTACGCCATGCTCAAACATCAGTTGATGAAGCTCTTCGGTTTTTAATCCCCTAAGCCTTTTAGAAATTTCAGATGGGGCATACCCGATTTTTCTTAAAATCCAGTAAGCGTAAGCGTTATTATGGTTTCTCCAAGCATTCATTTGCCTCCAAGCTAAGTATTCAATAATTTTCTCATCACTTGAAACCGTAACAATGCGAGAATCAAAAGCAGCAATTTTTTCCTTTTTAAGGCACAATGTGAAGGCGCTTGAAATTAAACTGGCAAGAACAGAATTCACTTTTTCTATTCTTCTGCGGAAAGGAGCAGCGTTAAGAAATAAAATGTTTAACTCATCGCTAACAACATAAATCAAAGCTGGGTTAAACCCTTCTTCAAAAAGAGTTTTTCCCGAAGAAACAAGGCATTTTGTAAATTCTTTGTCGAAAGGTTTTTCGGCTTTTATAGTTTCGGAAAGTTTCTTAAATTTCCATCCATCCAATCGCAAGAAAAATGAGGTTTCTGGCGGAATGCATGTTTTTGAAAAGATTTCATGTTTAGGCAAGTGTTTATATTTATTCGAGGATGATTCTTGCATCTACTGTTTTTGCTCCCTTCTCATAAACCATTATTGGGTTTAGGTCAAGCTCCTTGATCTCCTGATGCTCCATAACAAGCTTGGAAGTTTTCAACAAAATATTCACTATTGTGTTTATGTCTGCTGGCGGCAAGTTCCGATAGCCCTTTAAAAGTGGGTAAGCCTTAACTTCAGTAATCATTTCTCGGGCTTCCTCTTCGGTTATGGGAGCTATTCTGAAGGTTACGTCTTTCAAGACTTCCACAAAAATTCCGCCGATTCCAAACATTATAGCTGGACCAAACTGCGGGTCTTTAACTGCGCCAACTATGACTTCGGTTGAGGTTGGAGCCATTTCTTGTACGAGTATGCCCTCGATTTTCGCGTCAGCCTTATGTTTTTTCACGTTTTCCAGAATCTTTTTGTAAGCATCGCGGACATCTTTTGCGTCTTTCAAGTTAACTATGACCCCACCAACATCAGATTTATGAAGGATATGGGGTGAAACAATTTTCAAAACAACAGGGTAACCTATCTCCTCAGCAAATTTAACAGCTTCAACCTCGCTCTTTGCCAATTTAAACTTTGTAACTGGAATACCATACTCCATACAAACGCTTTTAGCCTCAGTTTCAAGCAGATAATTTCTTCCGGCTTTACGGACTTCCATGAATATTTTTTCTGTTTTGTCCAAGGTCTACATCCTCTAAAGAGATTATTGTAACGTTAGTTCTAATATCGAAATTAAAATTCTTTTGGTTTCTCAGCTCAAGTTTCTATGAGTAGACATCCCATTTGTAGATTCCGTTGTTCTTCAGAGTCCAAGCGTCACAGCCAACCGGACCCCAAGCCCAGTCGTTTATAGTTTCATCCCAGTAGTACCAAAGCCACCCAGCAGTTTGATTGTTAATGGAAGTTATAATTATGTGGCCTGGCTCTATTATGGCATAATAATCATATGTGATATTAGCTACTTTGCGTGTTAAATCAAACAAAGTGGAGCATACAGAAATTGAAATGTTGTGCCACTCTACAGTTCCGCCAATTTTAGTGTAGTTTATGCATAGGCTTACTTGTATTTCGCTTGTAATGCCTACGGCGTTATCCAACTCTTTTAAGGCCAGTGCATTGAACAATTTGTAGAAGTCGTTTAACAGCGAACCAAACTCTTCTCTTGTCACCTCGCTTTTCTCGCTTAGTGTTTGGGTTTTAGCTAATAAATTGTTGTAGGTTGTGTTTAATTCTGGAAACTCAGAAAGCATCGATGTATAATTTCCATTTAAGTTTGAAAGCAAACTTGAATAGGCGTTCATAAGCGAGGAGTAATTTTCGCCTTGAAACCATTGATACTCTCCAAGTAAAGCCCCATATTCTGCAGACAACGAATTTCGTTTAGCAACGGATTCCTCATAGCTTTCTGTTAATTCCCTCAGCAACTGCTGTTTCTCCTCAAACTGGTCTTTGAACCTTGATTGTTGCAGGTAGTAGTATGCCATGAAACTTGTGGCTAAAAACGCCCAAACAAGCACGGCTAAGGTAGCAAATGCTAACGTTCTTTTTTCAACCAAACTTCTTCACCATTGGAATTTGGCTTAACGTCCTAACAAGAGGAAAAAAAACTATTCCGAAAATTGCAATGTTAGAGAAAACATGTAGCAAAGATAATGGGGCACCGGAAGCAAGAACAGTCAACAAAGCAAAAGCAGGGGGAACCCCGCTGATCATGGGAAAAAGTGCCACTCCAAAATTAGTTATAAGGTCATAAACCACCGTGAGGAAACCT
>JASEJA010000014.1 GCA_030017755.1 Candidatus Bathyarchaeota archaeon
AAGCGCGTCGGCCTTCTAAGCCGGAGATCCTGGGTTCAAATCCCAGCGGACCCGCTTTATTGTTCGTTTTGGAACGGAAATTTTAAATTAGTAATGCAATAATAAATGGTAAACGCTTTAAGATTGACGTGTCAGTGTATAAGGGGTTGCTATGAGCACGCATGTGGATGAGTTGAGGCTTCGTTTGATGACTATTGAGTTGCTTAAGACGGCGAAGTATAAGCGAAACATTACTTATCGTGAGTTAGCTTCTAAGACTGGTTTGCCTGTTACTGTGTTGAGCAGATATGCTAAAGGGCATGTTTTGCCTAATACTGCAAGGGCGAGGCAGCTTTGGAAGGTTTTAACTAAGCTTGTTGGTTTGGAGACTGAATTGCGTAATAGGATAAGGTTTGATGAGGATGGGTATTTTGATAATACTGATATTGTTGGGGATTTTAACATTCTACAACAGGCGGCTAATCACGCCCTTGCGAATTTTGCTGGAAAACGGGTGACAAAGGTTTTGACAGCAGCAGTGGATGGCATACCCTTAGCCACTATGGTTGCAAGCTCCCTTGGAGTGAACCTCATAATTGCCAAGAGAAATAAGGAAGTTGGGGTTAAAGCTTTTTTGGAAGAGACTTATGCGCTTAGGGATTCAGGCGTAACTATGACGCTTTACATCCCAAAGGACGCCATTAAAAAGCGGGACAGCGTTTTGATTGTGGACGATATGATCAAAACTGGAGAAACCCAAGCGGCTTTGGTGAACCTTGTTCGGAAAGCGAAGGCTGAGATTTCAGGATTTTTCTCGCTTATAGCTGTTGGTGAAGAGTGGAAGAAGAAGCTTAAGCTTTCTGGGGAATGCCCAATAGAAGTTATCACTTATGTTAAGGCTCCGTCGGAGCAGAGCACTCGCTTTTAACAGTGCAATAAGCACACTTGCGCTTTCTACAAAAATCCTTACCAAGTCTTAGTAGTGCTGTTTCAAAATTTATGAAAGATTTCCCTTCAACTTCGTTTTTAAGCCAAAAATTCATTAATTGTTTTAAGGCAGTTTCGCGTTTTTCTTTTTTGATTATTCCAAGGTTTTTGGCTGCAAGCAAAACGAGACTTGTAGGTTCTGGTTTGGCTTTGTCCCATATATTGCGGAGTTCTCTTAAGAAAATGTTCACTGTTACTTCTCCTATGCCCTTCCCCAAATCTTTTAGGCGATTTTTTAAAACTTGCATATTTGAAGCTTGGTTGTAGAGGAGTGTTAAGCTTCCATTGTATTTTTGGGTAAGATTTTGCATAACTTCGAGGAGTTTGTCTGCAGTTTTGAAATCATAGCGTGTATAGCTTCCTTCATCCATTATTCTAACAAGCCCATCCCATCCAGTTTGAAGTATTCGCTGAGGCGTTAGTACATTATATTTTTGGAAGCACTTGTAAGTTTTAATGACTGAAGTTTCTGTTATTGGAGCGCCAAAAAGTATTGAGGCTAAAAACCATTTAAAAATTTCTTCATCCTTTCCACTTGCCAAATTTATGTCTAATGTTTCGGAATATCTCTTTCCAAAATTTTCCACAAGAGTCTTAAGGCTTTCCTTTCTCATAAAGGGTTTCACTTTCTAACATATTTTATACTCCTTCTTGCATAAACCATTTACTGAGGCTAATCACGATGCAAACTCGAACAATTGAATGGCGTGATGGAACTGTCCTCACAATAGACCAATCAAAGCTTCCTTGGGAAACCGTAACGCTTGAGATGAAGAGTTGTGGTGATGTTGCTGAAGCCATAAAAACAATGAAAATTAGGGGCGCACCTCTTCTTGGTGCTGCTGCAGCCTTTGCATTGGCTTTAACAGCATCTCATTCAAAACGAAAAAGCAAAGAAGAACTTATTTATGAATTGGAAAAGGCTGCTGAAATTTTGAAAAGCACAAGACCGACGGGTGTCAATCTTTTCTGGGCTGCGGATAGAATTTTAGCTAAGGCGAGGAATTTTTCAGGAAGTGCCGAGGATTTGGCTGCTTTTGTTGTTGAGGAAGCAAAGAAAATAGCTGATGAAGATGTTGCGGCGAACCGCATGATTGGAAAGTTTGGTGCTGAACTTATCATTGATGGAGATGTTGTTTTAACCCATTGTAATGCTGGGGCTTTGGCAACTGTCGAGTATGGCACGGCTCTTGGAGTTATAAGGGCTGCTTGGGAGCAAGGAAAAAAGATTAGCGTTATCGCCACGGAAACTCGTCCAAAATTGCAAGGGGCAAGGTTAACGACTTATGAGCTTAAAAGGGATGGAATCCCAGTTACTTTGATTACTGATAACATGGTGGGCTACGTCATGTATAAGCGAATGGCTAGTAAGGTTATTGTGGGAGCGGATAGAATAGTTCAAGACGCAGTCATAAACAAGATTGGAACATTCACCATAGCAGTTTTAGCAAAAGAACATGACATACCTTTTTATGTAGCAGCTCCAAAATCCACTTTTGATTTGGCGCACAAATCATCAGACGTCATTATTGAAGAGAGGAAACCAGAAGAAGTGACTCACATAGGCTCGCTGCGAATTGCTGCTGAAGGAGTGAACGCTCTAAACCCAGCATTCGACATAACTCCGCTTGACTACGTAACCGCCATAATCTGCGAGAGCGGGATTCTATATAAGAAGGATTTTGATAAGTTTAAATGAAAAATTGTTGTTGGTTGATGGCCTAAATGAACAAAAACAAAGGAAAAACATCGGGCAGCACGGAACTCAAAGTTAGGGGGATGCTTGTGGAAAAAGGTGTCAAAATCCCAAAAAGCCAGAATGTAGAAGGCATCTCTTCAAGAGGATACGGAACAACTGAAAATAATGAACTCCTGCTTACTTATTATGAGGCATTATATCTTTTAGAGAAAAGCATGCTGGAAGTTGAAGACGAAGAAGGGAAGAATGTGGATTTTCAGACACTTCTGCGATACTATGAGGCTGTTAATGAAAACGCTTGGGCTGCATACTTAACTTATCGAGATTTGAGAAGTCGCGGATATGTTGTGCGTGAAGGTTTTGGTTTAGGCGTGGATTTTCGAGTTTACGAAAGAGGAGAGTATGGCAAAGACACGGCTAAATATTTAATCTTAAACATTCAAGAGGGAAAACCAATTTCGCTAGAAGATTTAACCCGCGCTATGATGCAGTGTCAAAGCCTCAAAAAGGAGTTGGTTCTGGCTGTTATTAATCGCAGGGGAGAAATAGTTTACTATTCAGTTTCGCAATTAAGTTTAAAATGATGGAGAATTTAGCATGTCACAGCTCAAAACCGTTAGAGGAATGAGGGATTTTCTGCCAGAAGAAGCCAAAAGAATGAAGTACATTGAAGCCAAAGCCAGAAGGGTTGCTGAGCTTTATGGATACCAAGAAATAATAACGCCAGTCGTAGAATCCTATGAGCTTTTAGCAGCAAAGGCTGGAGAGGAAATCCGCTCCAGAATGTTTGCCTTCAGAGATTTAGGCGACCGCATGGTTGCCTTGCGCCCAGAGTTTACAGCTTCCGTTGCTAGAATTGTTGCAACTGCCTTGAAAAATGAGCCTAAACCTTTAAGGCTTTTTTCTGTGGGAAGCGTTTACCGTTATGATGAACCACAAAAGGGGCGTTATAGGGAATTTTGGCAATCAAACTATGAACTTATGGGTTCAAAAAAGCCAGAGGCAGACGCCGAAATAATAATGCTAACTAATAGTTTAATGAAAAGTGTTGGGTTAAGGAACTGCACATTCAAGATTGGACATGTCGGAGTCTTAAGAGGCGTCATGACAGAGGAAAATTTGTATGAGGATACACAAAATGCAGTTATGCAGTTAATGGACAAGAAACAGTATGATGAAGCATTTAAATTGGTTAAAGACGCAAAAGCCAAAGAAAAGTGTGTAAAAACTCTAAAGAAATTGGCGGAACTTAAAGGTGGCGGCGTTTTCGAAATTGCTGAAAGAATAAAAGAATACGTCAAAGGCTACGAAAAAGCAGAGGCAGCAGCAGAAAACCTTTACGAAATCTTGAAACTAATTTCTGAAAGCAAAAGCAAAATTGCTGCTGTGGTTGATGCTGGCTTTGCAAGGGGACTTGAATATTATACTGGAATGATTTTTGAGGTTACCGTGCCAGAAATAGACATAGCCTTGGGCGGCGGCGGAAGATACGATAGGCTCATTGAACTGTTTGGCGGTGAACCCACACCCGCTGTTGGAGTGGCTCATGGGATAGACAGAATAATGTTAGCTATGCAAACACAGAAAACTCCATTAGAAAAAAAGGAAGAACGTAGGGTTGTGGTGATTCCAACTAAAAACGAGTTTATTGGAAGAGCCATGGAGATTTCACGAATGCTTAGAGATGCAGACATTCCAACAGAGGTCGAGGTTATGGGTCGAAAAATAGCTAAAGCCTTAGAGGATGCAGATAGAAGAAGAATAAAATATGCAGTAATAATTGGAGAAAAAGAGTTGAAAGAGGGATCCGTGGTAGTTCGAGACTTAACGAAGAGAGAACAGAAAACCGTGGAAATTGAAAAAGTGATAGAGGAAATAGTTTAGGTTTGGCTTTTCTCCCGTCTTAGAAAATCTCCAACATCAGAAATATTTTTCACAACAACACCTTCCACAGCCTCATCCAAATTAACTAAAATTCTGCCAAAACCGATGCATTCGCCATGCTGATTCAAGACAAGAGAATAATCACCTTTCCTCTTCGAACCAACCACTTTCACTGTTTGAATACATCTCTTCCGCAAATGAAGAGCCACTCAGACCTCGTGTCAACAAAAATTTTGTTCGCATTTTTCTCCGCAATCATCCACAACAAGTTAAAGCTTGGGAAAAATGTTCCTTTTTTGACTTTTCCAAGGTAAATTCCAGCATAAAAAAAGTCTTTTCCAACAAATCTTTTCAATTTCCCGTTTAAAAGGAAATATCTGTTTCCCTTTTTCACCATGAGGTTTTTGTCTAAGGTTAGGCTTACACCAAATCGGCTTACAAATTCTTCTAAAACCTTCATCATACGCTCACATCCTTCTTGAGTTTACAGACAAAAAATCCCTGAGTTTTTCCAGGCCAAATTCTTCTGCAATTCTTTATTTGATTGTCAAGTTTTTTTCCGAAAATTTTTGTTGGAGAAGGTTCTCCATAACAGTTTATTCTCTCCACACGAAGCCCAAGACTTTTTATTGCCCAGTCAATGTTTAATTCGTTCTCTTCAGGCTCTAAGGAACATGTTGAATAGACTATTTCTCCATCATCTTTCAAGACTTTGATAGTCTCAGCCAATATTTCTTTCTGTAGTTTCGCGTTTTTCTCCACGTCTTTAATTGTTCTTTGTTTAAACCAGTTTTTGTCTGTTGCAAAATTACCCGAACATGGAACATCCAAAAGTATGCAATCAAACTTAATTTTTAATTTGGAAACTTGCCGTGCATCCAAATTATAGACTATGGCGTTTTTTATGTGGCATCTTTCAAGCTGGTTTGAAAGGGCAGTTAATCTCCGCAATTTAACATCCAAAGCTATAATTACACCTGCATTTTCCATCAAATCTGCCAATTGAACGGTTTTTCCTCCAGGAGCAGCGCATGCGTCCAAAACGATTTTGCCTTTCAAATCCGCGAATAGTGTTGCTGGAATTTGGGATGCAGCCTCTTGAGTTGAATAATAGCCTATAAGGTATTCTGTTGTTGCCCCAACAGAGAATTCTGAACGGAGAACCCAATAGCCCTTTTCGAGAAAAGAAATTTTCTCAAGTTCTACCCCTAAAGATTGCAGTCTTTTTACAACCTCTTCTTCCTTTACGTTCATAGAGTTTATTCTAATCGCTGGCTTTAGCTCCACATTCTCATATTTCCAACCCAGAGCAGCGTAACGGTTTATGAAAAATTCTTTTCCAGACATCAAAAATTGAATAGGCGAACATTTCATAAAAAGTTTAGTTCAACAAGTTTTAAATTATGAAATATTCAGCATATTAACGTGGTTCAATGAAGGAAAAATATGCTTTCGTCATAATGGTTAAGGAGAAATGGTGGCGCGAATTTTGCCGTTTTAGTCGTGAAGGAAGACAAGCGCACTCCTATGTTGGTGGACCGCGAGCGCCTCCCAAAAATGCTTCTTTACTCATTTTTTACGTTTCAAAACCCGTTGGCGAGATAGATGGTTATGCAGAGTTCATTGAAAGAAAGGTTGGAAAGCCTGAAGAGTTATGGAAGGAACATGGCAACGAGTCTGTCTTTAGCTCTACAGAACAATACTTCCAATTTGTAAAAGATAAACAACAAGTCTCCTTTATAAGATTCAAAAACCTTCGAGAAGCGGCCAACCCCATACCGCTTGGTAATGTTCGCTTACTTTTAGGCGTTAACAGGTTAGCCCGAGGAGGTTTTTACATAGATAAGGAAACAGCGGAAAAAATGATTACATTAATGGAGTGAAAGTTATAACAAAAAGTTAATAGGCGACATTTCGCTCTTCCATGTAGCTCTTCTTAGAGAGCGAAGAACAATGATTAAAGAAACTAAAACAGAATATTCCATCAAAAATCCTATTCAATTAGCGTGAGGAAAATTTAACCATGGGACGTTACAGGCAAATTGAAGACATAATAAAACTGATGAAAAGTCCAGAAATAATTAGAAACACAAGCATAATAGCCCACGTAGACCACGGAAAAACCACCCTCTCAGATAGTCTATTAGCTGCTGCTGGCATAATAAGCGAACAAAGAGCTGGACAACAACTTTACCTTGACAGTTGGGAACTGGAACAGAAGAGACAGATGACAGTTTTCGCCTCAAACATAAGCATGGTCCACACCTACAACGGAAAAGAACACCTCATAAACCTCATTGACACGCCGGGACACATAGACTTCAGCGGAGCAGTAACACGAAGTCTCCGCGCCGTAGACGGCGCACTTGTAGTTGTTGACGCTGTAGAAGGTCCCATGACGCAGACTGAAACGGTTTTGATGCAAGCCCTTCGAGAAAGGGTTAAACCAATTCTCTTCATAAACAAAGTTGACAGACTTATAAAAGAGATAAAATTAACCCCCGAGGAGATACAGCGAAAGTTTGCAAAAATAATTGTGCGAATAAACAGCCTAATAGAAAAGTATGCCCCGCCAGAACACAAAAAGGACTGGCAAGTCAAAGTTGAAGATGGGCGTGTAGCCTTCGGTTCAGCCCTCCACAAATGGGGACTAAACCTACCCCACATGAAGGCAAAGGGCGTAACCTTCCAAGAAATTATTGATGCTTATGCAGGAGAATCAGACGAAATTGCAAAAAAAGTAGATGCACTAAGCAAAAAAGCACCATTATACGAGCCAATACTTGACATGTTCTGCGAACACTTGCCAAACCCATTAGACGCACAAGCATACAGACAAACCCAAATATGGCCAGGAAACGTGGACAGCCCAGTAGGCAAAGCCATGGCAAAAGTTGACCCAAACGGACCTCTCCTCATGTGTATAACAACAATTGAAGTTGACCCCCATAGTGGAGTCATTGCCATAGGAAGAGTTTTCAGCGGCACAGTCAAGAAAGGAAAAACCGTCAGCCTCATAAACAGCCGCCAGAAAGGAACAATCCAACAAGTTTACATGAGCATGGCAGCAGACAGAGTCATCGTCGACGAGATTCCAGCGGGAAACATAGCCGCCCTATCAGGGTTACCATCAATTCATGTGGGCGAAACCGTGGCAGAAGAAGGCGTAGAAACCCAACCATTTGAAGGGTTAAAATACGTTTCAGACCCGGTAGTCACAGTTGCAGTAGAACCAGAAGACGTAAAAGACCTACCGCTCTTCGACAAAGTCATCCACAAACTAACATTAGAAGACCCAAACCTACATTTTATAATAAACAAGGAAAGCGGAGAATACCTCCTAAGCGGCATGGGTGAACTCCACCTGGAAGTCACAGCTTATCGCATGCAAGAAGCTGGACTAAAAGTGAAAATCAGCAAACCCATCGTAATTTACCGCGAAACAATAAGCCACGACTACAAAGGTCCACCAATAATGGGCAAAAGCCCCAACAAACACAATAGGCTATGGGTGACAATAGAAAAATTGCCAGAAGAAGTTATCGAAGCCATAAGAGCAGGAAAAATTAATGAAATGCAAACCCGAGACGAAAGACAAAAAATTCTAAAACAGTTCGGATGGTCAACCGACGATGCCCGAAACGTCATAGCCATAGAAGGCACAAACATACTAGTCAACAGAATAAAAGGAAGACAATACGTCGAAGAAATAATAGACCACGTAAAATCAGGCTTCCGCGAAGCCGTCTACACCTCAGTTTTAGCAAAAGAACCAGCTTATGGCTTAAAAGTTAACCTTGAAGACATTTTAGTCCATGAAGACCCTGTGCATAGAGGACCAGCCCAAATACTTCCAATGACTTGGCGCCCAATATGGTGCAGCTTCTTACTAAGCGACCCAAAGCTTCTTGAACCCATCCTAAACTTCGAATGCAAAGTTCCAAACCAATTCGTAAGCAACGTCATCGCAATAGTACAAAAACGCCGAGGAAAAATCCTAGACATGATAAACGAAGAAGACATGGTAATCGTAAAAGCCGAAATGCCAGTAGCCGAATCCTTCGGACTAGCAGACGAACTACGCTCATCAACCCAAGGAAGAGCCTTCTGGGCAACACAATTCAGCCGATGGGCACCAGTGCCAGAATCAATGCAAGCAGAAATAATAGCCCAAATACGCAAACGCAGAGGCTTAAGCCCAACACCGCCAAAACCAGAAGAATTCTACGAAGAAGCATAAAACCAAACCTCTCCATTTTTACACGCTATAGCCATAAATAGTCTATCAATTATTAGTGCGGTCGCCGGGATTTGAACCCGGGTCGTCAGCGTGGGAGGCTGATGTCCTAACCAAACTAGACTACGACCGCCACAAATACAGAACACCACAAAGAAATAATCAACTTAAATTTTTATCTATTACTCCTCTTAAAACCTCTTAATTTTGGGCGCTCCACCTAAAAACAAATGCGTTGATTGAAGCAAAACTGTTTATTTATGTAGCGTTTAGAAATACATGAAGCCTTGCAGTTAGAGGGGTTAGTATTGCTTAGAGAATTTACTTATGCTGAGGCTGGTGTTAACAGGAAGCTTAGAAGCGAGTCTAAGAGGGCTTTGCGGATTTTTAGGAAAACTTTTGGATTTAGCTGTTATGGTAGGGTTGTGGAACTTCCTTATGGGAACATTTTTCCTGTTGGAGAGAATTGTTTTTTGGATTTTGTTATTGAGGGTGTGGGCACTAAGGTTCTTGTTGCGCAGTTGGCTGGAAAATTTGATACTATAGGGATTGATGGTGTTGCAATGGCTGTTAATGATGTTGTAAGGTCTGGGGCTAAGCCTTTAGCGGTTGCAGACAACATTCACGTGCAAATTTCGGATTCAAATTTGATTAGAGAATTAGTAAAAGGAATAGCGAGGGGTGCTGTTGAGGCTGTGTGTGTTGTGCCGGGTGGAGAGATTGGTGATGTTGCTGATGTGATGAAGGGGTTGGTGGAGGGTAAGGGTTTTGATTTGGTTGTGGCTGCTGTTGGATTGGTTTCTGGCGAAGGGATAATTTATGGAAGAGGTATAAAGGCTGGTGATGTTGTTGTGGGTTTGAGGAGTTCTGGGATTCATAGTAATGGTATTTCTTTGGCGAGGAAAGTTCTTTTTAAGGTTTGGGGTGGACGATATGAGCCTTATGACGTTCCAGAGGGCTTGGACAGGGAGGTTGTTTATGAAGTTTTGGAGCCTACTAGGATTTATGTTAAGCCGTTGCTTAGGGTTGCGGAAGAGGTTAAGGTTAAAGCAGCAGTGCACATTACGGGCGATGCGTATTTGAAGTTTGACCGTTTAACGAAGTTTTCTAAGGGTATTGGTTTTGAGTTCTATAACTTTAAGCCTCAGCCAATTTTTGAGCTAATCCAGAAGACTGCACGTGAAATGGGCAGCAAAGTAAGCGATGAGGAGATGTTTAAGACTTTTAACATGGGATGGGGTTTTGCGGTGGTTGTTAGCAAGGAAGATTCTGATAAGGCGATTGACGTTTTAGAGAAGGCTGGCGTGCATGCTGAAAGAATAGGATGCATAAAGGAGTTGAAGGGAATTAAGATTCTTTATAAGGGTAGGAAAATTATTTTAAAATGATTTTAGCTTTTGCTGATAAAAGTGTTTAAATCCCTTAAAATTCAAAATTAGCCTATGAAATACCGTTTAAAAATTGAAGTTAAGTTAAAGCCTGGGCACAGCGACCCCGAAGGCGAAACCACCGCACGTTTGCTGAAAGAGCTTGGTTATAGGGTTGACGCTTTGAATGTTAGTAAAGTTTACAGTGTAGTTATCGAAGCTGAATCGAGGGAGGAAGCCATAACAAAGGCTAATGAGATGTGTAGGAGGCTTTTGGCTAATCCAACAAAAGATGATTATGTAATTGTGGGTGAGGAGGAAAGATGAGCATAAGCCTCTACATTCGAAGGAAAACTTTTCCACTTTTTGAAGTGAATGTTCTGGGGGCTTCTGACCAGCAGCTTCTGGAGATAAGCCGCGAACTTGGTGTAGGTTTGAATTTACAGGAGATGAACCGTGTTCAAGAGTTTTTTAGACGGAAAGGGCGAAACCCGACGGATGTGGAGCTTCAAACCATAGGGCAAACTTGGTCTGAACATTGTTTCCACAAAACTTTTAAGGGTGTAATAAAATTTGATGGGGAGGAAATAGACAGCCTTTTTAGGACTTATATTGCAAAGGCAACCAATGATTTGAAGCCGCGGTGGTGTTTCTCGATTTTTGAGGATAACGCGGGTATAATCCGTTTTGACAAGAGCTATGGAGTGGCGGTTAAGGTTGAAACTCATAATCATCCATCAGCAGTGGAACCTTTTGGGGGTGCTGCCACTGGGGTTGGTGGAGTAATCCGCGATGTTTTGGGAGTTTGGGCTGACCCAATAGCGTGTATGGATGTTTTGGGTTTTGGTCCTTTAAATTTTGATTATGAGAAACTTCCGCCTGGCGTGAAGCATCCGAAGTATGTTTACATGGGGGTTGTTGCGGGTATAGGAAGTTATGGCAATAACATGGGTATTCCAACGGTTAATGGAGCCATATATTTTGACGAGAGTTATGTTGGAAATGTTGTTGTTTATTGCGGATGTGTTGGCTTGCTTCCGTTGAAAAAGTTTAGGAGAAACGCAAAACCAGAGGACATTATTGTTTTGGCTGGAGGAAGAACGGGTTGTGATGGCATTCATGGCGTAACTTTTGCATCAGCTGTATTAACAGAAAAGTCAGAAGAGGTTTCGCGTCCAGCGGTTCAAATTGCAAATCCAATTGAAGAAGAAAAGCTGAAGAGGGCGATAATTAGGATTCGAGATTTGGAGCTTGCTTCGGCAATAACAGATTTGGGCGGAGGAGGCTTATCATCTGCTGTTGGTGAAACTGCAAAGCGTTTTGGTTGCGGCGCTGTTGTTGAATTAGATAAAGTTCCATTAAAGTATCCGGGTTTGGCGCCTTGGGAAATTTACGTTTCCGAATCCCAAGAGAGGATGCTTCTGGCTGTGCCTCCAGAAAATTTGCAGAAAGTTTTGGAAGTTTTTAGAAGCGAGGATGTGGAGGCTAATGCTATTGGAAAATACATATCAGATGAGGTTTTAAAGGTCTATTATCAAGGAGAAAAGGTTGCGGAAATAGAAATTCCATTTCTTTTTGAACCGCCGAAAGTTGTAAGAACAGCTGAATATAAGTCAAAAGTTTTTGAAGAACCCACGTTTGAAGAACCAAAAAATTTAACGGACACGCTTCTGCAACTTTTAGCTTCACCTAACATTGCAAGCAAAGAAAGTGTCGTACGCACCTACGATCATGAAGTGAAAGGAAACACTCTGCTTAAACCGTTACAGGGCGAGAGTGCTGGACCTAATGATGCTGCGGTGCTTAAACCGTTGGATGATTCTTGGAAAGGTTTGGCGATTTCTTGCGGAATGAACCCGAATTATGGAAAGATTGACACTTATTGGATGGCTGCCTCAGCTATAGACGAAGCCATAAGGAATAATGTGGCTGTTGGCGGTCGTAGAATAGCTTTACTTGACAATTTCACATGGGGCAGCCCTGAAAAACCCGAGGTTCTCAGCAGCCTCGTTAGGGCTTGTAAGGCGTGCTATGATTTTGCAACCGCCTTTAAAACGCCATTCATTTCTGGAAAAGACAGCCTTTACAACGAATCTCCTCTTGGAACGGTTACGCCAACGCTTTTGATTACGGCTTTGGGCATAATTCCAGATGTTCGTTTGGTTGTTTCAATGGATGTTAAGGAAGTCGGCGACTTAATCTATGTTGTTGGACGAACCTACAACGAGTTGGGCGGTTCGGAATATTATAGGCTTAAAGGTTTTGTTGGAAACACTGTACCGAAAGTAAGAGCGAAAGAAGCCTTAAAAATTTTCAAGGCAATTACTAGGGCTATAGATTTAGGACTGGTTAAGGCTTGCCACGACTTGTCAGAGGGCGGATTAGGTGTGGCAGCTGCGGAGATGGCTTTTGCTGGCGGATATGGAATGGAATTATATTTGCAGAAAGTTCCTGTGGAAAATTTGAACCGCAATGATTTTGTTTTGTTTTCGGAGTCTAACAGCCGCTTTCTTGTTGAAGTTTCTGAAAAAGCGAAGGAAGAGTTTGAAGCTTTGCTTAGGGGTTTGGCTTACTCCGAAATAGGCAAGATTGCAAAAACTCCAAGTTTATGCGTTTATGGATTAAGCGGCGATGTTGTTGTGGACGCTTCATTAAATGATTTGTTGGCATGTTGGAAAAGAACTTTTAGCAGCGAGGTTTAGGGTGTGAAGCGAGAGGAAATTAAAGTCTCCGTTTTAAGGGTTGGCGGAACAAACTGTGATGCAGAAACTAAACGGGCTTTTGAAGAGCTTGGTGTCCAAGCCGAAATTTTACATGCAAACGAGCTTGTTAGGCGTGGAAACCTCTTGGAGTATCATGTTTTGGTTTTTCCAGGAGGCTTCTCCTATGGGGATTATGTGCGAGCCGGTGCAATATGGGCAAAGTGGATTATGGCGAAACTCGGCGAGGAGCTTAAAGCTTTTGTTAACGAAAATCGCTTTACACTCGGCATTTGCAATGGTTTCCAGGTGCTTGTGGAGGCTGGCTTCCTTCCTGGTTTTGATGGTGTAAGTCCCTATCCGGAAGCGGTTTTAGCCACAAATTTTCCGCCTGGGTACAATTGCAGGTGGATTCATCTTAAACATGAAAATAGGGGGAAATGCGCTTTCACATGGAAGATTCCGCATGGAAAGGTTTTGCGGTTGCCTGTTGCCCATTCTGAGGGAAGGTTTATGTTTGCTAAGGAAAAGGAAAAAGAATTTTTGAAAAGGCTTTGTGATAATGACCAGCTGGTTTTTCGCTACTGCGACAGAAACGGCGAATATGCGGAAGGACGTTTTCCCACTAATCCAAACGGTTCATTTTATGATATAGCTGGAATATGCAATCCAGAAGGAAATATTTTTGGTTTAATGCCACACCCAGAAAGAGCGTTTTATTGGTGGCAACAGCCAGACTGGACAAGACAAAAACAAATGTTACAGTACGGTGATGGAAAACTAATTTTCGAAAGTATAATTGAATATTTAGTGGAGAAGTTTTAAATCTTCAAGGCGTGGAAGTCCCGTTCTGGCTCCCATTTTCATTATACATTTTGAGGCTACGAAATTGCCTAATCTTCCACATTCATACAAACTTTTACCATTTAATAAACCATACAAAAAGCCGGCGCAGAAGGCGTCGCCAGCGCCAGTTGTGTCAACAACTTTTACGTTGAAACGGTTTATTTGGTGGTTTTCCTTTCCATCCGTAACGTAGCAGCCTTTACTGCCAAGTTTTACAGCAACAATTTTAACTCCTTTTTCAAGCAGAACCCCAGCGCCTTTTCTATAATCTCTCGCTTTGGTTAGAAGTTCAAGCTCTCTTTGATTTGGCATTAAAACAAAAGCACGCCTTATAATGGGTTCTAATGCGGTTAATCCCTTTCTGGCGTATAGTTCTCCGGGGTCAAGGCTTACCTTAACCTTTTCCGACAACATTTCAACAAGCCTTATCTGGGTTTGGAAGGATTTTTCTCCAACGAATGAGGTTAAATGCAAAAATTTCGTTTGAAAAGCGTAATCCTTGTTTATTTCTTCAAATTCTATTGTGCTGTTTACGCCTGGGTCCACATATAGGGCTCTTTCGCCTTTTTGGTCTACAAAACCCATGACTGTTCCGCTTCTGCCAGTTTTTGCATGGATTATGCCGTTTGTGTCGACGCCTTCTTTTTGGAAATCTTCGATTAGCATTTTGCCTTCCCTGTCGTCGGCTACTTTCCCAATAAAGCCAACTTTGCAGCCTAGCCTTGCCAAGCCAACAGCCGTGTTTGCCGCAGAGCCTCCGCACCATTCTTGGCAGTCTATTATGAAGCCTTCTTCTTCGGCTCCAGCTATTTTATTCACTTTGAAAAGTTTGTCAATGTTTAAGGCGCCGAAGCCAACAACATCAAATTGGTTCATGAGAACAGCTCACGCAAATAAATCTTGTAATCGCCAAGTTTTCCACCGTAATTTCCAGCTGAAACCTTAACAACGCCGTCAACGTCCAAAACCGCGTTTATGCCAGCCTTCATCGCCCTTTTTACGGCTTCAAGCGAAACGCCGTTGATCACGATTTCTGGGATGTAGTTGACGCTTTCAGGCACTTTTGATTCTTTGCCTAACCTCTTTTTTAGGGATGGACAGTATGGATGGTTTGTTGTGGGTCCTATCCATGAGAAACGGGTTTCAGGTTTAGAGCCCGCAGAACAAACGTCAAACGGCGTTATTACGCCATCAATTTTGTGAATAGCCTCTAAAGCTTTTTCTCCAACCCCGCGGAGGGCTTCTCTTGTTTTGCACATGACCCAAAAGTTTGCACCCATAACCCCGCGAGCGTAGCCCAAAAACCGTTCAATAATAAAGTCTGGAACCATAATGGGAACAACGATAACTTCACGTCCAAAGCGTTTTTCAACCCATTCATAGCCGTCTCCGCAGTGTCCAACACGCTCCATCATGTCAATTTTCCCCTCAGCGTTCGGCGTTGCGTCAAAAATGGCTGTGAATGGTTTTACGAGAATGTCTTGGCGGATTCTGTAGGAAAATTCAATTTCAAACTTTTTTAGAGATTCTGAAAATGGCTTTTTGGAGTCTATTCCTCCCCAAAACTGGAGTATGACGCCTTCTCTTTTGTCCGGCGTCTCTTTTTTGCTTAGCCATTTTTCTATTCCGCCTTCGACTCTGCCGATGACTATGGATGGTGTTGCCGTAGCGTGTTCAGCCGCCTTTCGCAATATTTCTTTATCATCTGCTGTAACAATCATTCTAGTGAAGATGCCTTCAAAAGCTTCTGCGTATGTGTCTTCAACTTCAGCTTTCTTAACCATTTTATCCCAACCTTCCTATTGCTTCGCCCCTAACCTTTTTCCTGAACCCGCAACTTTCCTTTGCCAGACTCTCCATATTCTCTTTTGTTATTATTTTAACTTTGGGCAATTTTTCTGGATGCAAACCAAAAAGCTTGTCAAGCAATGCTGGGTTTACGGAAGCCTTTTTCAATGTTTCGTGGCTCCAATCTTGAATTATGTTTAGTGTCTGCTCTTTCCCAAATTTGCTAAAAGTTTCTGCAATTACGGCTGTTGTTAGGCTATCTTGGGATAAAACAGCTACTTCAGCATTTTTTACGGCGTATTCATTACCGTTAAAAGAAACTGCCAAGCCCCCATTTTCTCTTACAAGCCTAAAGGCTTCCAAATCAGTTATGCTATCGCCAACATACATCACATCAGCCAATCCTACACTGGCTTTTTTGGCGATTTCTTTAACAGCTTCGGCTTTTTCGCCTCCTCCAACGGGATTGACTTCGGAGAATATTTTGCCAATAGCCATCTTTGCAATTGCGTTCCAGAAGATTTCGTCAAGCCTAATAATCAATTTCTGGTCCTTTCTGGAAAAGTCGCTTAGTTTCTTCGCTTTTTCTGGAATTTCGATTATGGGCATTTCTGCAATTTCTCTGGCAATTTCTTTCAGTTTACTTACCTCATTCTCTGTTATTGCGTATTTGTCGAGGCAAAGTTTTGTGCAATACGTATTCTCATATGGGAAATCTAATGTTTGGCATAAAGCTTCTATGTAATGCTGATAGCTTGTGCTGACAATAAAGGCGTGGGCTATGCTTCTCACGTTTGAAAGCATATCCTTAACATTGGCAATTAAGAGTAGGCTTCTGGCGGAAAAATCTCGCATTTTTTTGTCCGTAACTCCATAAGCCTTTAAGAATGGCAATATAAGCTTCAAAGTGTCTCCAGCCTTATAGTTTGGTCTTTTTAGGATTTCTGCCAAAACATCGTCGTATTTGCTTATGACCGTGAAGAGTTTGTCGCCGTTTGGAACGAAATGCGCTGTCAATTCGAAGGCGTTATCGTTTTTTGATATTGGTCCTTCGCAGTCTGATATGAAAACTCTTTTCACTTTTAAACCTCAATTTTTCAATATGTCTTATGCTTTTTTCTATGTGTTGTTTTGAAGCTATGTCCGTTCTATGCCATAATGCTCCGCCTTTTATGGCGTTTATGCCTTCCAAGGAGATTTGTCTGGCTTCTTCTATGCTTGGGCTTATGCCTACGACGGCTACGGCTCTGGATTTGAGGGCGTAGGTTTCGCTGTTGCGCAGTTCCATGGATGCTGGGTAAACCCTAATCTTGTTGCCGTATTTTTTAGTTAATTCGTAGGCTTTGGTTAGGTCGACTGGTTTGCCGACTTCGTTTTTGTTTACAAGTTGTGGAAAAGCTTCTGCGTATCCGCCGTAGTTTGGCGGAACTTTGTAGGTTACAACCGTCGCCTCTTTTTCCAATTCAATTTTTGTTAGGTTGCCATCTAAAATTTTGAAGCAGACATCCACAAAATCCTCTTTCAAAATGGGTAAAATATTAATTATTTCAGGGTCGCCGGGTCTACTGTTGTTTTCAAGGATTTTTGGCTCTTCACCAGTATGCATAAAAGCCACATAGAATGGAATGCCCCTCAAACCAGCAGCATCGCTGACATCCCATTTTTCAAAGATTTTTTTAACAATTTCAATTTCTTTGGCTCTATCAGTCTCACTCATGAAAGGCAAGAAATCGCCAACATCCTTATAAGAACCCATTCCACCAGTGTTTGGTCCCTTGTCGCCGTCAAAGGCGCGCTTATAATCTCTCGTTTCTGGCAAAGGCACCAAGTGTTTGCCATCACAGAAAGCTTGGAAGCTTGATTCTTCGCCATCAATTTTTTCTTCAATTATAACTGCGCCATGCTGAAAGTTTGCCATAAAATGCTCAAAAAGTTGTTCGCGGGTTGTGAAGTGGTCTCCCCAAACTCCTACGCCTTTTCCAGCTGCTGGCTGGTCTGGTTTAACAACAGCCTTATCCCCCAGCGCATCAAGCCATTCATAAACAGCCTTTTTCACTTCTTCTTGGGTTTTGTAATTTTTTGGGTTGAAAATTTTGAAGTGGGGGTTTACTTCTGGCACAATTTTTTGGAATAGTAGGCGCTGTTGCACTTTGCTTGCTTCTATAGCGTATTCCTTTTTTGGACAGATAAGCGGTATACCAGTCCGCTCTTCCACGATGTTTCGGACACCGTCGATTATGGGTTTTTCTGGTCCAACAATGCCAAAGTCTATTTCGTCCTTATGGTTTTCTGCGAATTTGCAGATTTCCTCCACATTCAAGTCTGGAACAACAACGTGTTTAGCTGCCTTTTTGACGTTGAAGGGGTTGCGTTGTTTATCAACAACAAAAACCTTCACATCATAGTTCGTGCTTCGTGTGAAAGCGTCTATAATGGCGGATTCTCTTGCGCCGTAAGAAACTACGAGTATGCCAACTTTTTCCATTTCATGCGCCCTTTATTTTAGGAAATGGATTTGAAGTCTATTTTATTTTTGGCATTCGGCTTTTTGGATTATTTCAGATATCTCGTAAAGCCTTCCCTGTTCTTCATAGCCTTCAAGGAATTTCTTCTTCATCTCATCCGCAATTTTTTGCGTCAGCGGAGTAGGATATTTGCCGGTCACACACGCCAAACAAAGTTGGTCACGGCGGAAACCTGTGGCTTTTACAAAACCTTCTATTGACTGGTAGCAGACAGCATCTGCACCTATTATTTTTGCTATTTCTTCCGCAGTATGTTTTGAACCTATTAGTTGACCGTATGTTGCCATGTCTATTCCATAAAAGCATGGTCCAATTATGCGTGGAAAAGTTACGAAAAGATAAACCTTTTTTGCCCCCATTCTGCGAAGCTTTTCTATAACAATTTTTGTTGTGTCGCCCCGCACGATGCTATCTTCTGTCACTATGACCCGTTTTCCATTAACTTTTGAGGATATAATGTTAATTTTCCTATCTATGGTTGCATAACGTTCTTTATTTAGTAATATGAAAGCTCTTTCAGTTACAAAACGATGCCTTCGAGAAGCCCTCTCCCACTTTAACCCAGATTCCTCATGAACTCCGAAGGTTGCATCGTCGCCAGTTTCTGGAATTGATATGACTATGTCTGCGTTTTTGGCTATTTCCTGGTTTTCTCTAACAAGGTTTCTTCCAAACTCCTCCCGAACTTCATAAACATATCTGTTATCAAAAGATGAGTCTGGTCTTGCGAAATATGCAAATTCGAAAGCACAGAAAGCCCTGCATCCGCCATTCACCAATTTCTCTCTTTGAAAGCCTTCTCTTGAAATGGTTACGAGTTCGCCTGGTTCAATTTCAAAGGCTTTTTTGAAGCCGTTTATGTCTAAGCCTACAGTTTCTGAAGAGAAAGCGTAAGTTTTTCTGTCTTCGCTATGTCCAGCGCATAATGGTCTTATCCCGTTTGGATCTTTAAAGGCAAAGAACTCGCCATTTTTCGTTATGCACGTCACAGAGAAGGCGCCTTCAATTTCTTCCATACATGTTTTTACCGCGGATGCAAAATCTTTCTTCTTTAACAATTCAATTACAAGTTTGTGAGCTATTAGGTCTGCGTCGCATTCATAGGAAAATTTCGGAAAATATTTGCTTATTTCATCTTTAACTTGGAATACGTTAACAACATTACCGTTAAAGGAAACAGCCACTGCAAATCCATTTTTTGAGGCTGTTACTGGTTGAGTGCCCCTTATTAGGGACTTTTCGTCGCATTTTCCAGAAGTTGTGTATCTAACATTTGCTATACCCAAACGACCAGGTAAACATCCAAACCATTCCTGGATGGCGCTTGTTTTTATTTTTGGTATAAGGTCTAAGCTTCTGTGAACGTGAAATTTTCCATTATCAAATGTTAGGAATCCGTGGGATTGATGTCCCCTGTGGTTTTGGGCTCTCATGCCCCAGTAAATGTATGGAAATATGGGCTGTTCTTCGAAGTTTATTGCTGCATATACTCCACAACCCATTTTGGCTTTTCTCCTCAATTTGCGAATAAAGAAGTTGGTGTTTATCAGTTTTTATGACATTTTTAACTAAAAAATATGTTAAATTTTACAGAACCGAATGCGAAATTATACCTTAAATTTTATGAAATATCATAAATGCCTTGGCATTTTCGCTTTCTAAGTAGGGCAATGCTATCGTGAGTATGTGCACTAAAGAAATAAATGAGAACAAAATTGTAGAATTGCTGAAACAGTATAGGAAAAACAAGAGGCGAAGATGGAATGAGTTACAGAAAGAAATCTTGGCAGGAGAAGTTGGCAGACAAGAAAGGTTTGCCGAAAGTACTGAGATTAGAGAAGAGGTTTCCATGTTACAACGCAGTTCACAAAATGGGAGCAGAGGTAGGAGACGAAGTTGTTCTTGTTAACCCAAGCGAGGTCGTTGAAATAATGAAAAAGTGCCAAAAGGAAAACTAATCACTATCGTTGAAATCTGCAAGAAAATCGCAGAAAAACACCAGGTCAAGGCTTGCTGTTCTCTTACAACAGGAATTTTCATTATGACCGCAGCAAACGCAGCTGAAGAAGAGATGCGTATGAGTTTTATGGTGTTACTCTGAACTTGTCCCTTGGATAAAGCGTAACTTCTCTAATGTTCCTTTTACCCGTCAACATCATCGTTAAACGTTCCAAACCAATAGCCCAACCAGCATGCGGCGGCATACCAAAATCAAAAGCTTGCAAATGAAACTTGAAAGCCTCTGGGTTTAGTCCCTTCTCTTTCAAACGCTTTATCAAAAGCTCCTTATCCGCAATTCTTGTCCCGCCAGAAACAAGCTCAAGCCAACGCCACATCAAATCGAAGCCCTCGCAAATTTCTGGTTTATCATCACGGGGTTTTATGTAGAAAGCTTTGGAGTGTGTGGGCCAGTCGGTTATGAAATAGAAGTGTGGGTGAATTTTTCCTAGAGTCCTTAGGGCTGGTGTTGGAATGTCTTCTCCCCATGGAACATTTACGCTTTCCCTTTCCAATTCTTTGAGAACTTCATCATAAGTTAACCGTTTAAACGGAACTGTTGGTACTTCAATTTTATGCTTCAGCAAAGCCAACTCTTTCCCGCATTTTTCATTCACAACTTTGCAAACATGCTGCATCAACCTTTCAAGCAACTGCATCACATCTTCAGCATCCGCAAACGCCTGCTCAATGTCTATGGAAACAAACTCGCTAGTGTGAAATCTTGTATGAGATTCTTCAGCCCTAAAAAACGGACCTACCTCGAAAACTTTTTCGAGGCTCATGACAAGCTGCTCTTTATACAATTGCGGACTTTGAGCAAGAAAGGCTTTCCTTCCAAAATAGTCTACGGGGAATAGGGCTGCGCCGCCTTCAGTCGCGGAAGCAATAATCCTTGGCGTGTGCACTTCTACGAAGCCTTTTTCAAATAGAAAATCTCGAATGGCTTCTACGGCTGCATGTTGAATTTTGAAGACTGCTATGTTTTTGTCTTGACAAAGGTCTAAGGCTCTAGCGTCCAATCGTGTTTCCAAACTTGCAGGTGTCTTTCCAGTAATATCTATGGGTAGTTGAGGAGCAGCTGTGCCAAAAATTTTAATTTCCTTCGGTATAACTTCGACTCCTCTTGGAGTAACTTCAGTCTTTTTCACGGTTCCCTTCACACCTATGCTATACCTTTTCTGCAAAATGTCAGATTTCGACAAGACTTCGTTTGCAACTTTTTTCCGTGGAATAGTAATTTGAATAGTGCCTTCCCTATCTTGCAATATTATAAAGCGAATTCCACCCAAATCCCTAATCTCTTGAACCCAACCGAAAAGCGTAACTTCCAAACCATCCATTTCAGGCTTAACATCAACCGAATAATGGGTTCTCCGCCAATCCCCAAAGGAATCTAACTTCATATGCACACCGCCAAACCGTTAATCAGCAAATTCAACACGCAAAGTCATGTTGCGAACTTTACGAGCAATCTCCTTTAAAGCTTTTACATCAAAAGGCGGCTGCGAACCACGCCTCTTCCTTAAGATTACCCTAGTCTCAGTGGTCCCATCAGGAAGCCAAATAGTGTTGATAGTCACTATGCTTAAAGGCGCAAATAAATCCTCCAAAAATTTTCTGTCATCAACCCCATACTCCAAAACACGAACCCTCTTACCAATTTCTTCGCCCAACGCCTTTATTATTTTGCCGCCATAACCTAATAGACGAGGAACATCGCCTGGTCCGACAATTACCGCCAAAGTTTTGTCAGCATCAACAGCCTTATGAAAATAAACGTTCTGAAGGGAAGGATATTTCTCCTCTAAAGATAAGAGTAAACGGGCAATTTTCAAGTCTAATTCTGTTATTTCACCAGACTTAACTTTAGCTAAACATTTTTGGCACAATATTCCACTTTTTAAACAGAAGTTGCATAGTGTTGTTTTCACCGAAATCTCCCCGCATCTTCCCCCTTTTTCTGTTTGCGTTTATTTTTAAGGTTTTTTTACCTCCATCTTTTGAGCTTTTTATATGGAAATAAATGAAATGAACAGTCTTTTATAGGTTTGTTAGCTTCACGTTTTGGGTAATGATGTGTTTAAGTGAGTTTCATTTAGGGTAGAACGCCTAAAACAATCGATGCAAGACGTTACTGGGTTACACGTGTCATTACCCATAGAGTTACAAATCAATGATACGCATTCGTTTGACTTTTGGTGCTTTAGTTATTAAATTTCCTTTGCGATTTCTTGGTCTCTGTCGTGTACCATCCCTGTTGCC
>JASEJA010000015.1:0-12840 GCA_030017755.1 Candidatus Bathyarchaeota archaeon
TCATAAGTGCGTTCATAGCATATGCCCAAAACCGCCGCAACCGCGTCCAAAACTCTTCCACAACTTGATGTCTCAACAATGTTATGGCGCCTTTCCAACTGCTGAAGAATTATTTGAACCTCATCCTTGCCGTGTGGAAAATGTTCACTATTTTGTAGAAGCCAGCTTTTAATTTCAGTTTTCTTGTGAAGCATTCCAGCCGCCATCCGCAGTGGATAACGGGTTGCTAAATCCCCGCCGAGGAGAGGCTGTTTCTCGAGGTGGGCTACTCTTTTGAATTCTGATGGGTTTCGTGTGCCAATTATTATTTCGCCTCCCCATGCTTCGCCGTCTAAGCCATATCCATATCCGTCACAGCATACGCCCACAATCTCGTTTAGGTTGTGTTCAGCCATTAAAGCTGCAACATGTGCATAGTGATGTTGGACTTGGATTAGTTGCCAGTGGTTTTCTTTCGCCATTTCTTGGGCTAGTTTTGTTGTTACAAATTTTGGATGCAAATCACATGCAACCACTTCTACTTTGCTGTTTGTTAAATGGATTAGGTGTTTTGTTGCGTTTTCCAGAAAATCCCTTGTCTCAATATTTTCCACATCGCCTATATGCTGTGAAATGAATGCTTTGTCTCCGAGCAAAACACAAGCGGTGTTGTTAAGTTCTCCACCAAAACCAACAACACAAAATTTCGCCTTTTCCTTAAGCATTACTGGAGCGGGCGCATAACCACGTGAACGTCTAATAAAAACCAACTGTTCGCCGTGCATGCGAACAACCGAGTCATCGCATCTGTGGGCTATTTGGCGATTGTGAAAGAGGAAATAGTCAACTGTTCCGCCAAGCTTCAGCAAGGCTTCTTCGTTATCCTTTATTATGGGCTGGTTCGGCGGATTCGCACTGGTCATGACAAATGCTGGTTCGTCCACTTTGTCGAAGAGCATGTAATGCAAACCTGTATAGGGCAACATAACGCCAACATTATGCAGTCCGTGGGCAATTAAATCTGAAAGGTAATAGTCCCTACTTTTGTTTAGCAAAACAATTGGACGCGTATAAGCGGTTAGGAGGCGCTCTTCATTTTCGCCCATTTCAGCAAAGGTTTTTATGGCTTCTAGGCTTCGCGCCATTATGGCGAATGGCTTTTGGCTTCTATGCTTAACCCTCCTAAGCCTAATCAATGGTTTATCCTTAAGCGTTGATGTTGCCACATGAAAACCGCCATAACCCTTAACAGCAACTATAAAACCTTCAGCAATAAGCTTACCAGCCTCTCTTATGGGGTCTGCGCACGCTACTGGTTCGCCCTTTGATGTTGTCAAGTAAACTTTTGGTCCACATTTTGGACAAGCCACAGTTTGTGCATGAAAACGCCTATTCAACGGGTCAATATATTCGCTTTGACAGAAGGGGCACATAGTGAATTCTCGCATTATCGTATTTTCACGGTCATAGGGCAAATGCTCAATAATTGTGTATCTTGGACCGCAGTCCGTGCATGTGATGAAAAAATAGTCATGACGCAGGTCTTCTGGGTTTCTAAGCTCTTTTAGGCATTCGTCGCATATGGCAATGTCAGGCGGAATAACAGAACCAGAAAGCTCCGCCTCTTCAGAGCTTTTATAAATGGTAAAAGTTTCGTATTCGTTTGCGCCTTTCACTTGTTTAACTATGACATCGTAAATTTTTGCCAGCGGCGGCTTCTTCTCCTTTAAATCCCGCAGAAAAGCCTTTATGCTTTCTTCCGAGCTTTCTAGAAATATTTCTACTCCAGCATCGCCGCGATTTCTAACATACCCTTTCAAACCATTTTTAACGGCTATTCTGTAAATGAACGGGCGAAAGCCGACGCCTTGAACTATGCCTGTCACATTAATTTTGACGCGCACTTCAAATCAGCCTTGTATTAAAACAAGCAATGCAATATACATTTTGGAAAAGTTTTAATTTAAAATCGATAATAAACTGCGCTGTTGGGTTCCGAATGGCAGAGGAGAAGAGGCATTTAGGCAAATGTTTTGATTGTGATGGAATTACTGAGCTGGTTGAGTTGGATGTTGATAAGGGAACAAAGATTATGCGGTGTCAAGCGTGTGGATTATTCCATTTTTATAAGAAGGATTTTTTGGGCAGATGGAAGCTGCTAAAAGTTTCTAAGGCGAGCGGTTTGGAATCTGCGAAATAAAGGTGGGATAATTAGGTTTTTGTTTCAGCTTTTTGCGTTCTTCTTCTCGAAGCACCCTTTTTAGGACTTTGCCAACCATAGTCATGGGCAGTTCTTTGCGAAATTCCACTTCCCTTATCGCCTTATAAGGCGCAACCTTCTCATTAACAAAATCCATAATTTCCTTCTCAGTAGCTGTAACACCCTCCTTCAACACTATAAAAGCCTTTGGAATTTCACCAGCCACCTGGTCTGGCTTGCCTATCACTCCACAAAGTTTTACGGCTGGATGCTCATACAAAACGTCTTCCAATTCTCTGGGATAAACGCTGTAGCCCTTATATTTTATTAGGTCTTTTTTGCGGTCTGTAATGTAAAAGTAGCCATTTTCATCCATCTTTCCAATGTCGCCAGTGTAAAGCCACCCATCCCGCAGGACTTGAGCTGTTTCTTCAGGCATTTTCCAATAACCCTTCATAACCTGCGGTCCCTTCACAACCAACTCGCCAGTTTCGCCAGGCGCAAGCTCCTTCTCTCCAGTTTCGGCATCCATTATTTTTGCATCTGTGTCAGGCCAAGGTATTCCAATAGAGCCAACTTTCACGGTTTTCAGCGTCTTGTCCAAGGGGTTGCAGTGGGTTACTGGTGAGGATTCTGTTAAGCCATAACCTTCCACGAGGACGCCGCCTGTTACTTCCATGAATTTTTTCTGAATTTCTGGTGGAAGCGGCGCCGAGCCAGATAGGCAGAAACGCACAGATGTGCAGTCGTATTTGCCTAAGTCTGGATGGGCTAGAAGCATGGCGTACATTGTTGGTGCTCCGCAGAAAACTGTAACCTTATACTTTTGTATGGCGTGGAATGTGCTGACAACATCAAAGCGCGGTAGTAAAACGATTGTTCCGCCTATGTAAATTGGAGCGTTCATGCCCGTGGTCATGCCGTAAATGTGAAAGAGCGGCAAAACAGCCAAGAAGGTTTCTTTGCCTTCTGCTACATCTCTAAGCCAAGCTTTACACATGACGGCGTTTGAAACCAAATTCATGTGAGTTAACATTGCACCCTTTGATGTTCCAGTTGTTCCACCAGTGTACTGCAGCGCCACCAAATCCTCTTTGGGGTTTATCTCAACTTTAGGCGGGTTTGGCGGATACTTATCCACAAGTTCCTTAAAGAAGTAAACGTTTGGTTTGCGTTCAATTTTTTGGGATGGAATCTTCTTCAATAAGGAGCCCAAAAAGGCTGTGGCTCTAGGCATATACTCTTTCAAGCTTGCTACGATTACTCTTTTCAGTTGTGTTTTCTGCCAAATCCTCTCCACAATGGGATAGAGGAGGTCTAAAACAATTATTGTTTCGGCCTCAGAATCGTTAAGTTGATGCTCCACTTCACGTTCCTTGTATAAGGGGCTTATGGCTGTTGTAACGGCTCCAGTTTTTATAGCACCATAATATGCAATTATAAATTGAGGAATGTTAGGCAAGAAAATGGCAACTTTGTCGCCCTTTTTCACGCCGAAATCTGTTAGAGCTGTTGCAAACTTGTCCGTAATTGTGTCTAACTCCTTATAACTGATTTTTCTATCAAAATAAACTATTGCAGTTTTTTCTGGATATTTTCCCGCCGTGTCCTTAAGAAACTGGAAAAGTGGAATTTCAGGATAATCTATGTGTTTAGGAACCCCTTCAGGCCAAAACTTGTACCATGGTTTTTCCAGCGCTTCCTTCCTTTCAATTTTTTCTTCCTTCACCTTTCTCTTTTTAGGACACATCTCAAACCCTAATCTTAAATATTAGAGACGATGGGGTAATAATACTTTCTACAACGGGGTCACCCTTTGAAAACTGAAACGGTTTGGATTAACTGCGAAGATTTACGACTTTATGGTGAACTGTATATTCCAGACCATGTTCCAGCACCAGCCTTACTCATATGCCACGGCATGAACGCTCACGGCTTTCACGCCATCAAAATCTATGAAAAATTAGCAAAAAAGGCATGCGAAAACGGTTTTGTTGTGTTGCTCTTCGATTTTAGAGGGGTTGGAAAAAGTCTTGGAAGTTTTGACTATGGTTTTGGTGAACAAACAGACGTTAAATGCGCCATTAACTATTTAGCCTCACGAGCGGAAGTCGTTTCTGACAAAATTTTTGTTTTAGGACACAGTTTAGGCGGAGCAGTTTCGCTATATTCCGTCCAAAATGATAAACGCATTAAAGGACTTATCTTGTGGTCTACCCCAAACAACCACGACTATAATGTTAAAAAATTCATTACTCGCACAAGAGGAAAAAGCGGCTTATACTGGTTCATGCTCTTCTCCTGGATTGACAAGGTTTTTGACACTTCAAAATTGTTTAAACTGGAAGTTTTTGGAATAAAGTTGCGCCCAAAAAATGTTAGGGAGAAACTCATGAAGCTAAACGAATGCGAAGCAGTAACAAAATTGGGTACTGTTCCCTTGTTAGTTGTGATTGGTGATGCTGACGTTCTCGTGGGCGTCGAAGAAGCCCGCCAAGTATTCGAGCTGGCAAAAGAGCCAAAAACTTTCTTAACAGTTAATGGCGCAGACCATGTTTATAGTGGAAAAGAAGAAGTAGTGATAACTGAAACTTTGAATTGGATAAAAAAGTGGAAATAGAAACGCATTTTTAAGGCGGAACAAACTCGTATGTGGCGTAGCCTTCTGGCGAAATTTTTGCTACAAGCTTAACCTTCATACCCACGCTGATTTGTGATAACTTGAACCCCGTCAACCACGCCAGAACCCGCACACCTTCCTTCAACTTGCCAATCGCCACAGTGTAAGGTTTATACTGCTGAAACGTCGTTGGTCTGACAACAACATGTGTGAAAGTTTCGATTTCTGCTTCACTACTTAATTCAATCCAATCCATTTCAGAAGATAGGCATTCTGGACAGTCAGCCGATGGTGGAAAGTACACTTTTCCACATTTTTTACATTTTGTTGCGTAAACCTTCCCTTCTTTTAAGCCTTCCCAAAACTTTAACGTCTTGCTTATGGGTATATCTTGAACAATTTTTATTTCCCTAGATTTTATCGTCGGCATACTTGACATACCAATCATCTCCTTAATATTGTAACGTAACAGTAATGCCCAGTTCCACCAACATTATGGGCTAATCCTATGTAATTTTTTAGTGGAACCTGCCTTCCTCTTTCCACAGCCTCTTCACGAAGTTGCTTCGTAACCTCGTATATCATGGAACAACCAGTTGTACCTATTGGATGCCCCTTAGCCTTTAAGCCGCCATCCATGTTCACTGGAATTTTTCCACCAATTTCTGTCTGTCCTTCACGGATGAGTTTGGCGCCTTCGCCTTTAGGGCAGAAGCCTAAATCTTCATAAGCCATTATTTCCGCTATTGTAAAACAGTCGTGAAATTCTGCGAAGTCAACCTGGCTCGGGGCGATTCCAGCCATTTTGTAAGCCATTTGGGCTGCTTGCACGCTTGCTTCCAAACCCACATAATCTAATCTTTTGCTAAGATTTGCTGTTCCAGAAGAATAGCCGATTCCCGCAACCCAAACTGGAGTGTCTATGCCCAACTCTTTGACTTTTTCTTCAGAAGCCAAAATTACGGCTGCAGAACCATCCGTCATGGGGCAGCAGTCAAAAAGTTTCAATGGGGAAGCTATTACCATGGAAGATAAAACATCATCAACTGTTATTCTATTTTGAAGGTGGGCTATTGGGTTCATGGAGCCATATTTATGGTTTTTCACAGCCACCAAAGCTAAATCCTCCTCTGTTGTTCCAAACTTTGCCATGTGCGCAGTGGCATGCAAGGCATAGTAGGCTGGAAATGTTAGTCCAAAATTGTGAAACTCCCACAGGTAGTATCCAGCCCTTCCAATCCACTCCATGGCCGTTGGAGTGTCAATTTCCCTCATTTTCTCAACGCCCAAAGCCATAGCAATATCCGCTTGCCCACTCGCAATTGTGGAATAAGCTGCTTGGAAAGCTGCGCTACTGCTTGCGCATGCAGCTTCGCATCGCATTAGTCCCGCTTTTGTTAGACCACAATATTCAGCTGCCACAACCGCTGGAAGCAGCTCCTCATACCAAGCTCCAGCACCAGCGGTTCCTATAGCCACAAACTCCACATTTTTGGCACTTATTCCTGCATCTTCTAAGGAAGGTTTCACGGCTTCGAAAGCTAATTCTGCCACGTTCACGTCGCTTCTGTTTCCAAATTTAGAGTTGCCAACTCCTATTACGGCTACTTTTCTCATTTCAATCCCTTTTTATTCTGTTTAGATATAGAAAAGAGGGTAATGTTAGAAAAATGTGTAGGTTACTTGCCTTTAAACTCAGCCTTACGTCTTGACATGAAAGCTTCTACGCCTTCTTTCAAGTCTTCTGTGGAAAATGTTAGTCCCATCAGTCCGGCCTCAAGTCTTAATCCAACCTCTAATGGCACTTGCGTTCCAAAGTTTAAGGCGTGTTTTGCATATTTCATGGCTATCGGCGGGCCTTCAGCAAGCTTGCTCGCCAATGTTCGGGCTTCTTCTCGTAGTTTTTCGTAATGCGCAACTTTATGCACAAGCCCTATTCGCAATGCTTCTTCAGCCTTTAATCTGATGCCAAACATAACCATTTCCTTCGCCCTCGCCAAACCCACAATACGCACAAGCCTCTGGGTTCCGCCCCATCCTGGAATCAAACCTAAGGCTATTTCTGGGCTTCCAAGTTCAGCGTGCTCAGCTGCTATCCTAAAGTCGCATGCCAATGCCAATTCTAAGCCTCCTCCGAGGGCGAAGCCGTTTATTGCGGCTATGACTGGTTTTGACATTTCCTCTATTTTGCCGAAAACTTTCTGTCCAGCCCTTGAGAATTCCTCAGCCTTTGCTGGCGTTGCTTTTGGAAACATTGTCACGTCTGCGCCTGCGCTAAAGGATCTGTCTCCTTCTCCAGTTATTATTAGGCATCTTATTGATGGGTCTTTTTCAGCCATGTCTAAGGCGTCTGCAAGCTCTTCCATCAAGACATCGTTGAAAGCATTAAGCCTATGAGGTCTGTTTAGGATTATCCACAAGAGGTTTTGTTCCCTTTCAATCTTTATTGTTTCATATGCTTTACTCAAATTTTTCACCACACCATCCATTTTGCAACTATACATATATTATTTTAATCCGCTTCCCTAATATTTTCTCAACAGATATTTTAGAACTGTCAGCTTCTGGATTTCACTGGTTCCCTCATAAATCTCAGTAATCTTTGCATCCCTATGATACCTCTCAACCCTATAATCGCCCAAGTAACCATATCCGCCAAGGGTTTGAATGGCAAAGTCTGTGGCTTCCATTGCCACACGGCTTGCGTACTGTTTTGCCATGGCTGTTGCCATTGGATCCATTTTTCCAATGTCTATAAGCCAAGCAGCCCTGTAGGTGAGCCATCTTGCAGCCTCAATTTTTGTCATGGCTTCTGCCAATCCACAGCCTATTAGTTCATGTTGGAGTATTGGTTGTCCAAAGGCTTCGCGTTGTTTGGAATATTTGAAGGCTATTTCCCAAGCTCCTTGAGCCATGCCAACCGCTTGAGCTGCAACGCCTACTCTGGTTTTGTCAAAGAATTCCATTGAGTGATAGAAGCCTCTATTTAGTTCGCCAACAATGTTCCAGTCCGTCACTTTAACATTGTCGAAGTTAACTTCTCCAGTCACTGAACATCTAATTCCCATTTTATTGTGAAGCTTTGTTGTTTCGAGTCCAGGCGTGCCTTTGTCTACAACAAAGAGGGTTTCGCCGCGGTATGTTGGTCTAACTTTTGTGTCCGTCTGTGTTAAGACAACTATGAAGTCGGCGAGTGTTGCGTTTGTTATGAAGATTTTTGTTCCGTTTATCCACCATTCGTTTCCGTATTTTGTGGCTGTGGTTTCCATGCGGGTTATGTCGCTGCCGCTAACGTTTGGTTCGGTAAAAGCTGCTGCTGACATTGTTTCGCCTTTGCATATGGATGGAAGATACTTCTCCTTCTGCTCCTTTGACCCATAAGCCAAAATGAGTTCGCTGCCAAAGTTTCCACTAGAAATAGCAACACCAAGCGAAGAATCAGCTCTGCACATTTCTTCAATAGCCAAACATGTTTCCAGCAAACCGCATCCTTGTCCGCCATACTCTTGCGGGAAAAACATGCTTGTGAAACCAAGCTTTGCAGCCTTCTTGTAAAGCTCAATTGGATATTCCTCTTTCTTATCCAGTTCTAGGGCGAGTTCTGGCTTGAACTCTTTTTCGCAGAATTCTTTCACAGCATTCTTTATTGCCAACTGTTCTTCTGTCAACTCAAACTTCATTTAGTAGAACCCCCTTCCAGCTTTTTTGCCAGTCCACCCCTTACTAACATACTCTTCTAATAGTGGGCATGGCTTGTAAAGTTCCATATTATATTTCGCATATAATTCCCTAAGCTTATTAAGCATAGTATCCAAGCCCATTCTGTCAGCATACTCGCAAGGTCCAGAAGGCCAATAAGTTCCCAATTTCATTCCAGTGTCAATGTCAGCTGGATTTGCAGCATCATCATGGATAAGCCAAGCTGCTTCATTAACAGCCACAGCCCATGACCTTTCAACATCATATTCCTCAAGTAGGTTAAATGGTATTCTTGGTCTTCCCTTAGTCCAATCGTAAAAGCCTACACCAGTTTTTTGTCCAAGTTTGCTGCTTTTTACTAGCGGGTCTATTACTTCTGCGCATGGTTTCATTCTTTCGCCATAAGCCTCATACAATATTTTGCCAACTTCGTAGGCTATGTCTAAACCGACAAAATCTGCAAGCTCAAACCAGCCCATTGGAAAGCCGCCGCTGTATTTTACGGATGCGTCTATTCCCTCTTTTGTGGCTTCGCCTCTATGGTAAGCCCAGAAGGCTTCGTTGAAAACTGCGCCTAATATTCTGTTTACTATGAAGCCTCGCACATCTTTTCGCACGACTATTGGTGTTTTTCCAAGTTTTTTGGCGAGTTCCACCAGCGTGTTTATGGTTTCTTGGCTTGTGCTTTCGCCCTTTATAACTTCAACCAGAGCCATCAGTTGCGGTGGGTTGAAAAAGTGCATTCCAGCAACCTTATCTGGGCGTTTTGTGGCTTTCCCCATCTCAGTTATGCTTAATGTTGAGGTGTTTGATGCAAATATGGCGTGGGAAGGCGCGAACTGGTCGAGGGTTGCGAAAACCTTCTTTTTCACTTCTATATTTTCTACGACTGCTTCTACGACTAGGTCTATGTCTTTAGCTGCTTGCTCATAACTTGTTGTCGTAGTTATGCGAGCTAAGGCTGCAGCGGCATCCTCCGCCCTTATACGTTTTTTCTCCACAAACTTGTCCAGGCTCCATTTAATTTTTTCCTTACCCTTTTGGAGAAGTTCGTCGCTTATGTCCACCATTGCAACTTCGCAGCCAGCCATCGCCAAAAGCTGAGCTATTCCATGACCCATTGCTCCAGAACCTATAACTGCCGCTTTTTTCAAATTTCCAATAGCCACAAATTTTCCTCCTTCTTAATACGTAATGTTGAATATTAGCAAAGGTAATAAAATTTTTGAAAAACGAAAGCCAACATTTCCTTAAAAGTTAATGGATTCCGCAAAAATAGAAAAGAGAAAAGCGTTATGCTTGTTTTTGTAAGAAATTAATTATTGTAAGCTTTTGAATTTCGCTTGTTCCTTCGTAGATTTCCGTTATTTTTGCACTACGGTGAAAACGTTCCACGTGATAATCTGCTAAATAGCCATATCCACCAAATATTTGAATAGCCTCATCCGTAACTTCCATTGCTACGCGGCTGGCGTAAGCTTTTGCCATAGAAGTAGCCATTGCATTTGGCTTCTCCTTGTCGTAGAGCCATGCTGCCTTATACGTCATTAAACGGGCTGCCTCTATTTTCATAGCCATCTCAGCAAGTTTGAAGGATACTGCTTGAAAGTTTATTATTGGTTGTCCGAATTGTTTTCTGGTTTTAGCATAGTTTAAGGCTTTTTCAAAGGCGCCTTGAGCCATCCCCACAGCTTGGGCTGCAACTGTTATGCGTGTTCCATCAAAAAGCTCCAAAGCATAATAAAAGCCCTTATTTAATTCGCCAACCAAATTTGTTTCTGGCACCCGCAAATCGCTTAGGGAAAGCGAACCCGTCACACATGGTTTTATACCCATTTTTCCATGTAATTTTGTTGCGTCTAATCCCTGCATGCCCTTTTCAGCTAGGAAAAGGCTTTGTCCTCTGTGTGGTGGCTGGGCGTTTGGGTCTGTTTGGCATAGTATTATGAAAGTGTCTGCTATCGGCGCGTTTGTTATAAACTGTTTGTCGCCGTTTATGATCCATTCATTTCCGCTTTTTACAGCTGTCGTGTTCATACGTGTTATGTCGCTTCCATGCTCTGGCTCTGTAAACGCTGCAGCAGCAATTTTCTCGCCCTTCGCAAGTGGCGGAATATACCTTTCTCTTTGTTCTTCACTACCATGTTGTAGAAGCACATCTGGCACCATCAAGTTTCCAAGCGAAACTGCCACGCCCAAACCGGGGTCAACACGGCACATTTCTTCAACGACTATGCATTCTTCTAGGACGCCGTAGCCTTGTCCACCATATTCTGTGGGTATCCGCATGCTTGTAAATCCGAGTTGGGCTGCCTTTTTGTAGAGTGCCATTGGAAACTCTTCTTTTTGGTCGTATTCAAGGGCGAGTTCTGGCGTGAACTCTTTTTCGCAGAATTCGCGGACAGCACGTTTTATTTCTTGTTGTTCCTCGTTTAATTTAAACTCCATTTCATTTTTCTCCTTTTCAAATTTTTAGAGTTTAGGCTTTTTGTCCCTTCAACTCATAAATCTTGTTTTTCAGAGAAGGTATTATCTTGAACAAATCCTCAACAACGCCGTAGTCTGAAAAGCTGAATATTGGAGCGTTTGGGTCTTTGTTTATAGCTATTATAAGGTCAGAGTTTTTCATTCCTAGGACATGCTGAAAGGCGCCGCTTATGCCCAAAGCTATGTAAAGTTTAGGTTTGACGGTTTTTCCTGAACTTCCAACTTGGCGGTCGTTTGGAAGCCAACCCTTATCCACTATTGGACGTGAACAGGCTAGGACTGCGCCTATGGTTTTGGCGAAATCTTCTATTAATGGGATGTTGCTTTGGTCTTTTATTCCCCTACCTATCCCAACAAGCTTTTCTGCTGCCGTTATGTCAACTCCACCTGGCGGCGGCAAAATGTATTGGATGAAACGTTTAGTGGTTATCTCTTCCGTGAGAAGCGATGGCTTTTCTATAATTTCTCCGTTTAGTGGCGTGACTGGTTTTTGGGTTGTAAAAGCTGCTTGGCGAACTGTTACCATGTAGCTTTCTGCTTTCCGCAAAGTTGCGTTTACGTTCACTTTTCCGCCATACATTTGCCTCGTAACAGTTAACGTGTCGCCCTCCAATGCTAAGTCTATACAATCAGTGGCAAGCGGCATATTCAAAGCGGCGGCAAGCCTCGGAGCCAGTTCAATGCCATAAGACGTGTGACCAATCAATGTTAGGGTTGGTTTATATTCTTTCATAAGGTTTACAAGCACTTTTTGGTAAGCGTCAGAGTTGAAGTTTTCAAGCTTCGCATCTTCAACAACCAAAACTTTTTTGGCATATTCAGCTAATGTTTTCGCTTTTTCTTTAACTTCCTTGCCGAGGATTACAGCGGTTAGCATCAAGTTTGCTTTTTCTGCGATTTCTCTGGCTTTTGTCAACATTTCATAAGTTATGTCGCGAATTTGTCCTTGCCTATGCTCGGCTAAAACGAAGATTTCTGGCATTTATATGAACCCCCTTGCCTTTAAGATTTCAGCAACCTTTGCTGCAACCTCGTCTGGAGTTCCTTTGAGGAATTCTGTTTGCTTTTCTGCTGGCGGCACATAAAGCTTCTCTATTTTAAGCCAAGAACCAGTTTCGCCCATATCTGCTTCAGATAATCCCGTATCCGCTAAAGTCATCACGTTTATTTCTTTTTGCATAGCCTTTCGAATGCCCATTATTGAAACATAACATGGCTCATTAATGCCCGTTTGAACCGAAATTAGCGCTGGCAACTTTATTTCAAGCTGCTCTTCTAATCCGCCTTCCAATTCACGGTTAACCTTGGCTACTCCAGCCTCCAGCTCAATTTTTTTAGCCATCGTTGTGTGGGGAATTCCCAACATTTCAGCCAATATCGGACCTACCATGGCATAGCCGTCATCGCCAGCCTGCATCCCAGTCAAAACCAAATCGTAATGGAGATTTTTGATTACGCTGTATAGAATTTTTGCAGTTGCGTAGCCGTCTGAACCAGCAAATTTTGGGTCTGTTAAGCGTATGGCTTTGTCTGCTCCGCGGGCTAAACACTTGCGCAATGTGCTATCTGAATCTTCAGCGCCGACGGTTATGGCTGTGACTGTTCCGCCAAATTTTTCTTTAATGCGTACAGCCTCTTCTAAAGCGTAATCGTCCCACTCGTTAATGTAAAAAACCAAACCAGACTTCTCTATACCTTTACCACTAGCATCAATCTTTAACTCTGCCTCTGCAGTCTCCGGAACATGCTTAACACAAACAACAATATCCAACTCACTTTACTCTCCCAGATTTTAGTGTTTTGTTTACATTCACATTTCATATATTTTTTGCTTGCAAAACGTCTTTTTGACCAT
>JASEJA010000015.1:12940-22152 GCA_030017755.1 Candidatus Bathyarchaeota archaeon
TTGTTTACATTCACATTTCATATATTTTTTGCTTGCAAAACGTCTTTTTGACCATTGTTTTATTTTTTATTCATTAAATATTGGTGTATGGCTTTTGCTGCTTTTTTGCCCGCGCCCATGGCGCTTATTACTGTTGCTTCGCCTGTTACGATGTCTCCGCCAGCATAAACCCCCTCAAGGCTTGCTCTTCCATTTTCATCCACAACTATTGTTCCCCATTTAGTAACTGCTAACCCTTCTGTTGTGCGTTGGATTATTGGGTTTGGCGTCCGCCCAATGGCAACGATAACCGTGTCCACATTCATAATGAATTCTGAACCCTTAACTGGAACTGGTCTTCGTCTTCCACTTTCGTCTGGCGGTCCAAGCTCCATGCAGATGCATTCCATCTGTTTAACCCAGCCCTTTTCATCGCCGATAAACCTTGTTGGGTTAGCCAAAAACTTGCAGATTATACCCTCTTCTTCAGCGTTTTCTATTTCTTCTTTGCGGGCTGGCATCTCTTCGCGTGAACGACGATAAACAATGCAGACTTCCTCAGCGCCTAAGCGCAATGCTGAACGGGCGCTGTCCATGGCAACATTTCCGCCGCCGATGACAACCACATGCCTACCAATTCTTATTGGCGTGTCATATTCTGGGAATGCATAGGACTTCATCAAGTTAACCCTAATCAAAAATTCGTTTGCACTGTAAATTCCGCCCAAATTTTCGCCTGGCACACCTAAAAACTGGGGCAAGCCAGCGCCAGTTCCAATGAAAACTGCGTCAAATCCTTCCTCCTTAAGTAGTTCTGGAATTGTGTGTATTCTACCAATCAAATAACCCAAACGCAGTTCCACACCCAACTTCTTAATGTAATCAACCTCAGCCTGAACAATGCTTTTTGGCAAGCGGAACTCTGGAATTCCATAAACCAAGACGCCGCCAGGCAAATGCAAAGCTTCAAAAATCACAACTTCGTGTCCCAGTTTGGCTAGGTCTGCTGCAGCTGTTAAACCGGCTGGTCCGGCTCCTATAATTGCTACTTTTTTGCCTGTTGCTGGAGCTTTTTCTGGTATTGTAACGCCCTTTTGTCTTTCCCAGTCGGCTACAAACCTTTCTAATCTGCCAATGTTTATTGGGTCTCCAGCTTTTCCGAGGACGCAGTTCATTTGGCATTGTTCTTCTTGTGGGCAGACACGTCCACAAATTGCTGGAAGGCTATTTTTCTCTTTAATCTTCTTTACAGCTTCGTCAAATTTTCCTTCTCTGATAAGTTTGATGAAGGCTGGGATGTCGATTTCCACGGGGCAGCCTGGGACACATTGGGGTTTTGGGCATTGTAAACAGCGGCTTGCCTCTTCTATTGCTTGTTCTTCAGTATAACCTAAAGCAACTTCGTTAAAGTTGCGTCTGCGCACTTCTGGCTTCTGTTTAGGCATTGGCACGGCTTTCTTCTTAACTTTTGGTGTAGGCTTATTTTCCGCCACAACCGCAACCTCCAAGCTTTTCCCACAATAGGGAGCTAAGCCTCTCTTCTGGCAGAAACATTCGCTGCCTATTAATTAATCCATCAAAATCCACCAAATGCCCATCAAATTCTGGTCCATCAACACATGCAAACTTCATTTGCCCACCAACTGTAACTCTGCAGACGCCGCACATTCCCATTCCATCAACCATTATAGGCGTCAAAGTCACAATTGTTGGTATGCCGAACGGCTTAGTGATTTCGCAGACAGTTTTCATCATAACTACTGGTCCCATAGCAATGCAACGGTCAAACCTATCCTTCTCTATAAACTCTTTTAGAAATCCTAAGCCCTTGTAGCCTTTTGAACCGTCATCTGTTGCCACATAAAACTTGTGGCTTAAGGCTTTCATCTCCTCTTCAAAAAAGAGTAAATCCTTTATCCTCGCCCCAATAACAGTTGTGACGGCGTTGCCAACCTCCCTTAAGGCTTTAACTTGCAAAAGCATTGGGGCAATCATAACTCCGCCACCGATGCATAGAACATTACCAAAATTCTTAATTTCAGAGGGGTTCCCAAGAGGCCCAGTAATGTTGGTTATACTGTCTCCTTCTTTGAGGAGACCAAGCTGCTTTGTTGTCTTTCCAACTTCGTTAAAAACGAAGGTTACTGTACCCTTTTTCCTGTCATAACCAGCTATTGTTAATGGTATCCGCTCACCCTTCTCGTCTATTATGAGGATTATGAATTGTCCGGGTTTGGCTTTTTCCGCTATTTCCGGAGCGTAAACTTCGAATAACTTTATTTTTGGAGCCAACTCTTTTTTGGCTACAATTTTATACATTTCCTTTAGCCTCCGCCATTGCAGCAATTTTCCTATAAAATTCTTCAAGTTTCTGGTTAAATTCTCCAACACATCTGGGTGAAACTGTGAAAAGCTCGAAACGGTCAAGCAGATTCATTTTCTTTAAGGCATTCCTTAAGACGCTGGCGTTTCTTTCAGCTGTTTCCCTTCCCTCTTCAAGTTTACAATCTTCCGCAGCGCATACCACAGCCATAACTCCGTCAAAACCACTATGTAGGGCTTGGACAACATGAACTGGGTCTAAGGCTTTGAAACATGGAATTTCTAAGGCAAAAGCCCTTTTCTTGAATAATAGGCATTCTGGGTCGTCTAGGGCTGAGAACTCTGACCATTGACAACAGAAAACGAGAATTGCTGGTGAGGCGCCTTCCCTCTTCAGTTTTTGGGCTGATTCGCCGTAAAGCCTTATCAACTTGCTTATGTTTTCAAATTCAAAACCTTTAACCTGAATTGCCAAGTGTGGACAAACTAAAGCACACGCTCCACAACCAACACACGCGTCTAAATTTATTTTTGGAGTTGCAAAGGCTTCTGCTTCTATTGCACCGTATGGACAGATGAAAACGCATTTGTCGCAGCCTACGCACTTGTCTGTTTCGTAGATGGCTTTTCTTGAATATTTTACAACTTTTATGGCGTCTTTGCCAAAGCCTAATTGCTCAAGAACCGCTCTGCCAAGAGACAGTCTTCTAGCGTTTATTTTTGTTCCTTGTTTAAATCTGCAAAAGTGGTCTTCGCATTGGATAGAGACAACGTTTTTTATTCCTGATTTTAATGCTTGAAAAATGAATTCTGTTGGAACCCTGCCAGAACATGGCAACCGCAGCGGGATGTAATTGCTTATTTTTAAACCTTGCTCTTGAAGGATTTCTTCAATTTCACATGTGACTGGCGAGTTACCCCTACACATGAGAACAAGCGTTTCGCCTTTCTCCTTTTCCCGCATACAATTAACATAATCCATCAAACTTTCATAGTTATAATAAACGATTTCTATTGCCACAGATGGACATGCGCTATAGCATATTCCACAAACTTGGCATTTTTGGATGTCTATTTCCACTTTTCCAGTTTCAGAATCACGTTTTACGGCTTCATAAGGACAAACGGAATAACAGATTGAACATCTGCTACAGTAATCTTGGTTAATTGTCACCGCAGCGGCACAAGCCTCACTCACTCATATCTCTCCAACACTTGAAAGTTAACCGCCTTGCTCCATTATTTATGGCACACTTATAGCATAGAACTCTAAAAATGAGTTCTCCGAAAATATAATTATTTTGGGCTGATTCCTACCTTTTATAATAATAAGGTCTTCGAATATAACCATAAGCTTCTAAGGCTGCTGTTATGCCTTGTCCAACGGCTGTTCCCACCTGTTTAACTGGATGATTTGTAACGTCGCCAGCAGCGTAAACACCCACGATGTTTGTTCTTTGACGAACATCAACGATAATGTAGCCTTCTTCGTCAACAGCTACCCCAGCCTCTTTTGCTAGTTGGCTGTTTGGGTCTTCCCCAACTTGGACGAAAACGCCTTCAATGGGCAATTCTCCGGTTTCGCCTGTCTTGTTGTTGAATATTATTGCTTTGTTAACTAATTTTTCGCCTTTAATCTCTTTAATTTCCGTATTCAATAAAATTTCAACATTTTCCGTCCTCTTCAAAGCGTCAACAAGCGCCTTTTCAGCCCTAAACTCTTCTCTGCGGTGGGCAATTTTAACTTGTGAGGCTATTTCTGCCAAATATAGGGCCGTTATAACAGCAGAGTTTCCGCCGCCAACAACAAGCACCTTTTTACCCTTAAACAGTGGTCCATCGCAAGTGCCGCAGTAGCTTACGCCTTTACCTTGAAATTCCTTCTCTCCTGGAACGCCGAGTTCACGATAATGCGAGCCAGAAGCGATTATAACAACTTTCGCCTCATAAGTGGCTTTGTTTGTTTTCACAATTTTTGTGTCGCCTTTTAGGTTCATGTCCATGACTTTTTCAAATTCGTGAATTGTGGCGCCCGCCTTTCTGCATTGAGCTGCCATTCTTTGCGCTAGTTCCATCCCATTGATGCTTTGAAAACCCGGATAATTCTCGATTAATGGCGCATTAACTGTTGTGCCTCCAACAATTTTCTCCTCTAAAATCAGCGTTTTTAATCCGCTTCTGGCGCCATATATTCCAGCGGCTAAGCCAGCAGGTCCTGCGCCTATAATTATTAGGTCCCAATTCTCCATAGTTTTCACCCCCAAAATAGTTGGCGTTTAGTATTTATATGTGAAATAGTGCAGGAATTATTCTTCGTAATCCAGTTCGTCTATCTCGATTATATCACATTCCTCGCATAAACCGTCATAAGTTTCATACTCTTCCCTTGATATTCTCTTGCCGACTGCATACACTCATAAAATCCTTTTCACTCATCCACATCACCATCACTATATCCATTCTTCTTCTATGGCGCGTAGTCTTCTTCTTCGTTGTAGCGGTCAAAGCAGAGAATCATGCCATCCAATTCGTAGACTTCGTCTTCGTCAAGCTCTTCGCCACAAATTTCGCAGCGGTATTTCTTTTTCTCCACTTTACCCATGTTCTCAGATTAATGCTGTTCTGCTTAAATTTGATTTTATGTCTTTTAAATCAGTATGAACTCTAAAAATCCTAGAGAGGGTATCCAATTTAGGCAATTGAAACTCTGCTAAAATTGACATTCGCGTTTTGTGTGCTTTCATAGGAATAGGGCTAGGAGTTCGGCTACATCCATTACTTGGATTTTACCCTCGTTCCCTGTGGTTTTAACAGCATCTTCCATAGTTAACATGCAGAAGGGACATGCCACTGCCAGGATGTCTGCGCCGACGTTGACAGCCTCCTTAACGCGGATTTCCGCCAACCGTGGTCCTGGAATGTCAACCCACATTCTTCCGCCTCCGCCTTCACAGCATAAGCTCCGTGCCCTTGAGCGGTCAAACTCCAACAAAGTTACGCCGGGTATGCTTTCAATGACTTTTCTGGGTTCTTCATAGATGTTGTTTTGTTTTCCAAGGAAGCAAGGGTCATGATAAATAACTTTCTTTTTCACCTCTTTCGAGAAAGTTAATTTCTTCTCATCAATTAGTTTTGCTAGCAACTGCGTGTGATGCTGCACTTCAAAGCTGGTCTGGTTGTAACGGTTTTTGAAAGCATGAAAACCGTGCGGGCAGTTTGTCACAGTCTGTCTTATGTTGTATTTGTTGAAGATTTTTATGTTCTCTTCGACAAGAAATTCGAATAAACCCTTCTCGCCCATGCCATAAACTTCGCTTCCACAACAGCTTTCCTCATCGCCTAAAACTCCGAAATTTAAACCAGCCTTCTGGAAACAATGCACAAGGGCTTTGGCTACGTTTTGAACACGTGGATCATAGGCTGAAGTGCAACCAACATAATACAGTAATTCTGCGCCTTGGGCAATATGTTTGACGTTTAAGCCTTGAAGCCATTCAGACCGTTTGGTGCGAATTCTCGCCCACGGATTGCCATTTTTGAATATGCTTTCAAGAGCATCACGAATTGTTGGGGCAATTTGTCCCTCTTCAACAGCCATGCTGCGAATATCAATTAAAAATTCGTATGGGTTAAGGTCTTTTGGACAGCGAACACCACAGGTGGAGCATGTTGTGCAACTCCACAATTCATTCTGTGGATGTACAGTTAGCTTGCCTAAGGCGGAAACTTCTCGCATATACCGCCTAATATTCAAGTTAGCCTTTTTTGAAACTGGGCAAGCGCCAGTGCACATTCCACATTGAATGCATTCAAGAAGCTTATGTTTTTGGACGAGTTCTTGAACGTTCATTTCCTACATCACTTTTGTTGCCTTAAAGAGATAAAGATTTTTAATAAGTCTTATTCTTTCTATCAACCCAAACATATCTTGAAGACTGGAGATTAACGCCCATGGAAAAGAAAACGCCAAGAATTGGAATTTTTGTTTGCGAATGCGGCGGAAACATAGGCGACGTTGTGGACGTTAAGGCTGTTGTTGACGCAGTTAAAAATTGGGAAGGCGTCGCAGTAGCAAAATATCACAAATACTTATGCAGCAAACCAGCCCAAGAAATGATAATCGATGCCATCAAAAAGGAAAATCTTGACCGCGTTGTAGTTGCCAGCTGCACACCAAGAATGCATTTGGCAACATTCCAAAGTGTTTTGGAAAGGGCTGGCTTAAACCCCTACATGCTTGAATTCGTAAACATAAGAGAGCAAGACTCATGGGTTCACGGAACCCACGGATTATCCGCAGAAGCAACAAAAAAGGCTATAAGCCTCATAAGAGGCGGGTACGAGCGAAGCTTGGAACTTGAACCCCTTCAGCCCATAAGCGAAAAAGGCTCAAGAGAAATCCTAATCATAGGTGGAGGAATAGCGGGCATAACCGCCGCGCTTGAGCTTGGATATTTAGGCTTTAAAGTTCACTTGGTGGAAAGAAAACCCAGTATAGGCGGAAACATGGCTAAATTAACAAAAGTTTTTCCAACATTGGACTGCGCCCAGTGCATACTCACGCCAAGAATGGCTGAGGTTGGAAGAAACCCAAACGTGAACTTGCTAACATACGCTGAAGTGCAAGAAGTCAACGGAAGACCAGGCAACTACACAGTCAAAGTTTTCATGAAACCCCGCGGCGTAGACATCGAAAAATGCAGAAGCTGCGGCGTATGCGCAAAAGTTTGCCCAGTAACAGTCCCAGACGAGTTTGATGAAGGCTTATCACAGCGAAAAGCAGCCTACATAGAATTTCCACAAGCCGTCCCATCAGCCTACACCATAGACTTTAACGCTTGCACAAAATGCCGCAAATGTGAACAACTCTGCCCAGCAAAAGCCATAAACATCGATGACACTGGCAAAACCGTTGAGTTAAATGTTGGAGCAATAATTTTGGCAACCGGATACGAGCTCTACGATGCAAATAAACTGGAAATTTACGGCTACAGCAACTATAAAGACGTTATAACAATGATGGAACTGGAAAGGCTTACTTCCGCCACTGGACCCACAGGCGGCTACATTAAACGCGCCGACGGAAGCGACGTGCAAAAAATGGCTATCGTTTTGTGCGCTGGTTCAAGGGATAAAAATTACATTCCATATTGCAGTCGCATTTGCTGCATGTACTGTCTAAAACAAGCTTTTGTACTCAAAAAAATGTTGGGCATAGACGTTACAATTTATTACATTGACATAAGGGCTACAGGAAAAGGTTACGAAGATTTGTACTGGCGTGATCAGGAAGCTGGCGTCGTTTTTGTAAAGGGAAAAGTGGCTGAAATCTACAAGAACAATGATAATGGTAAGCTTGTTGTTTTAGCTGAGGACACGCTGACTGGTGAGATGCGCGAAGACGAATATGACATGGTAGCCTTAGCCACACCCATGATTCCGCCAGCGGGATTAAAGGAGTTGGCTGAAAAACTAAAAGTTCCCTTGGGCGAGGATGGTTTTGTAACGGAAAAACATCCTAAACTCGACCCGGTGGACACATTAGTCGCAGGCGTTTTTGTTGGAGGCTGCGCAATAAGCCCCAAAGACGTGCGCGACACAGTTTCTGATGGTTTAGGCGCAGCAGCCAAAGCCTCACTATTCCTTAAAAGCGATTATATAACCACAAGCCCAGAAAAAGCCTTCGTCGTAACAGATTTATGTAATGGCTGCAAGGCTTGCGTACCCATTTGCCCAGTAAACGCCATAACAATGCAAGAAGACAAAGCGAAAATTGACCCATTCCAATGCATTGGTTGCGGCGCATGCATTCCAGTTTGTCCACAAGAGGCCATTGACTTCAAAAACTCGACAAGTAGGCAGATTTTTGCTGAATTGCGGGGCGTTCTAGCCGATAAGGCAGCAGACGAAATTAGGATTGTAGCCTTTGTTGATAAAAATGTGGGTTACACTGGCATGGACTTCTTAGGGCTTGATCGCACGATTTATCCAGAAAACGTGCGCATAATAGCTGTTCCTTCAACCGCTATCTTAGGCTTAAAACATTTGCTCACTACCTTCGCCCTCGGAGCCGACGGAATTCTGGTTATTGAAGGAAGCGAGGAAATCGATGAAAAATTCACAAAGAAACGAATGATTGACATGACAAGGGAATTAGCCAAATACGGCGTTGAAACCATGCGAGTACGCTACAGCTACGTGCCACTACCAGTTTACAAGAAAGCAGCCGAACTCTTCAGCATGTTCACAGACAGAATCAAAAAGTTCGGTCCATTAACAGAAGAAAAACGCAACACAATAAAACAGCAAATGAAACTTTAAAAAGTGTAGTTTTAAGTCGCAAAGTTTAATTTTCCCATAAAACCCAACACTCACAGAGGCTAAAGCATAATGGTTACTTTATATTTGGATAAAATTTTTAATCCTCAGAGCGTCGCAGTAATTGGTGCAAGCGACGAAGAGGGAAGCGTAGGCTACGCTTTAATGAAAAATTTTATCGATTTAGGTTTTGAAGGCAAAATTTTTCCAGTTAACATTCGAAAAACTGAAATTTTAGGTTTAAAAGCTTACCCAATCCGTAGAGCAAATTCCAGAACCCATAGACATTGCAGTTATCGCAACTCCAGCCAAAACTGTTCCCGAGGTTGTGGAGCAGTGTGGAAAAGCTGGAATAAAAGGCCTAATCATAATTAGTGCAGGTTTTAAGGAGGTTGGTGCTGAAGGTAAAGCCTTAGAGGACAAAATTCTCGAAATAAAAAACAAATATGGTTTACGCATTATTGGACCCAACTGTTTGGGCATAATCCGCCCAAGCATAAAACTCAACGCCACATTCCTTAACAAGATGCCAAAATCGGGCAACATAGCCTTCATAAGCCAGTCTGGAGCCTTAGGCTCGGCAATTTTGGATC